>JANYLG010000062.1 GCA_025363775.1 Acidobacteriota bacterium | reverse complement strand
CGCTGAACCTGACACCGAGCGCGATCATGAGGCGCCGCGGCTGAAGCGGTGGGCGTTGGGCGGCAATCACTCGCGAGGGGCGTGTTGAACCATGTCGGACTACCACGACCTGTACCGTCTAGATGCGAAGCCCGTCGGCATCGGCGGGCGAGGCGATGTCTTCCGAGCCGAGCACAGACATACGGGTGCAGTCGTCGCATTGAAGCGCAGGAACGACGCGATCACGGCGGCGGGTGACCGAATGCGTCGAGAGATCCAGGTGCAGTCCGTCATTCAGCACCTCAACGTCATGCCAGTGCTCGACTTCGATCGCGACGCGTACCAGTGGTTCACGATGCCGCTAGCCGAGACGACTTTGGATGGCCTCGCCTTGCCTCTGAGCACTGACGTTCTCGCCACAGCACTCCGTGATGGTGCGCTGGGCCTAAAAGCCGCGCACGCGTCGGGCCATGTCCATCGGGACATTGAGCCAAGCAACGTCCTGCGGCTGAACGACGCGCACGGGTCACGGTGGGTAGTCGCGGATTGGGGATTGGTTCGTCGCCCGCAAGGGCTCACGACAGCGGAGCACACTCAGGTTGGCGCCTTCCTCGGTACCGAAGGATTCGCTCCGCCGGAGGCCTACTCCGACGCGCATGCAGCCGGCTTCGCGTGGGATTCCTATAGCCTGGGCCGCCTGGCAGCATGGGCCACCACAGGCACCTGGCCAATGCCCCTCAACGACCTGGTCGCTCCCGAACCGTGGCGACGGTTTGTTCGCCTTCTAACGGACAACGATCCGAGTAAGCGACCGCAGGAGATGGAACGGGTGCTGGAGCTGCTCTCTTACGTAACCACGGAACTTCCTGCCATACCTGGCATTTCAGACGCGACACTTGCCGCGGCTAAACGCGGCGATGCCCAAGCCACCGTCGCTGTCCTCCGAGCAGCACAAGACTACGAGCATGATGACGCCTTCTTCATCGACGATGTCGCCCAGCTGTCTGGACCGGGGCTCGATTTGTTTGTGCAACAGGACCCTGTCGCCGCGCGCACACTCCTTGACTTGATGGACACCCACCTGCAGGACATCAATTGGGGCCGACGGGATTTCAACTACTACAACGTTCCCTTGCATTGGATGCAGCGCGTCGCGCAAGCCGCGGCCGACGCGGGCACACTGGATTTGCTGGAAGATGCCTGCGCGGTTCTCTTTCGCCACGAGCCCCGATGGGACCGGTGGGACCAAGCGGGAAAAAGCAGAGACTGGATCTCGTCGCTTCACGGCCCTGCGGCGAAGTGTGTCGCGCAAGTGCTGCGTGAACACCCCGAGGCGGCCAAGTACTACGGCGCGCTGAAGCACGCTGTGGATCCAGCCATTCGCGCCGTCCTGCTGACCGCGAGTAGCAAATCCGACGACGGCTGATCCGTGCAGCACCAAACGGCGGCCGAGCGCTGCTCGTCACTGTGGTTGAGTCGGTTGTCAGCGCTCCGCCCCGCGGGCCGTCCGCTCGATGGCGCCGAGGCTTACTCCCCCCATCCCGCTGGCCACCTTGCCACAGGCGGGATCTCGTCTGCACCAGAGGCCGGTTTCTGTCCGCTCGGCCCACCCTGGCCAGCCTCGTGGTTTCCCGCGAATTGCCCCACGGTTGCCCCACGGGCGTCGCCACGCACGGGACTGTTTGGAGCGGTGATCGCGCTAAGTGCGTGAAGGGGATCGACTTGTTGGTGCCGGAGGAGGGAATTGAACCCACACTCCCAGTGAAGGGAACGGGATTTTGAGTCCCGCGCGTCTGCCAGTTTCGCCACTCCGGCACTCGGAGAGGAATGACAGTATACCGCGGCCGCGCGCCTCGCCCAAACCGTTCAGTCAGAACCGTCCGTTCCCGACCCCTCGTCGTCAGCACCGACTTACGACGTTCGATGCAGAACGAGGATGGCAGCACCCCTACTAATGGGCCAGGCAGCAGAGAGAGCCCCAAGGACTTGCGAGCCGCGGAGCCGAGGCTCAACTAGTCGCTAAGTCGATACACACCAACAAGAAGCGGCCGATTCGAGCGTCCTGGGGGATTCGGGTGTGCGGTTACGGAAAGCGGACGTAAGGCGAAAGTCACGGAATTGTGGCCAGTTCTCTTGCGATTTCTCGTGCCGTCCTGTATACTGATTGTCAGTCGAGATCCCATCGCCTCCTGACGAAACCCTTCCTAAGATCGGGGGACACGTGACATTCCAGATCGGCGACAAGGTCATTTACCCAAATCACGGTCTCGGCGTCATCGAGCGTATAGAAGAAAAAACCATTCTCGGCACTACCTGCGGCTTCTATTCCCTCCGCATCACCTCGAACGAGACAACGGTGCTCGTGCCTGTTGGTAACGTTGAGTGCGTGGGCCTGCGCCGCGCCATTGGCGATACCGAAGTCGATCGCCTGTTTCGCCTCCTCGGCGACGGCAAGATCGACACCCAGCAGAACTGGAAGGGGCGGTTCAAGGATAACTCGGAAAAAATGCGCAGCGGCTTGGTCTACGACGTGGCCGACGTGCTGAAGAGCCTCACGCTCCTCAGCAAGTCGAAGAACCTGTCGTTCCGCGAGAAGCGCATGCTCGACCGCGCCAGGTTCCTGGTGGTCTCCGAGATCTCTGAAGTGCTCCATGAAGGCCAGCCGGTCATCGAGGCGCGCGTCGATCGCGCGCTCGACCGTTCACTGACCGCGCGTACGCGCGTGGCCGCACGCGCCGTGGCCGCCAAGACGCTGTTGCGGGTTCCGGTTCCCGTCGTCGCGCGGCGCGCCGTCCGGGCGTCGTAGACGAGCGATCGCCATCCCGGTCGGGGCAGAAGATGTTCTGCCCCGACAGCTGAAAGGCCTGGATCCCCAGTCGGTCCGGGCCTTTCGAGTATCATGCGACTGATGACATTCAGGGCCGATTACCGTCCCGCCGTGGTCGGTTCAACAGCCGCCGTCCCAGTGCCGCTTCGTGGCATCCCGCTGATGGTCGCCGCCAGCCGGTCGCTCGCGACGTATGTCGCCATCTCGGCCTACACGCTGCTGGTGGGACCGCCGGGGCTGTTGATCGCGTGGCTCTTCAATCGTCCCGATCTCCTCTACGTGCTCTTACACGGCGGCGTCGGACTCGGCCTTGCCGTCTCTGGCATCACGCACCGAACCGTCGGCCAGGGGCGGCTGCCGCGGGGACGCGCCGCCGTCTACTGCGCCAACCACACCAGCAATATCGATGCCCCGTTGCTGTTTCACCTCCTGCACCCGCGCCTCCACGCGCTCTACAAGGTGGAGTTCGGCAAGATGCCGATCCTCGGCCAGGCGGCCCGGATGGCCGGGTTCATCCCGGTGGAACGGCAGAACCCGGAACAGTCCCAGCACGCGGTCGATCAGGCAGCGGCCTCAGTCGAGCGAGGCCATTCCTTCCTGGTGTTCCCGGAAGGCACGCGAAGCCGCACCGGCGAGCTGTTGCCGTTCAAGAAAGGCGGCTTCATCATGGCGATCAAGGCACAGGTGCCGCTCGTACCTGTCGCGATTCTCGGGGGGCAGGCCGCCATGTACAAAGGTAGCCGCCTGATTCGGCCGGTGACGGTCGATGTCCGCATTGGCGAACCGATCGACACCACCGGGATGACGCTGGACGACCGTGACCGGCTGATTGCCATGGCGCGTGGGCAGATCGAAGAGATGATCCGAATAGCCGGCAGCTGACAGCTGACAGCTGGCAGCCCTCTTCGTTACCCGCTGTCCGCTGCCTGCTGATCGGCTATCAGCATCTGGCGCCGATTGTGCAAAGCTGAAGAAGATCTCGAAGCCCTCGTGACCCGCCAAGGACACTTATGCCGTCATCGACCGTCGCCTCGTCCGCTGCCGGTATCACTCTCAGACTCCTGGTTGCGACGCTGGCCGCCGCTTTTGGTTCGCTCGTGCTGGCCCAGGGGCAGCAGCAGCCCCCGCCACCCGCCACTCAGAAGCCTCCCGCCACCCAGGGGCAGGCGCCCCAGGATCAGCGCCAGGTGTTCCGCGCCGAAGCGAACTTCGTCCGCGTGGACGTCTATCCGACCGCCGGCGGGAAACCGATCGTCGACCTCCGGAAGGAGGAGTTCGAGGTGCTGGAGGACAACGTCCCCCAGCAGATCCAGACGTTCGAACACATCGTGGTCCAGGCGCCGACTCAGCAGGACAGAGCCAGCGCGCGAGATCCGAATACCGTGACGCAGTCGCGCGAGATGGCCGCCGATTCAAAGGCGCGCCTCTTCGTCCTCTACCTCGACACGTATCACATCTCGCAATCGGGCGCGATGTCGGTGCGCGACGCGCTGATCCGGTTCCTGACGCGGGCGCTCGGCCAAGACGATCTGATTGCCGTCACGACGCCGGAATTGCCGGCATCCACGGTCACGTTCGCCCGGCGCACGGCCAGCGTAGAGGAACTGGTGGACAAGTTCTACCGCTGGAGCCGGCGCGATTCGATCATCCAGTTCGATCCGATCGAAGAGCAGTACATGCAGTGCTACCCGCAGGGGCTCGGCGAGACGGGCCGGATGTCGGCCATCGCGCGCGAGATGATCCAGCGGCGCCGCGAGCGAATCACGCTCGACTCACTCCAGGAACTGGTGGTCCACCTGGGAGGCATCCGCGAGGAACGGAAGGCGGTGCTGGCGGTCAGCGAGGGCTGGCTCCTCTATCAGCCGAATACCCAGCTCACGCGGACCACTGCCGGGCAGGCGAATGCCGGCTCTCAGTTCCAGGCCCGCTGCGATGCCGACCGCTTCCGGTTGTCGCAGGAAGACCACGCCCGCGATTTTCGCACCATGCTCGATGACGCGAATCGGGCCAACGTCAGTTTCTACCCGCTCGACCCGCGCGGCCTCGTGGTGTTCGACACGTCGCTGGCCGACGAGATGATCGACGTGACGACCGACGCCAGCCGGCTGAGCTCCCGGCTGAACTCGCTGCAGACCCTTGCGGGCGCGACCGACGGCATCGCCATCGTCAACAGCAACGACATCGACCGCGGGCTGCGGCGTGTCATCGACGACCTGACGTCCTACTACCTGCTCGGCTACTACTCGACCAACACGAAGTTCGACGGGCGGTTCCGAGCGATCAAGGTGCGCGTGAAGCGTCCCGGGGTCGATATCCGTGCGCGGCGCGGATACCGTGCGGCGACGAAGGAAGAAGTGGCGTCGCGCGCCAGCGCCACGACGACGCCGGGGAGCCCGGCCTCCCCGGTGGCCGGCGCCGTGTCGGGGCTCGGGAAGATCCGCGCGGATGCGACGGTTCATGCGCAGGTGGGTTACACGTGGGTGGCGGGCGCGGACGGCGCCATGCGACCGGCCCTGTGGCTCGTGGGCGAATGGGACCCGGCGATTGCCACGCGGGACGAGCAGTGGAAGGCAGGGGCCGAGGTGAACGTCACGGTGACGGCGCCCGACAAGGCCAACCTCGAGACCGCGCGCCAGACCCTGACGCGCGAGGCGCGGAGCTTCGTGATGCGCGTGATGGTGCCGGCCGGTCAGACGGCGGGGGACTACACGCTGCGCGTGAGCAGCAAGCCGACCGGGACGACGCTGGGGAGTACGGAAACGCTGCACGTGACGGTGCCGAAGTGGCCGACGACAGGCGCGGTGGCGGTCGGCCAGCCGGTCATCTTCCGGCGCGGCCCGTTCAGCGGGCCGGCCTGGATGCCGGCCGGTGACCTGCGTTTCCGGCGGCAGGAACGGGTGAAGGTGGAGGTGGTCGTCGCGGGACCGATGACGTCGAGCGCGGTGCGGTTGCTCGATCGCGCGGGTAACCCGCTGAGCGTGCCGGTCACCGCGAGCGAGCGCGACGAGGACGGCGCGAAGATCGTGTCGGGTGAAGTGACGCTGGCGCCGCTCAGCATCGGCGACTACGTGCTGGAGACGACGATTATGCAGGGGACGACGACGCAGAAGGTGTTCGCCGCGTTCCGGATTGTCCCCTGACGGGCCCGTGGCACGGGCGAGGCGTGCCTCGCCCTGTCTCCCGACTTCCGTTTACATCACTGCCGTTGGCGGAGCCGGCTCATCGGCATCGCCCGCTTTGCGCAGCGGCACCGCAATCAGGTACCAGACCAGGAACGCCAGCACGGGGATGGCCATCCATGGCACCAGGCTCTCGAAGCCCGACGCGTGCCAGAATTTGTGCTCGGCTCGAAGCCCGACCACGGCCGCGATGAACAGCCCGACCAGGGCTTCTCCGGCGATCAGACCCGACGCCGCCAGTACTCCGGCGTTCTCCACGCGCGCCTTCTGCGCCGCGTTGTAGCCACGCCTGTCGCGCATCTTGTCCACAATCCCGCGCACCATGCCGCCCACAAAGATGGCCGCGGTCGTCTCGAGCGGCAGATACATGCCGACCGAGAACAGCATGGGGCTGCGCACCTTGATCAGGATGAATGAGAAGCCCATCGCGATGCCGACCAGCACCAGTGGCCACGCCATCTCGCCGCCCACGATGCCGGACGACAGCGCCGCCATCAGGCCGGCCTGCGGGGCCGCGTAGGTCTTGCCGCCGAAGCCGCCTACCGCTTCGCCGAACTGCGCGATGTCCGAGGTGTGCATCAGGTAGAGCGGGAAGAACAGCACGGCGCCCGCGAAGATGACGCCGATGACATCGCCCACTTGCATCTTCCAGGGCGTGCCGCCCAGGATGTGGCCGACCTTCAGGTCCTGCAGCATCTCGCCCGCCACGGCCGAAGAGACGCAGCCAATCGCGGCGACCGCGAGCACCGCGAGCACGCCTTCATCCCCCTTCGCGCCCACGATGACCATCGTCAGCGCCGCGACGACCACGGTGGCCAGCGTCAGGCCCGACAGCGGATTGTTCGAGGATCCGATCATCCCGACGAGGTTGCCCGAGACCGCCGCGAAGAAGAACCCGGTGACGAACATGACCAGCGCGGCGACGCCCGCGGACAGGAGCGAGTGCGTGAAATAGAAGTACAGGGTCACCATGAGGGCCACGATGACCGCGATGGCGACGCCGACGATCCTCAGCGACAGGTCCTGCTGCGTCCGCTGCGTGGCCGCCTGGGCCGCCGACGATTTCTTGACGTCGGCAATGCCGCGCTTGATGCCGAGGATCAGGTTCTTCCGCATCTTGAACAGCGTGAAGCAGGCGCCGACGAGCATCCCGCCCACCGCAATCGGCCGGACGATGAAGCGGTAGAGATGTGCGACGATGCCGGCCCACGCAGCCGCCTCGTTGCCGTTGTTGAGCGCCAGGTACTGATCGATCAGCGTCGGCCCGACGAAGTAGACGAGCAGTGGCACGAACAGGCCCCACGCAAGCAGGCCGCCGGCGAAGTTCAACGCGCCCAGCTCGGGCCCGATGATGTAGCCGACGCCCAGGTAGGCGGGCGTGACCGCGGGTGCCGAAAAGCTGGTAATCCCGCCGGTCCGCACCTTCACGGCCGCATCGGTCAGGCCGAGCTTCACGAAGCTCCGATCGAGCGTGCCGATCCCGACTGCGAAATCGTTCGACGAGCGGAAGATGCCGAACCCGTCGAGGAACCGCACGACCGCGCCCACGCCCATCGCGCGGAACAGTTGCAGCGCCGCCTCGGCTCCCTTCTGGCCGGCCTTGTGGATCTCGCCTGCGGCCACCGATTCGGGGAAGGGCAGGCCCGGGTCTTCCACCATCACGCGGCGGAGGATCGTGACGAACATGATCCCGAGGAGGCCGCCAAGGATCATCAGGCACGAGGCCAGGATGTATTCCTGGAACATGTGCGCCGAGTCGAACTTCCAGAGCTTCAGCATGACGAATGCCGGAATGGTGAAGATGGCGCCGGCGGCCACCGACTCGCCGATCGAGCCGACCGTCCGGGCGAAGTTCTCTTCGAGCACGCTGCCTTTGAAGAGGCGCAGGACAGCCATGCCGATCACGGCCGCGGGATAGGTGGCGGCGATCGTCATGCCGGCCCGAAGGCCCAGGTACGCGTTGGCGGCCCCGAGCACGACGCACATCACGAGGCCCAGCACGAGCGCCCGGAACGTGAACTCGCTCATCGTCGAGTTGTCGGGCACGAGCGGCTGGAAGTCGGATTGACTTTTCTGGTCGGAAGATGGCTGTGTCATGACGGCGCATCTTAGCACGCGTTTGGCGGATTGTGGCGAGCGAACGGCCAGTCGGGCGGCCGGCGAGGAACTGCGCTTGACCTCGGGCGAACACGTTCCGTACAATCGCGACAACCTTGTGACATCCCAGAACAAGTACCGAACGGCCAGCGAACACGTGTCCGAGCTGACCACCAATCGTCTTTCCATCTACGTGCGCTGCCTGGGTCACCTGGCCGCCAGCGGCGTCAGGACCGTCTCGTCGCACGCGCTCGCCGCCCAGTTTCACCTGAACGCGGCCCAGTTCCGCAAGGATCTGGCGTGGTTCGGCGAGTTCGGCGTCCGCGGCGTCGGCTACTCGGTGGACGGCCTGGCCGCGCATCTTCGGAAGGTGCTCGGCCTGGGCGATCCCATCCGGGTCGCGGTGATTGGCGCCGGCAACCTCGGTCAGGCACTCGCAGACTATCCCGGCTTCCCGAGGGACGGCTTCGTGCCGGTGGCCCTGTTCGACCGCGCGGCGGTCAAGGTCGGGACAAAGTCGCGCGGTGGAGTGCCGATCTTCGACATCCGCCGGTTGCCAACCGTCGTCCGCAAGGAAGGCATCCGCATCGCGATGATTGCCGTGCCCGCGCATGTCGCGCAACAGGTGGTGAACGTCGCGGTGGCGGCGGGGCTGCGGGCCATCCTCAACTTTGCGCCGGCCACGGTGACGGTGCCGCCGGGGATCAAGCTGAAGAACGTCGATCTCACCGTCTCCCTCGACGGGCTGGCCTACTTTCTGGCGACGACAGCCAATGGCAAAACGAAGTAAGTCTCCGACCACACGCCTGTCGCACGTCGATGCCGGGGGCGGTATCCGGATGGTGGACGTGACCAAGAAGGCCACGTCCGCCCGGGAGGCAGTCGCGCGCGGGCACATCGCCATCGCCCCCGCGGCCCTGGCGTTGATTCGCGCCGGACGCATCGCCAAGGGCGACCCGCTGCAGACGGCGCGCCTGGCCGGGATCATGGCGGCCAAGCGCACTGCCGACCTGATCCCGCTGTGCCACCCGCTCCCGCTGACGTATGTGGACATCGTGCTGACGCCGACGCGAGGTGGCTACGACATCGAAGCCCGCGCCCGCACCAGCGCACAGACCGGGGTCGAGATGGAGGCGCTGACGGCCGTGTCGGTTGCGGCGCTGACGATCTACGACATGGTCAAGGCCGTGGACAAGACGATGGTGATCGGCGAGATCAGGCTGATGGAGAAGCGGGGCGGCAGGTCCGGAGAGTGGCGCAGGGGATGAAGGTCGTCACCTCGATCTACTCGGACCCCGCCTGGACGCTCCCCCTTCCTGAGGTCGATCGCCTGCAGCGCCTGTTCCCGCAGATCACGATTGTCAACGCGCCTTCTTTGGCCAATCGGCTGCGCGAACTGCCGGACGCCGACATCGCCTTCCTCTCGCACCTGAGGCCGGACGAATTTGCCGCCGCGACCAGGCTTGGATGGATCCAGAGCCCGGCGGCTGGGGTGGCGGGCCTGCTGTTCCCGGAACTGCGGGCCAGCGCGGTGGTCCTCACCAACGCGCGCGGCATCCACGGCGATGCGATGGCGGAGCATGTCATCGCGGTAGCCATCGTGCTGTTCCGGCAGATCCACCTGGCCATCCGGCGGCAGGCTGACCGCAGCTGGACGAAGGAGGGGCAGGCGAAGTTCCGCCTGCTTCGCGGGCGACGGATGGGCGTCATCGGACTCGGCGCGATCGGCACCGCGATTGCGGAGCTCGCATTCGCGATCGGCATGGACGTGGTGGCCGTCCGCCGGAACGTGCTGGCCCGGCGTCCGTCCTGCGTGTCAGTCGTCTATCCCCACACGGAACTGGACGCGTTGCTCGGGCAGTCCGACGTGGTGGTGCTGGCAGCGCCCTTGACCGGCGACACGCGCGGGTTGATCGGAACGGATCAGCTGCGGCGAATGAAGCCTGATGCCGTGTTCATCAATGTCTCGCGAGGCAAACTCGTGCGGGAGGACGAACTCGTGGTCGAGCTCGAGCGCGGAACCATCGCCGGGGCGGCTCTCGACGTGTTCGAGCACGAGCCGCTGCCCTCATCGAGCCCGCTTTGGGATTTGCCGAACGTCCTGATTACGCCGCATACGTCGGCGTTCCGCGACGACTACTGGACTCTGGCGGTGGGTCTGCTGGCGGAAAACCTCGGCCGCTACCTGCGCGGCGAGGCGCTGACGAACGTAGTGGACAAGGACGCCGGGTACTGAGTAGAATCCGCATTCGTGTGAAAACCAACGACCAGCTCACACTCTCTGACTTGCCCTTCCGTTGCGTCGAGTTGTTCCCCAAGCCGGACTTTGTCTGCCGCTGCGAGGAGAACGGCTCCCGTCAGCTGTCTACGCAACAGTTCTTCGACCAGACGCGCGCGCTGAGCCTGGGCCTCAGCGCCCTGGGTCTTCAGCCAGGAGACCGCGTCGCCCTCGTCAGCGAGAGCCGGCCCGAGTGGGTCATCAGCGACCTGGCCGTCCTGACCGCCGGCGCCGTGACCGTCCCCGTCTACCCGACGCTCTCCGCGCCGCAGATGTGGTTCATCCTGGGCGAGAGCGCATCGCGGTTCGCCATCGTCTCCAACGCGGCGCAGGTCGCGAAGATCATGGAGGTGAACGCCGGCGTCCACGACCTCCAGGCGGTGATCGTGATGGACGGGGACGCCGAGGGCGGGCCGTTCCGCGTGCTGACGATTGCCGGGGTGATCGCGTCCGGCGAGAAGATGCTGGCCACCGACCCGGGCGCGGCGGACCGCTACCGTGAGACGGCCGCCCGTGTCCAGCCGAACTCGCTGGCGACGATCGTCTACACCTCGGGCACGACCGGCGATCCGAAAGGGGTCATGCTGACCCACCGGAACATCATCTCCAACGTCATCGCGACGAAAGGGTGGATCGGGCTCGACTCGTCAGACCGGCTCCTGTCGTTCCTGCCGCTCAGCCACGTGTTCGAGCGGGTGGTCCTGTTCCGCAGCCTGTTCGACGGCGCCAGCGTCTACTTCGCCGAGACGATGACCAGCGTGGCGCGCGACCTCCAGCGCGTGAAGCCGACGGTCATGACCGGCGTGCCGCGGGCGTGGGAAAAGTTCCATGACGCGATCCATGAAGGGCTGAACAAGCTGACTGGAGTGCGGAAGGCGCTGGCGACGTGGGCGATCGGCGTGGGTTACGACTACACGCGCATCTGGTTTGCGGGTGGCAAGCCGCCGGCGCTGCTGGGCGTGAAACGCGCTATTGCCGACCGCCTGGTCTTTGCCAAGGTGCGTCAGCGCACCGGCGGACGCCTCCGCTTTCTCGTGTCGGGCAGCGCGCCGCTTTCGCCGAAGATCGGCGAGTTCTTCTTCGCCATCAACCTGCCAATCCTCGAGGCCTACGGGCTGACGGAAAGCTCGCCCGGCATCACGGCGAACCCGCCCGACGCGCCGCGGCTTGGAACCGTGGGCAAGCCGCTCCCGGGCGTGGAGGTCCGCATCGGTTCCGACGGCGAGATCCTCGTGCGCGGGCCCAATGTCATGCAGGGCTACTACCAACGCACCGAAGCCACGGCCGAGGCACTCGCCGGCGGCTGGCTCCACACCGGCGACATCGGGCAGCTCAGCGACGACGGGTACCTGACGATCACCGACCGCAAGAAAGACCTGATCGTGACGTCGGGAGGCAAGAAGATTGCCCCGCAGCCGCTCGAAAACCTGCTGAAAGCCGACCCGCTCGTGTCCGAGGCTGTGCTGATCGGCGAACAGCGGAAGTTTCCGGCCGCCCTGCTCGTGCCCGACTTCGCGAAGCTCGAGGCGCGGTTCGAAGCGATGAATCTGCACGCGGCGTCACGCGAGGAACTGGTGCGCCACCCCGAGGTGTTGCGGCTCTACCAGGAGGTGCTCGATCGGCTGAACGGCAGTCTCGCGCAGTTCGAGCGGGTGAAGCGCTTCGCGCTCCTGCCCACCGAATTCACGATGGAGCGTGGAGAACTGACGCCGACGATGAAGGTCCGTCGGCAGGTGGTGGAGCAGCGCTGGCGGTCGGTGATTGACACGATTTACGCCTCGTCGCCTGATCCGGTCGTGACAACTAGTTGAAGACCCGCGCCTCGGGAATCGGCCACCACCGCACCTGCACCTTGCCGATGATGTACTTCTTCGGCACCATCCCCCAGTGCCGGCTGTCGGAGCTGTTGTTCCGGTGGTCGCCCATCACGAAGTAGTACCCCTCCTGGATCATCTGCGGTCCCCAGTCCTCGTGGCTGCGGAACTGGCTCGGCACGTAGTCATCGTCGAGCGGCACGTCGTTCACGTAGACGCGGCCATCGACAATGCGGACCAGGTCGTTTTCCTCCGCGATCACCCGCTTCACGAACGACTTGTCCGGGTTCACCGGGTAATAGAGCATCACGATGTCGCCCTTTCGCGGGGAACTGATCCGGTAGATCAACTTGTTGACAATCAACCGGTCCTGATCCTCGAGGGTGGGCGCCATGCTCATCCCCTCAACCCTCGCGACCTGGAACCCGAATGTGACGATGAGCACCGCGTAGACGGCTGCCGACGCGACGGTCTTGATCCACGCCCAGATCTCTTCCCGGATGCGCGTCAGCGTCACCGTGCCGGAGACGGTTCCACGCTTCGGCCACGGTCGCGTGCTGCGGCCCGACGGGGCGATGACCGGCGTCACGGCAGACGACCACTCCGGCGGGGAGGACGCCCACGGCAGCCAAGGCTCGGGTTGTATCGGGCGGGCGGACGGCTCCGGTGCCGGGGGCGGCGCCTGGACCGGCGCGGGCGTCGGCAACGCCTCATCCGCGACTACAGTTTCAGGTACTCCCGCAGCCGCTTGGTCTGCGACCGGCTCACCGGGATTTCCGTGCCCTTCCCGTCCTTCATCCTGAGGATGTAATTCCTGCTGAACCAGGGGACTATCTCCTTGATCTTGTTGATGTTCACCAGATGAGAGCGATGCACCCTCCAGAAGACGTCCGGGTCGAGGCGCGCCTGCAGCTCGTCGAGCGTCCGGTAATTCGAGGTTCCGGACACTTGTCCCGTCACTATGGATATCGTATCTTCATTCAAGGACGCGTAGATCATATCATCGGTCTGGACCAGCAGAAATCGTTCTCCCACCTTGACGGCGACCTGGCCCCGCCACTGCTGCCGGTCACCCACGAGTTTGACGATTTTCTCGATGTGCTCGTTCAACGGGGCTTTCGCGTCGATCCTCCGGCGGGCACGCTGGAGGGCCTGTTCGAGGCGGGCCGGCTCCACCGGCTTCAGGAGGTAGTCGACCGCGTTGACTTCGAACGCTTCGAGGGCGTACTGGTCGAACGCCGTCACAAATACGATGTGGGTGCTCAGGCCGAGGGCCACTACGCGCCTCGCCACCTCGAACCCGCTCAACCCGGGCATCTGGATGTCGAGGAAGACGACGTCCGGGCGGAGCCGCTCGATGGCGTCAATCGCCTCGACCCCGTTCCCCGCCTGGCCGGTAATCTCCACGCCGCCGAGCTGCCCCAGCTGGAAGCAGAGCTCGTCCCGGGCCAGTTGCTCGTCATCGACCACCAGGGCTCGAAGGTCCATGTCGTTCCTCGATCGATCGTCAGGCGCCGACCCGTTGGACGGCCGCCTGGAGGGGAATCTCGATGCGCGCGCAGGTTCCCGTGTCCGCGGCGCTCGTCAGTGTCAGCTGGTGGTTGGCGCCATAGGTGACGCTCAGGCGCTCGTTGACGTTGCTCAGCCCGATGCCCGCCGACATCGCCTTCTGCAACTGCTCCGCCGACATCCCAAACCCGTCATCCGCGACCTCGATGATCATCTGGTCGTTGGAGCGGAAGCTCCGGAGCGTGACGGTGCCGCCGCCGAGCTTGGCCGTCAGGCCGTGTTTGATCGAGTTCTCGATCAGCGGCTGCAGGATCATCGACGGCACTCTCAGGTCGAGGGTGTCGGGACTGATGTCCTTCGCGACGTGGAGCTGCGGTCCGAAGCGCACCACCTCGATGTCCAGGTACTGATCGATTGACTGGAGCTCTTCGCGCAGCGTGACGAAATGGTCCCGGCTCTTGAGGCGCTGGCGGAGCAGGTTCGAGAGCTTGCCAATCAGCATCCGCGCGGTCTCGGGCTTCGACCGGATGAGCGAAGAGATCGAGTTGAGGGTGTTGAACAGGAAATGCGGGTTGATCTGGCTCGACAGCGCCTCGATCCGGGCGGCCATCAACAGCTTCTCCTGCTCGATGAGCTGGTGCTCGATCCGGGCGCTGTTCCAGATCTTGATCGGGATGGCGATGGCCAGCACGGTGGCGATGATCAGCAGGATCGTCGTCCAGTCGTTGGTGGCTTCCAGGTGGAAGAGGCGATGCACGCCGAAGCGATGTCCGATGGCCAGGCGGATGGCCTCCATGCCGATCGGCGCGAGGACGAGCACCACCTGCCAGTCGACCTGGAGCGTCCGCATCGAGTGCCACACCCGGCGATGAAGGCTCGTGAAGACGAAGGGGGAAAAATGCCAGATGTCCGGCTTGGGGCAGAGCTCGCGAAGACCGCCGCCCGCGAAGCCGCAGCCGACGGCGAAGGGAAGGGATCCGAATTCCCCGGCGAAGATCGGCGGCAGGCCGCACATCACGCCTACGAGCGCGCCGGCGTAAGGGCCGGCAATCAGCCCGGCCAGAAACGTCGCCTCGAGCGTCAAGTCGGCCGCTTTGTACCCCAGCAGCAGACGAGCGACGACACCGGCGCCCATCGGGATGCCGAGGCTGAGCGCGAACACGAGCCGGTCTGGCCAGGCACGGCGCTCGGTCAGCAGGATGGCTCGGAACCGGTGATACCGGACGAGGACGATGGCGATCAGCGCGATGACCGCGAGCTTGACGACCAGCGTGGTCATCAGGATCTGCTGATCGGTGAGGCCGTGCGATTCCTGTGGCACCCAGGAGGATAGCTTGCGTCACCCCTCGGGCTCGTGTCAAACCGTTCAGGTCGGAAGTGTTATCATGGCCCAGGAGGCCCCTCAGGATGGTCAAGGCGCTCTTGGTCGGATTTGCGACCACGCTCCGGTATATCTTCACGAAGCCCGTCACGGTCAACTACCCCGAGCAGAAGGTGCCGGTGTTCCCGAAATATCGCGGGAAGCAGGTGCTCATGCGGGACGAGACGGGACTCGAGAAGTGCGTGGCCTGCGGGTTGTGCGCGGTGGCCTGCCCGGCCGACGCGATCTACCTGGAAGCGGCCGAGAACGACGGCACGGTCCAGGCGGGGCCGCGCTACGCCAGGACCTACCAGATTCACAAGACACGCTGCATCTTCTGCGGCTACTGCGAGGAATCCTGCCCGGTGTCGGCGATTTTCATGGGCAAGGACTACGAGCTGGCCGTCTACAGCAAGACTGACTTCATCTGGGACAAGGCCGACCTGCTCGTGGCCGCGAACTGACGGCGGCCACCGCCGATATGCTCCGTCCCTTCCTCGACGAAATCGATCATCGCGTGCTCGTGTGCGACGGCGGCATGGGCACGATGCTCTACTCGAAGGGCGTGTTCGTCAACCGCTGCTTCGAATCGCTGAACCTCTCCGAGCCCGACCTCGTCGCGGAAGTCCACCTGAACTACGTGCGGGCGGGGGCCGACGTCCTCGAGACGAACACCTTCGGCGCCAACCGCATCAAGCTCGGGTCGTTCGGCCTTTCCGAGAAAGTTCGGGCCATCAACATCGCGGGGGCGCGGACCGCGAGGCACGCGGCCCGCGACCAGGCCTACGTGGCCGGCGCGATCGGGCCGCTCGGCATCCGCATCGAGCCATGGGGCAAGACCGGCGTGGATGAGGCGGAGGAGTACTTTCGCGAACAGGCCTCGGCGCTCCTCGAAGGACCGGTGGACCTGTTCATCCTCGAGACGTTCCGCGATCTGAACGAGATGGGCGCGGCCATCGCCGCGGTTCGCAGCCTCTGCACGTTGCCCATCGTCGCTCAGATGGCGATCGAGGAACACGGCAGCACGCTCGACGGGACGCCGCCCGAGAAGTTCGGTCCCGAGCTCGTCCGTCGCGGCGCCCACGTCGTGGGGGTCAACTGCAGCGTCGGGCCGGCCGCGATGCTCGAAACCGTTGAGCGCCTTGCCGCAACCACCGATGTGCCGCTCTCGGCCCAGCCCAACGCCGGCAAGCCCCGCCACATCGAGGGGCGGACGATTTACCTGTCGTCGCCCGAGTACATGGCCTCGTACGCCCGGCGGTTCAGCTCGAAGGGCGTGCGGCTGGTCGGCGGCTGCTGCGGGACGACGCCCGAGCACATTCGGCAGATCAGGCTGGCGGTGGGTTCGGCCTCGGCCGCGCCGCGCGCGGGCACGGCGCGTGTCAGCCCCGTGGCGGTGGGGGAGCCGACGGTGTCGCCGGTGCCCCGCGAGCGCAAGTCGCGGCTGGCCTACGCGATGGCGCACGGCACGTTCGTGCACCTCGTGGAACTGACGCCACCCAGGGGGCACGAGTTCTTCCCGACCATCGAGGAAGCGCGCACGCTGAAGATCCACGGCGTGGATGCGATCAATATCCCCGACGGACCGCTGGCCGCTGCCCGAATGAGCGCCGTATCGATGGCCGTCCTGATCGAGCAGCAGGCCGGGATCGAGACCGTTCTTCATTACGCCTGCCGCGACCGCAACCTGCTCGGCATGGAGTCGGATCTTCTTGGCGCGCACGCCATGGGAATCCGAAACCTGCTGCTGGTGACGGGCGACCCGCCACGTCGCGGCGACTATGCCTTCGCCACCGGGGTCTACGACGTCGATTCCATCGGCCTGACCAACGTGGTCAACCGGCTGAACCAGGGCGTGGACATTGGCGGCGAGGCGCTGACGCGGCAGACGGCGTACCACATCGGCGTGGCCGTCAATCCCACGGCGCTGAACCTGGACGACGAGGTGCGCCGCTTCGAGTTCAAGGTCGAGGCGGGCGCGGAGTTCGCCATCACGCAGGCGGTCTTCGACCTCGACGCCTTCGACGCGTTCACCAAGCGCGTCGCCCATCTCCGGGTGCCGATCGTTGCCGGGCTGTGGCCGTTCGACAGCCTACGGAACGCCGAGTTCCTGGCCAACGAAGTGCCGGGCGTGCGAGTGCCCGACGAGTACCTGCGGAGGATGCGCGCGGTCGAGCCGGGCGACGCGGCCGCCGCCGAAGGCGTGGCGATTGCACGGGAGATCGCAGCCAGCGTGAGGGATCGCGTCCAGGGCGTTCAGGTGTCGAACGCGACCGGGCGGATTCAGATCGCGATCCAGGTGCTCGACGGGCTCCGGTAAGGGGCAATTCCCGCTTGTCGGTTAATCCGAGCCGGTAGTACAGTAACGACGCTGGCTGCATCCAAACCCAGGTGACATTGGGCTGGACCGACGGCCACGGAGAGGTTGATGGCGCTATTCGAACAGAGAGAGTCGGACCGCACGCAGGAATACTTCTCCTCGCTCGACGCCGCCAGCCGGGCGCTGTCGGTCACGGCCGTCGAGAACGACTTCGTCGAGGACGTTTACGGCAAACTGGCGTCCGTCTACGACTGGACCTTCGGCCCCACGCTGCATCCTGGTCGCCTGCGGGCGATTCAGCGCATGGGGCTGATGCCGGGCGATCGCATCCTCGAAGTGGGCGTGGGCACCGGGATCAACGCGTCGCTCTACCCCCGCGAGTGCACGGTGACCGGCGTGGACTTTTCCTCCTCGATGCTCGAGAAGGCCCGGGACCGCATCGCGCGGAAGGGAATGACGAATGTCCGCCTCCTCGAGATGGACGCGGCCGCACTCAAGTTCGCCGATGACTCGTTCGACATCGTCTACGCGTCCTACGTGATCAGCGTCGTGCCCGACCCAGTCCAGGTGGCCGCGGAGATGCGCCGGGTGTGCCGGCCGGGAGGGCGGATTATCTTCCTCAATCACTTCCGCAGCCAAAACTTCCTGCTCTCCCGGATCGAGCGACTGATCTCGCCGTTCACGATCCACATCGGGTTCAGGGCCGACATCGATCTGCCCGCGTTCCTTGCCCAGGCGGGTATTCACGGCGCGTCGATCGAGAAGGTGAACATCCCGCGCATCTGGTCGCTCGTGACCTGCGTGAAGGCATAGTCCGGCCCGCTAGCTAGAGCCTCCTGCTTATCTCATCGGCTGCCACCGACGCCCCCGTGACGTCTGCCGGCTCTGGACGATCTTGCGACAGCAGTTCTTCCAGGTAGGGGCGCCACTCGCCGGCGAAGAGCGCGTCCTGCGGGATGAACTGCGATCGCACGTAACGCGGCATCTCCTGTACGAGCACCTCGTACTCGATGAAGTGCCCGCGCGAGGTGTAGAGCAGGGCGGTCTGGTGCGCCGCGCACTCGGCGATGATGCCGTATCCAGGCTTGGTCGCCACGACGTCCACCGCGGCGACCAGGTCCTCGTACCGCCAGCCCGCGCCGTACAGCCCCTGCTCGTCGAACTCGATCACGCCGCGACGGCTCTCGCGCGCCGCCTGAGACATCTCCAGGTGGCCAGTCAGCACCGCGACGTACTCGTCACCGAAGCTGTCGAACGCCGCCGGCGACAGCCCTTTGAGCCCGTGCCCGCCGAACGACAGCAGCACCAGTGTCTTGTCGCACGGAAGACCGAGCGCCCGCCGCGTCTCCATCGGGTCGCGCGTCGAGCGGCGCGCGACGAGCGGCAGGTCGATGGTGACCTCGGGCCGTGCCATCTCGAAGCCGCCCCACATCGGCAGCCGGAAGAACAGGTCGGCATGGGCGCAGGCTTCGGCTATCCGTTCCACGAGCCCGGGCGCCCCGAACCGCTCCGGTTCGTAGCCGTCGTAGATCCAGTCCCAGGTGAAGTTGGCGATCGCGATTGACGGAATCCCCGCGGCGTGCGCGGCCGCAAATGCCAGCGGCGGCACGTCGCCGACGACCAGCGCGGGCCCAATCGACGCCAGGCCGGCGCGTTCGGCCTCGACCCTCGCCGGGAAGTCCGCGTAGAAGGCCGCGGCCCTGCGGACGGTCTCGGCCTCGTCCAGCCGGAGGCTGTCGATCTGCACCACCCCGGTGTCGCACTCGGTCGCCTGAAAGTCCACCGGCGAACGCAAGGTCAGATCGAAGATCCACCGCTGCGCGCCAGTTCGGATGACGACCGGGATGTCGGGGCGCCGATCGCGGAGCGCGTTGATGATCTCGATCTCGCGCGAGGCGTGACCGAACCCGTGACCGGAGATGTACCAGACGATGGGATGCATCAGGCTCCTGTTGTGACTCACCATTCTGCACGAGGATTGCCACGAAGAACACTGAGAACACCACAACACCGCCCCGAATCCGGTCCCGTGCCGTACTCGCGCCCGACGGGGATTTGCTCTACCATGAACGACATGGCACTCACTGAACGCGACGTCTTCACCGGGAAGACCGAAGGGAAATGACCATGGCGTCCGGTGGCGGGGAGCCGCCGACGGCCGCCGTGCCCGGTGGGACCGGGCGGCAAGGCCGGCAGCGGTTCGCGCAGTGGCTCGATCTGGTCGTCGTCGGACTGCTGCTGACCGCGTACGGCGTGGCCGCCACCGGCGGTTTCCACTTCGAGGGCTCCCTTCTGCGGATCTCGATGGCCACGCCGTCGCGGGCGATCCTCGCGGCCGTCCTCCTCGTCATCGTGCGGCGCTGGCGCGCGCCGGGCGTGCCGCTTCACCCTTGGCCTGCGCGGGTGATGGCCTTTGTCCGCGCACGATTGGACTTGGGGTCAGAGCTGGCCCCAGACCTGACCCCAGACGCACCGCGGGCGGTGGAGTGGGCCGGGGTGGTCCTCCTGTTTCTCGGCCTGACCGCGGCAATGGCGTGGCAGCAGGTGATCGCGCTCCACTCGGTGCCGGACCTGGGCGACCCGCTATTCTCGATCTGGCGCCTCAGCTGGGTGGCGCACCAACTCCCGCGGGATCCGCTGCACCTGTTCGACGGCAATATGTTCTTCCCGGAGCTTCGCACCCTGGCCTATTCGGATGCGATGCTCGCCACCGCGCTCCTGGCCGCTCCGTTCCTGTGGCTCGGGGTTCACCAGGTCGTCGTCTACAACATCCTCTTCCTGCTGTCGTTTGCGGCGTCCGGGATCGCGATGTACGCGCTGGTCCGCGGGCTGACAGGCGATCGCCTGGCAGCGCTCGTGGCCGGCGTGGCGTTCGCGTTCTACCCGTTCCGTTTCGAGCACTACAGCCACCTGGAGTTGCAGATCACCTTCTGGATGCCCCTGGCGCTTCTGATGCTGCACCGAACCGTCAGGAGCGGGCGCGCGCGCGACGGCGTCGTGACCGGGATCCTGGTCGCGCTTCAGACGCTGTCGTCACTCTATTGCGGTCTGTTTCTGCTGGTGGTCATGGCGGTGGTGTGGGCCTGCCTGGGCGCGGCCAATCCGCGTTCGCGAAGAGTCGTCCGGCCGTGGGCCACGGCCGCTGCTGTCGTCGTCGTCCTGGTGCTGCCCGTCGCGATTCCGTACTTGCAAAACCGTGCGCAGCTTGGTGAGCGGCCGGATTGGGAAGCGCGGCTGTACAGCGCGACGCCAGCCAGCTATCTGGTGGCCCACACGCGGAGCCGGACGTACGGGGGCTGGCTCGACGGACCGCGGATGCCGGAGTTGAGCCTGTTCCCGGGCATCGGGATTGTCGTGCTCGCGCTTGTCGGCGCCTGGCCCCGCCTCACCCCGGCGCGGGCGGCATACGTGGTGGCGGCGCTCGTGGCGTTCGACGGCTCGCTCGGCTCGAACGGCGTCGTCTTTCCCACGTTGCGGGATTATGTGCTGCCGTTCCGCGGCCTCCGCGTGCCCGCGCGGTTCAGCATCCTCGTCGGCCTGTCATTGGCGGTGCTGGCCGGCTACGGGGTTCAGCGGATACGGCAGGCGAGGGCGGTGCCGCGGCTGGCGGGCGTTCTCGTTCCAGTCGCCTGCGTGCTGGTGCTGCTCGTAGAGAACCGGCCGAACCTGCAACTCATCGAACTGCCCGCCGGGCCGCCGCCAATCTACGACTACTTCTCGGGCGCGCCGCCGTCCGTGCTGGTCGATCTGCCGTTTCCCGGAAGCCTCGTCGAGGCCACCCGCGACGCCAGGAGTCTGTACTTCTCGACGTTCCACTGGCAGACGCTGGTGGACGGGAGCAGCGGGTACTTTCCCCAGTCGTTCCGTGAGGCGGTGAAGAGGTTGCGCGGGTTCCCCAGCGAGGCCGGCATGACGTTCCTGCAGCAGCGCGGCGTTCAGTTCGTGGCGATCGACAGCGCGTTCTGCAGGGAAGGCGAGTATCCGAAGATGACCGAGTTCCTCGACCGCGAACCGCGCGTCGAACTGGTGCGCCGCATCGGCGGCCGGGGGCAGAACGCGTCGTTGTATCGGGTGAAACGGTAGGCAGGGCCGCCTGGCAGGTGCTGCTATTTCTCGTTCCACCACTCCACGCGCTGGCGTTCAGGCCGGCGGAAGACGAAGACGCCCACCAATCCCACGAGGAACCCCGCGACGTGTGCCCAGAAGGCGATGCCTCCCTCCGAGCTGGCGGTGTGCGCGATCGAGCCGGCCCCGCTGAACAGCTGCATCAGGAACCAGAAGCCGAGGAAGAACACGGCGGGGATTTCGATGATCTCGACGAAGATGAACAGCGGGATCAGCGTCAGCACGCGCGAGTGCGGGTAGAGGACGAAGTACGCGCCCATGACCCCGGCGATCGCGCCGCTGGCGCCGATCGTGGGCACGGAGGAGTCGGGATTGACGAGCGTCTGGGCCAGACCGGCCATCGCGCCGCACAGGAGGTAGAACACGAGGTAGCGCCCGTGCCCGAGGCGATCCTCGACATTGTCGCCGAAGATCCACAGGTACCACAGGTTCCCGATTGCGTGGAGCCACCCGCCGTGGAGGAACATGGAGGAGAGCAGGGTGGACCACGCGAACGTCGCGGGCACGATGCCGTACTCCCGGAGGAAGACCTGGAGCGCCGGCGGCGACAGCGAGAGCTCGAAGCCGAAGGCGAGCGCGTTCACCGCGATGATCCCGATCGTCACGAAGGGCGTCGTGCGGGAAGGGATGATGTCGCGAAGCGGGATCATGCCGTGAGTATAAGAGATCCGGCTCTCAACGCGCCCGGTGTGGCCGTCTGGCGGTTTCCCGAGGCCGAGGTCTATAATCGAGGCCCATGGATTGATCGATGACTTGCAAGCACTGCGGAACCGAGATTGCTGACAAGGCGCTGGTGTGCTTTCGCTGCGGCCACGCCACATTCGAACCCCAGATCAGGTCCGGCCAGGTCCCGAAGCCGGGCAGCCGGGTTCCTGTGATCGCGGCACTGCTGATCCTGATCCTCTCTGCGCTGTTCATGTCGCAGGCGGCCGTCGGGCAGGCGCCCCGGCTCGTGTCGTGGGTCGTGGCCGGTCTGGCGGTCGTCGTGTTCGTGTGGCGGTTCTGGCGAAGGCGCCGGTAAGGCCAGTGGCGCTCTCTTTCGTGGAGATCTGCATGCCTGACGCTCTGCTGAAGATCAGCGACGAATCCGGGTCGCGCTACGTATCGATCGACAAGGATCTGTTCACGCTCGGGCGACGGACCGGCAACGACCTTCGGCTGGTCGGCGCCGACATCTCGCGGGAACACGCGGAGGTGGCGCGGGACGGGGAACAGTACATCCTCCGGGACCGCCAGTCGCGATTCGGGACATTCGTGAACAACGCGCAGGTGAAGGAGCAGGCGCTCGAGCACGGCGACCTGATCAGGTTGGGCCAGAACGACGGCGTCGAGATGGTGTTCCTCTGCGAAGGCGAACCGCCGGGTGAACTCCAGAAGGCTGAGCCGCTCACCGATCGCACGGTGACCTCGGCCGGCAGCGAACTCCGGCAGGTGGCCGCGTTGCTCGAGGGGCTGCGCGCGCTGGGCTCCGCCCGTGTCCTGGACGAGGTGTTGGCCCTGGTGATCGACTCGGCCGTCGAGCTGAGCGGCGCCGAGCGCGGGTTCATCATGCTGGCGGGCGCCGATGGGCGCCTGGAGTTCAAACTTGCGCGGTCCCGCGGGCACATCACCCTCTCGGGCCAGTCGTTCGAGACGAGCCGGAAGATTCCCGAGGAGGTATTCCAGACGGGCGAAACGCGCGTGGTCGCGGACCTGCTCGACGGTGACCTGCACGCGGTGCACACCGGGACGATCGCCCTTGGAATCCGCCAGGTGTTCTGCCTTCCGCTCCGGCTGGTTCGCTACGTGGACAAGGCCGACGGCTTGGCCGAGCAGAAGCGGATCGGCGTCCTGTACCTGGATAGCCGGGAACGGGGGGCCCTCGCCTCCCTCGCCGTGCGCGCCGGAGTCGAAACGCTGGCGACCGAAGCGGCCGTGGCCATCGAGAACGCCCGCCTCTATCGTGAAACGATGGAAAAGACGAAGTTGGAGCAGGAGCTGCGAATTGCGGCCGAGATCCAGCAGGCCCTGCTGCCGCCGCCCGGATGGTCGTCGGATCATTTCGAGGCCCTCGCCCGCACGGTGCCGTGCCGCGCGATTGGCGGCGACTTCTACGAATACCTGACGCTCGCGGATGATTCGGCGGGATTTGTCGTGGCCGATGTGTCGGGCAAGGGCGCGCCCGCGGCGCTGCTGGCCGCGGCCACCCAGGGCGTGCTGGCGACCCAGACGTCTTTCGGCGGCGGCCCGGCGGCCGCGCTGTCGCGCGTCAACAAGATCCTCTTTCGTCGCTCCACCGGCTCACGGTTCGTCACCGCCTTCTTCGGCGCGCTCTCGAAGGACGGCCGGCTGACGTGCTGCAATGCCGGGCACAACCCGCCATTCCTCGTCAGCGGGTCGGCCGTGCGGCGGATGGCCGTCGGCGGCTTGATCTGCGGCGTGTTCGAGCAGGCGACCTACGAGGAAGAGACGGTCCAGCTCGCGCCGGGCGACATGCTGATCATGTTCAGCGACGGCATCTCGGAAGCGTTGAACGCCGCGGGGGAGGAGTTTGGCGACGATCGGATCCTGGAGAGCATCACGAAGACCGCCCGGGAGAGCGTCAGTCAGGTGCTCGAATGCCTGGTTCGGGCGGTGAACGAATTTGCCGCCGGCACCATTCAGGGCGACGACATGACGGTCGTGGTGATGCGCTACGGAAGCCGGGCGTGAGCCGGGATGAGGGACGTCGCGCGCGTTGGGTTCGGCGCGGCCTGGCCATCGCCTGGATCGCCGGCGCGGTGGTGACCTGGAACACCGTGTTCGACGCGCACATCGTCGCGGGCGCCAGGGGCTACGTGGTCGGGCAGCAGATGTTCATCGACGGGCGCGGCCCGCATGTGGACATCGAGCAGGCGATGGACTCGGCCAGGGCGTCGGGCCTTTGCGCCGCGTGGCGCTGGACGGCCGTAGAACTGGCGCCGGGCGTCGCGCTGGCCGCCGTTTGGCGGTGGCGGCAATCCCGCCGGCGTCGTCACTTCTAGAAGCCGGCGCCGCGTCCCGGGCGCGCTGTCAACCGCTTCTCGATCGCCGGCAAGGCTTCCAGCAGGACATCGCCCACAATCTGCAGGCTCCGGGCGCTCACCTTGTCGAGCGTGTCGCCGGCGGTGTGCCACGGCGGATAGTCCTCGGGGCCGTCGATGACGTCCACCGCCGGGACGCCGGCATTCAGGAAGGGGACGTGATCGTCCTCGATCTGGGTCGTGACGTCGAGAAACACGTCGGAGTGCTGCAGGCGCTTCGCGGCCGCCCAAATCGTGTCGGTGAGCCAGGAGGTCGAGAAGAGTTCCCGCCGGATGTGCAGGTCGCGGTCGCCGATCATGTCCACCAGGATCAGCGCGCGGAGGCCGGCCAACGCCTTCTCGCGCTGCCCGACCTCGACGTAGTGCCGGCTGCCGTAGGTGTGGTCCGTGCCGCCCCAGTCCGGCAACGTCGCTTCTTCGCCGTCGAGGAAGAGCAACTCGACCGTGAACGGGCTCTTGCGCGCCTTCATCACGCGCCCCCACTCAATCAGGAACGCGGTGCTCGACCCGGCGTCGTTCGCCCCGACGAACCTGAACTCACGATAGAGCTTCGTGTCGTAGTGGCCCGCGAAGACCACACGCTCGGGGGACGCGCCAGGGATCCTGGCGACCAGGTTCACCATGTGAATGCGGCCGATCGGCGTATCGGCGTCGAACGGCTGCTCGGTCACCTGGATGCCGATGTCGGCCAGTTGCTTCTTGATGTACTGCCGGGTGGACTCGAGGGTATGCGAGCCGGCCGGCCGTGGGCCGAACGCGACGACCTGGCGCACGTGCTCGTAGGCACGATTGCCGTCGAAGGCCGGCGGCTGCGCCACCCCGGCCATGGCGATGGCCGAGGCCACACCCAGCAGCAGGATCAGGAGGACACTACCGCTCATCGCTCTCATCATCATCGCGCGGCTCCTTGAATGGCTCGCCCGGGACCCGGTAGTCGCCGTCCACCCATTTCGCCAAGTCCAGCATCTTACAGCGTGCGCTGCAGAAGGGACGCCATCTGGGTTCGATCGGCTGCTTCCGGCAGAACACGCACAGCGGGGCGCTCACGCCACCATTATGAGGCAGGAGTGGGGATTCAGAATTCAGGATTCTGACTTCTGACTTCAGGATTCGAGGTTCTGAGCGTGCCTGACGTCTTTCGCCGACACGACGAAAATGATGTCCTCGGCGATGTTGGTGGCGTGGTCGCCGATCCGTTCGAGGTGGCGTGAAATCAGGATCAATTCCAATCCGGCTTCGATCTTGGTCGGATCCTGGAGCATGTAGGTCAGAAGTTCCCGGAAGATCTGCATCTTATAGTTGTCCAGCAGATCGTCCCGCACGAGGACGGATTGCGCCAGGTCCACGTCGCGCTTGACGAAGGCATCGAGCGCATCACGCAGCATGGTCTGGGCGATCTCCGCCATGCGGGGCAAGTCGAGGAGCGGCTTGACTGGGGGCAGGGCGAGGTACCGGTGCGCCGCCTCTGCGATGTTGACCGCCATGTCGCCGACGCGTTCGAGGTCGCTGTTGATCTTCAGGGCCGCCACGATCACCCGCAGATCCGACGCCATCGGCTGGTGCAGGGCCAGCAGGCGGAACGCGAGTCCGTCGATCTCGACGTGCAGTTGGTTGATCGGCTCGTCACCCTTCAGCACCGCATCGAGGCGTACCGGGTCGCGTGAGACAAGGCCGTCAACCGCCGACTGGACCCGGTCTTCGGCAAGCCCCCCCATCGCGAGGATGCGGGCTTTCAGCTGCCCGAGTTCTTCCTGGAAGTGCCTGACCGGCTCCCTCTTCTCCATCGGCGTTTCCTCCCACGCGTTCGTCCCGCCCCGGCGCCCCTGGCCGCCCGGACGATCCTACCCGAACCTTCCCGTCACGTAGTCCTCGGTCAGCTTCTCGCCGGGCGCCGTGAAGATCCTCTCGGTCCTCTCGTGTTCGATCAGCCGCCCCAGCCAGAAGAACGCGGTGTAGTCGGAGACCCGCGCGGCCTGCTGCATGTTGTGCGTGACGATCACGATGGTGTAGTCGGTTTTGAGCTGGTAGATGAGATCTTCGATGCGCTGGGTGGCGATGGGGTCGAGCGCCGACGCCGGCTCGTCCATCAACAGGATCTCGGGGCGGACGGCGAGGGCTCGGGCGATGCACAGGCGCTGCTGCTGGCCGCCCGAGAGGGACAGCGCCGACTCGCGCAGCCGGTCCTTCACTTCGTCCCAGAGCGCCGCCGACTTCAGGCTCTCTTCGACCCGTGCGTGCAGATCCGCGCGGCTCGACGCGAGGCCGTTGACCCGAATCCCGTACGCCACGTTGTCGAAGATCGACTTCGGGAACGGGTTCGACTTCTGGAACACCATGCCGACGCGCCGCCGCAGGTCCACGACATCGGTCGAGGGGCTGTAGATGTTCGCGCCGTCGATCTCGACGCGACCCTCCAGCCGGGCGCCCGGAATCGTGTCGTTCAACCGGTTGAAGGCGCGGAGCAGCGTGCTCTTGCCGCAGCCCGACGGGCCGATGAACGCGGTGACCAGATTCGCCGGGATGTCGAGCGAGATGTCGAACAGGGCCTGCTTCGCGCCGTAGAAGAAGCTGACCTGGCTGACCTCAATCTGAGACGGGGAGAGGTGGGGCGTCTCCCTGCCCCCGGTCGCGCGCGCGATGCCTGCAAACGCGGGCATCGGAACCGGCACGGCGTGTGTGCCGCTTGCCGAGAAGAGCGCCTGTGACATGCCAGCAGCATAGCCGCCGCCCGTTGCTGCCGGGTTTCCAGGATGTTAATTCGGCGTTTCGTCGTGCAGTGCGGTGCGAGACGCTAGGCGACCGTGCCTTCGGGGACCATACCCCACTTGGGCACGATGATGATCCCGTTACGGATGTAGTAGCCATCGCCGTCGGCGTGCTCCACGCCCGACTCGTTGGTCAGCCGGACCCCGCGGCCAATCCGCGCGTTCTTGTCCACGATCACGCGGTCGAGGATCGAGTCGGCGCCAATGCCCATCTCCGGGCCGCCCCCGTCGTGGATCGGGGCATCGTCGTCGTGCTCGTAGAAGTCGGCGCCGAGCAGCACCGACCGGCTGATCCGGCAACCGTCGCCGATGCGCGTTCGGATGCCGACGATCGACTGCGAGACCGTGGACTTGTCCACGTAGCACCCTTCGGCGATCACCGTCTGATCCACCGTGCACTCGTTGAGACGGGAACCGGGCAGGAACCTGGGACGGGTAAAGACGGGTCTGTGCGGATCGTAGAAGCTGAACGGCGCGCGGGGGCGCGTCAGCAAGATGTTCGCGTCGTAGAACGACGCGACCGTTCCGACGTCCTGCCAGTAGTCGCGGAACAGGTAGGCGTTGACGCGGCGCGCGCCGAGCGCGGCCGGGATGATCTCGTGGCCGAAGTCCACGCCCGCGTGGCGTTCGATCGATTCGAGCAGCACGTCGCGGGTGAAGACGTAGACCCCCATCGACGCGATGAATGGCTTGTCCGGGGCCGTCTGCATGAACCGCGATCCGGCCGGAATACTCGAACCGATCGCGTTCAACCGCTCCGCGCTGGGCTTCTCCTCGAACCCCACGATCTGGCCGCCGGCGTCGAACCTGAAGATCCCCATCGCCGAGGCATCGCCGGGCGTGACCGGCTGCGCCGCGATCGTGATGTCGGCGCGCCGATCCACGTGTTCCTCGATCATCGCCGTGTAGTCCATGCGGTAGATCTGATCGCCGGCGAGGATCAGGTAGTAATCGGCGTCGTGATAGATGAAGTGACGGGCGGCCTGGCGGACGGCATCCGCCGTCCCCTGAAACCAGTTGGGATTGTCAGGCGTCTGTTCCGCGGCCAGGATCTCGACGAACCCGCGCGAGAACAGATCCATCCGGTACGTCTTCGCGATGTGCCGGTTGAGCGACGCGGAATTGAACTGGGTCAGCACGTAGATCCGGCGGATGTCCGCATGGAGGCAATTGCTGATCGGCACGTCAATCAGCCGGTACTTGCCCGCGATCGGAACGGCCGGCTTGGCCCGGAGGTGGGTGAGGGGAAAGAGACGGGTGCCCCGCCCGCCGCCGAGGATGAGTGCGAGGACCTGTTTCATGATCTTCTAGGGTATGGCGAGACGCCCGCTCGGGCAAGACGAACCGATCGGAAGGCTGATCGTGAACACCGCGCCGCCTTCCGGCCGGTTGGCCGCAGAGACCTGTCCGCCCAGCACGTCGACGAGGTGCTTGACGATCGACAGCCCGAGCCCGGTCCCGCCCGACTCGCGCGAACGGGCCATGTCGACGCGGTAAAACCGCTCGAAGACCCGCTCGAGATCCGATTCGGGAATGCCAGGGCCTTCGTCCGACACCGTGATGGCGACGCGGTTGCCGTTCTGCCGGGCGTCCAGGCGGATGCGTGTCCCTTCCGGTGAGTAGTTGACCGCGTTCTCGACCAGGTTCCGGATGGCGTCCTGCAGTTTCTGGGGGTCGGTTGGGATCGTCGTCACCTCCTGGGCCACGTCAATCGTCACCTCCTGGCGTCGCGACTCGATGATCGTGACCAGGTCCGCAATCGCGCCAGCCAGCAGCCCCGGCAGCGCACACGCCGATGGCTCGACCGGTTCCTGCCGCGCGTCGAGTCCGGCGAGGCGGAGGAGGTCGCGGACCAGGCGCTCCATCCGGCTGACGTGGCGTGCGATGACATCGAGGAACCGGGCGCGATCCTCGATGCTGGCAGGGTCGTCGGTCAGCGCCTCGACGTAACCCCTGATGGCCGTCAGCGGTGTGCGCAACTCGTGCGAGACATTCGCGACGAAATCGCGGCGGACCTGGTCGGCGCGGCGCAGGTCTGTGATGTCGTGGAGGACGAGCACGGCGCCGGTCACCGAGGGCGCCGACACCGGTGCCGCGCGGGCCACCAGCCACCGTCCGGGGGTTTTCGAGGGCGACAGCTCGAGGTGTGCTGGCGGCCGGCCTTCGAGCGCGTCGGTCAGCAGCGCCGCGATGCCAGGGTGACGCACCGATTCCAGGTAGTGTCCGCCGACCGTCGCCTCGTCGAGCGAGAGCATCGCGCGCGCCGCTCGATTCACCAACTGGACGCGGCCCTGACTGTTGACCACCATCACGCCTTCGACCATGCCCGTGAGGATCGCGTCGGTACGCGCCCGATCCTGCCGCAGTTCATCGACGCGGCTGGCGAGCTCGAGCACGGTGTCGTCCAGCACGCGGGCCACCGTGCCCAACTCGTCCCGCTCGTAGTCGCGCACTCGCTGCGACAGGTTGCCCGACGCGAAGCGGCGCGCGGCGCTCGCGATGGCCTGCAGCCGTCGGCCGAGCAGGAGGGAGGCGATCCACGAGAGGGCCAGGGCGCCCACGAGGGCGACGCCGAGTGCCACCAGGGTCATGTGCCGCACGGACGCCACCTGTTGCTGGACCTCGGTCAGCGGCAGCGAGAGCCGGACCACCGTCATCAGTGGATGGTCGATGGTGACCGCGACGTACAGCATGTCGGTCCGGATCGTCTGGCTGTAGCGGCGGGAGATGCCCACCCCCGTCGCCTTCGCCTGGACCACTTCCGGCCGCGTGGCGTGGTTCTCGAGCGTGGAGAGGGTCGCGCCGCTCACCATGGAATCGCCGACGACGGTGCCGTCGGCCGCGATCAGCGTCACCCGTGCCGGCAGGGTCTTCCCGATTCGGCTGGCTTCGGACTCGATGGCGCCGGAAGGGAGATCGCGTTCGTGCGCGGAGAGGACGTCGGCGACCAGATGCGCTTCGGAGACGAGCGACTGTTCGATCCGCCGGTACGTCTGTTCCGGGAGGGACAAGGACACGAGCATCGCCACCAGCACGAGGCACGCGGCCGCGACGCCGAAGATCGCGAGAAATATCTTCCCCCGAAACCCGAGGTGCATCGATCGCCTCCTGGCCCGCGCCACGCCTACCCCTCGTCGTCGCTTGCGGGCGGGTCGGCAAGCTTGTAGCCGAATTGCTTGACCGTGACGAGCGCCTTGGCCAGGAAGGGAATCTTCTCCCGCAGCCGTCGAACGTGCACATCCACCGTGCGCGTCCCGCCCGTATACTGATAGCCCCAGACGTCCGACAGCAGACGGTCGCGTGACAGCACCCGTCCCCGGTGCTGGAGGAAGAACTCCAGCAGGAGGAACTCCTTGGCCGTGAGCACCACCTCGCGGCCGTTGTCCGTCACGACATGCTGCTCGCGGTCGATCGCGATCCCTGCGTAGGTCGTGCGGCCGTCGCCCACCGTTCCTCCCCTCGACGCCCTCCGCAGGAGCGCGCCGATTCGGGCCACCAGCTCTTTCGGGCTGAACGGCTTGGTCAGGTAGTCGTCGGCGCCCAGCTCGAGGCCGGCCACGCGGTCCGACTCTTCTGCCCGGGCGGTGACGACGATGATCGGCAGGTCCACGGTCGCGGGATCGCGCCGCAGCGCCTGGCAGATCTCCAAGCCGTGGAGACCCGGCAGCATCAGGTCCAGCACGAGCAGGTCCGGTCGTCGGGCGCGCACTCTCGGCAGGGCCTGGGTGCCCGACGCCAGCACGTCCGCGGTGTGGCCGGCCTTCACCACGTAGTGCCGGATCAACTCGGCGATGTCCCGGTCGTCTTCGACGATGAGGATATGACTCACAACAGCGTCTGTTCGGCGTCAATCCTCTCAGCCCGTCCGCTCGCTGTCAACTGCTTCCCGCGCTCGTAACACCCATTTAACAGCGCCGACACGCCGGCGAAACGTCGCGTGCCTAAACTGCAGAGCGTGATGAATCTGCGGACATGAGAAGCATCCTGTCGGTCGCCGCGACCCGGCTGCGGAAGGGCGACATCGTGGCGCACGCGTTCGCCTTTGTCTTCGGCGCCGCCGTGGTGGGCGTGACGGGCCTGCTCGCATGGGAACTTTGGCGCAACTCGGCCCTCGCACGGCGGCAGTTCGGGTGGGGATTCCTCGTCTCCCAGACATGGGATCCGGTGGCCGGACAATTTGGCGCCGCAGCATTCGTGTATGGCACGCTGATGACGTCGGCCCTCGCGCTGATCATCGCGGTGCCGCTTGGCGTTGGCGTCGCGATTTTCCTGGCGGAGCTCGCGCCGCCGCGGCTCTCCGCAGTGGCCGGGATGCTGCTCGAGTTGCTGGCGGCCATTCCAAGCGTCATCTACGGCCTGATTGGCATCGCCGTCCTGGTGCCGGCGATGCGGCAGTGGGTGCAGCCGATCCTGAAGACGGCCACCGGGGGATTCCCGCTGTTTGGCGGCCCTGCCTACGGGATCGGCCTCCTCACGGCCGGAATCGTCCTCGCCATCATGATCGTGCCATTCATCGTCTCGGTCGGGCGCGAGGTACTGCTCTGCGTGCCGCGCGAGCAGCGCGAGGCGGCGCTGGCGCTCGGATCCACCCGCTGGGAGAGTACCTGGAAGGTCGTGCTCCCGTATGCCCGTCCAGGGCTCTACGGCGCGATCTTCCTCGCGCTCGGCCGCGCGCTCGGTGAAACGATGGCCGTGACGATGGTCATCGGCAACCGGCCGGAGATCGCCGCGTCGCTGTTCGCGCCGGCCTACTCGATGGCGGCCGTGATCGCGAACGAGTTCAGTGAGGCCACCGAGGAGTTGTACCTGCATTCGCTCATCGAGGTCGGCCTCGTCCTGTTCTTTTTAACGATGATCATCAACGTGGTCGCCCGGGGACTGATAGCCGCCACTGCGGGACCAGGTACCGCGCGATGACCCTCCTGTCCCGGAATCAACGCCGGAAGATCGTGAACGTGGTGATGCTCGGCATGACGGCGTTCTCCACGCTGCTGAGCGTCTCGGTGCTGTTCTTCGTCCTCGTCTACCTGATCGTCAAGGGCGGCAGTTCCCTGAACGTGGCATTCTTCACCGAACTTCCGAAACCGGTCGGCGAGAGCGGCGGCGGGATGGCCAATGCGCTCGTGGGGAGTGCGAAGATGCTGGGGATCGCGGCGATCACGGGGCTGCCCGTCGGCCTGCTGGCCGGCCTCTACCTGAGCGAGTTCGCGGGCCGGACGATGGCGGGCGCTGTCCGCTACGCGGCGGACTTGCTGAACGGGATGCCGTCGATCGTCATCGGGATCTTCGTCTACACCCTCGTGGTGCTGCCGATGAAGCAGTTCTCCACGCTGGCCGGAGGGCTGGCACTCGGGATCATGATGATCCCAATCATGACGCGCAGCACCGAGGAATTCCTGCGCGCGGTGCCGGTATCGCTGCGCGAGGCATCGCTGGCGCTCGGTGCGTCCCGCACGCTGACGATCGTTCGGGTGGTCGTCCCGGCGGCCACCCGCGGCATGGTCACGGCGGCCATGCTCGGTCTCGCCCGCGTGGCCGGAGAGACGGCGCCCCTGCTGTTCACCTCGCTCGGTAACGCGTTCTGGAGCCAGGGCGTCCTGCACCCGACCGCCTCGCTGCCGGTCATGATCTACAACTACGCGGTCTCTCCCTACGACGACTGGCACCGCCAGGCCTGGGCTGCCGGCCTGGTCCTGCTGACGCTCGTCCTGCTCGCGAACCTCGGCGCCCGCTCCCTCCTCGGCGGACAGCGCCACGCGTGATCGTCCGCCTGACCCGCGTTTGCGGAGGTTCCCCGGTGTTCCGCCACGGCCCCGGTCGAATCTGATACAATTCGGCGGCTCTGAAGTGCCGAAGGGGGGAGTGTGGCGTTCCGGCTGATTCCAAAGGAAGAGAAGTTCTACCAGGATTTTCTTGCGATCGCGGACGAGCTGAAGCACGGTGCCCGTTTGCTCGAGGAGATGCTGGCGACCGATCCGCCCGCGTGGGACAAGGCCGAGGAGATCAAGGAAGTGGAGCACAAGTGCGACTTCCTGAGCCACGAGGTGTACCAGCGGCTGCACCGCACGTTCGTCACTCCCCTGGACCGTGAGGACATCCACGCCCTGGCTCGATCGCTCGACGACGTGATGGACGAGATCGACGCGACAGCCGGCTACGTGAGCCTGTACCGGGTCCCTGTCGTCCGCTCCGGCGCGCGCGAGCTGGCCCGCATCATCACCGACTCGACCAAGGCGATCCGGCTCGCGATGGGGGGGCTGGAGTTGCGGCGGGGCGTGTCGGAACCGCTCGTCGAGATCAACCGGCTGGAGAACGAGGCGGACCGCATGCACCTCGAGGCGGTCAAGAAACTGCTGGACGAGGAGACGGACGCGATCCTGGTGTTCAAGTGGAAGGAAATCCTCGACCGCCTCGAGGACGCGATCGATCGCTGCGAGGACGTCGCCGACGTGATCGAAGGCGTCGTGCTCAAGAATTCCTGAGGCCGCCATGGACCTCTTCGTTGTCATCCTGCTCATCACCGTCGCTCTGGCCTTCGACTACATCAACGGGTTCCACGACGCTGCCAACTCGATCGCGACGGTCGTGTCTACCCGGGTCCTTTCGCCGGGGAAGGCGGTAATCTGGGCGGCGTTCTTCAACTTCGTCGCTGCGTTCGCCTTCGGAACGGCGGTCGCGAAGACGATCGGCTCGGGGATGATCGACATCCACGCGGTCACCTTTGCCGTGATCTTCGCGGGGCTGGTGGGCGCCATCGCATGGGATCTCATCACCTGGTACTTCGGCCTGCCCACCAGTTCGTCGCACGCTTTGATCGGCGGGTACGCCGGGGCCGCCATCACCAAGGCGGGATTCTCCGTAATCATCCTCTCAGGGTGGACGAAGACGCTGGTCTTCATCGTGGCCTCCCCGGTGATCGGCCTGGTCGCGGGCTTCGCACTGATGGTCCTCATCTATTGGGTCTGCGCGCCAATGGCGCCGGCGCGGGTGGACAAGTGGTTCCGGCGTTTGCAGTTGATCTCCGCCGCCCTCTTCAGCCTGAATCACGGCGCGAACGACGCCCAAAAAACGATGGGGATCATCTCGGGCGTGCTGTTCACGGCCGGCTACCTGCAGGGGGAATTTCGCGTGCCGATCTGGGTGGTGCTGCTGGCGCACGCGGCGATCAGCCTTGGCACCCTGTCGGGGGGCTGGCGGATCATCCACACGATGGGATCGCGAATCACGAAGCTGCAGCCGGTCAACGGGTTCGCGGCCGAGACGGGCGCGGCGTCGGCCATCCTCCTGGCCACGTACTTCGGGATCCCGGTGAGCACGACACACGCGATCACGGGGGCCATTGTCGGCGTCGGCGCCACGCGCCGGTGGTCGGCCGTCCGGTGGGGCGTGGCTGGGCAAATTGTGTGGGCGTGGTTGTTGACGATTCCCGCTGCCGCGGCGATCGCCGCCGGGACGTACATCGTGCTCCGTTTCTTCGGCGTCGCCTGATCGGCCGCCCGACCGCGCCGGCCAGCGTCGAGGATAATGCGCGCCCGAAGATGGCGCGCGTCAGACGCGCGTCAGGTGGGTGTTCGGCGGCGCGTCGAGCGTGGCGCACAGGTCGATCATCTCGAGTGCGGTCGCTGCCGCGTCGAACCCCTTGTTCCCGGCCTTCGTGCCCGCCCGCTCCATCGCCTGGTCGAGCGTCTCGGCGGTGATCACGCCGAAGATGACCGGGACTCCCGAGTCGAGCGATACCTGTGCGATACCTTTCGTCACCTCCCCCGCGAGGTACTGGAAGTGCGGCGTGTCGCCCTGAATCAGGCAACCCAGGCACACCACCGCGCCGTACCGTCCACTGCGTGCCAGGCGCTGGGCCGCCAGCGGCAGCTCGAAGCTCCCGGGCACCCAGGCGACATCCACGTCCGCGTCAGCCACCCCGTGCCGGCGGAGGCAATCCTGGGCGCCCGCCAGCAGCTCTTTGGTAAAGAAGTCATTGAACCGCGAGGCCACCAGCGCCACCTTCCGCCCGCGCGCATCGAACCGTCCCTCGAATACCTGTCCCATCGCATCCCTCCCGTTGGTCCGCCAAGATTCACGACCTGATCCCGAGAGTGGCCATGTCAGATCTGCCCCAGCAAGTGACCGAGCTTCGACTTCTTCGTTCGCAGGTACTCGATGTTGCGGCCGTTGGGCGCCACCTCGAGGGGGATCCGCTCGGTGACTTCCAGGCCGTGGCTGTCGAGGCCCACGATCTTCCGCGGGTTGTTCGTCAACAGCTCCATGCGGCCGACGCCGAGGTCGTGCAGGATCTGCGCCCCAATCCCGTACTCGCGAAGGTCGTCGGGAAAACCCAGCAGGCGGTTCGCTTCAACCGTGTCGCTGCCCGCCTCCTGCAGCGAATAGGCCTTGAGCTTCTTGATCAGGCTGATGCCCCGTCCCTCCTGCCGCATGTAGAGGAAGACGCCTGAGCCGCGTGTCTCGAGTGCCGCCAGCGCCGTCTCCATCTGTTCGCCACAGTCGCACCGGAGCGAGTGGAAGACGTCTCCGGTCATGCACTCGGAATGTACGCGGACGAGCACGGTGGCCTCGCGCGTGATGTCGCCTTTCACCAGCGCGAGGTGCAGCGCCTGATCGACGGTCGTGCTGTAGGCGACCAGCCGGAACTGGCCGTACCTCGTCGGCAACGCGATCTCGATCTCCCGGCGAACCAGCTTCTCGTAACGTCGCCGGTAGGCGATGAGGTCGGCAATCGACACGATCACGAGGTCGAACGCGCTGGCGATGGCGCGCAGCCGCGGCAACCGCGCCATGCTGCCGTCCTCGTCCATGATCTCGCAGAGGACGCCGGCAGGGTAGAGACCCGCGATGCGGCAGAGATCGACCACGGCTTCGGTGTGGCCGGCACGCTGCAGGACACCGCCCGGCTGCGCTTCGAGCGGGAACACGTGACCGGGTCGCGCCAGGTCGCGAGGCCTCGAAGCCGGGTCGATGAAGACCCGCACGGTGTGGGCCCGATCATGAGCCGAGATCCCCGTCGCGACCCCGGCCGCCGCGTCGATCGACACGGTGAACGACGTGCCGAGCGCCGCGGTGTTCTCCGTCACCATCGGCTGCAGTTCGAGCGAACGAAGGCGCTCACGGCTGGCCGCGAGGCACACCAGGCCGCGGCCCTGCTTGCTGAGAAAGTTGATCGCGTCCGGCGTCACCTTCTCTGCCGCGATCACGAAGTCTCCCTCGTTCTCGCGATCTTCGTCGTCCACGACGATGATGGCCTCGCCGCGGCGCAGCGCCGCCAGGGCGTCCTGAATCGTATCGAGTGTCGTCTGATCCAGCATGGTTCTATCTGCTCCAGCCGCGGGCAAGGATGGCGCCGATCGTCTGATGCGTGGCAGGTCGCGTGTCTCGGGCGGCGCCTGACATGGCCGCTTTCGAGAGAATGTCAATCTCGAGGTTCACGCGATCGCCGGCGCGCAGGGTGTCGAAGCGAGTCTCCCGGAGCGTGTGCGGCACGATCGTCACCGTGAATGTGCGGTCGAACGGGCCGTCGTCGAGCGTCAGGCTCACGCCGTCAACCGCGATCGACCCCTTGGGCACCAGCTGCGCGCGCAGGGCGGGCGACGCGAACATCGAGAGCGCGCGCGTGCCTCGTTCCCGCCGGATGCGTGCCACCTGTCCGATGCCGTCCACGTGCCCGAGCACGAAGTGGCCGCCTAGCGGATCACCGGAGCGGAGCGCCGGCTCGAGGTGAAGGGCCTGGCCCACGCGCCAGTCAGCCAGAGTTGTCACGCGGCGCGTTTCGGCGGATGCGTCCACGCGCACGCGGTCCGCGGTCATCGTGGTGATGGTCAGGCAGATGCCGTTCACGGCCAGGCTGTCGCCGATCGCGAGACCGCTGGCGACAACCTTGGGTGCCGTGATCTCGAGTACCGTGAGCCCCGAGACGCTGCGCTGCGATCGCAAGCGTCCGACTTCGCGAACGAGCCCCGTGAACATCAGTGACTCCCTGCAGGCGTGTCCGAGAGGCGCGCGACGACCTCGAGGAAGGACTGGCGATCGAACACCGACTTGAGATCCAGCCCCACCGCGTGCGCCCTGGTGAGGTGGTACGAGGAGCGGAACACGGGTTCGCCGGTTGTCGGACCGCCGTCCGGTCGATCCGCCGCTGCCAGGCCGCCGGGCCAGGTCACCCCCGCGCCGAGCACGATCGGCGCCACATACGAGACCCACCGATCGACCACGTTCGCCCGAAGGAACGCGGCTGCCAGCGTCGGGCCCCCTTCGACCATCAGGCAGTGGCCCCCGCGGCGCTGGAATTCGGCGACCAGGGACGCTGGCGCCACGTGCCCGTCGAGTTCCTGGCACAGAATCACCGTTCCCCACACCCGGTCAAGCCCATGTTGTTGCGCGGCCGATGTATGCCGGGCGCCCGCGAAGACCCAGTGGGGCTTTGCCCACGCCTGCTCCAGGCTCAGGTCGGTGTCCACGTAGGCGGGCAGCGGCTCCGCGCCGGGGCAGGAATCGCCTTCCGGAACCATGCGACCATCGAGGCACGGATGGTCAGCCATCATCGTCCGTTCGCCGACGACCACCATGTCGCACCAGCGGCGGAGACGGTGAACATCCTGCCTGGCCGCCGGACCGGTCAGGAAGGTGGGTTCGCCGGGCGGAGCGCCTTGATGGTGCGGGGCGAAGAAGCCATCCAGGGAGGTGGCAGTCTTGAGCAGCACGAACGGGCGCTCGAACGCCCGGGTGACGACGAACGGCCAGATCAGTTCCAGCGCGTCCTCTCTCATGACGCCAGAGTGAACTTCGACGCCCGCCTCGCGAACGCGCGCCAGCCCACCGCCGCACACGGCGGGGTTCGGGTCGGCAACGCCGACCACGAGCCTCGTGATGCCGCTGCCCGCGACCAGGGGAGCGCAGGGCGGTGTGCGACCGTGATGGTTACACGGTTCCAGCGTGCAGTAGAGTGTGGCGCCCAGGGCGCGCGGCCCGGCCTCCCGAAGGGCGATCGCTTCGGCATGGTCCGCCCCCGCACCGTGGTGGGCGCCGCGGCCAACCACCTGATGGTCGCGGACGACGAGCGCCCCGACCGGAGGGTTCGGCCACGGCCGGCGCGGGATGCGGGCGGCGAGGCGGAGCGCCTCCGCCATGAACGATGTGTCTTCCGGTTTCGCTGGGCAATCCACCGCATCCTCGAACGGGGCGGCGGGGAGAAGGCAGGCGTACGACAGGCTCGTGTCACGGCAGGCGAGCGCAGCCGAAGCCCCCAACCTCTCCCATCCAGACTCTCACTGTCGGCCCCGGAGTTTCACCGGGTCCTGCCCTTGCGGGCTCGCGGGCTGTACCGCCGGTGGGGACTTGCACCCCGCCCCGAAGTTGTGGCCGTTCAACGATAGCCACGTCGGTCGCGGGGTGTCAAGTGACACGCGCAGGATGCTGCTAGAGCCTGATCTTCTTCAGGGCTTCCATCTCGAGCGTGACCACGCTGTCGGGGAGCGGTGCGTAGCCGAGGCCGGCGGCGAGTTTCTGCCCGTCGGTCAGCGCCCATTTCATGAACTCCACCATGGCCTTCGCTGCGGCCTTGTCCTTCGGGTTCTCGTAGAACAGGAGCCAGGTGAACGACGAGATCGGGTAGACCGCGTCGCCGGGAGCGTTGGTGATGGATACGCGGAAGTCAGCGGGCATTGCCGCGGTCGCTGCCGCGGCGGCCGCAGTCACGGCCTCCACGGACGCGCCGACGAACTTCCCGGCGCTGTTCTGCACAGAGCCGTAGGCAATCTTGTTCTGCAGCGCGTAGATGAGCTCGACGTACCCGATCGCGCCCGGCGCCTGCTTGACGAGTCCTGCCACGCCCTCGTTGCCCTTGCCGCCGAGACCGACCGGCCAGTTCACTGCAGTCGAGACGCCTACGCGCTTCTTCCACTCCGGAGACACCTTGCCCAGGTAGTCCGCGAAGATGTAGGTCGTTCCTGATCCGTCGGACCGGTGCACGACGGTAATGTCCAGCCCGGGAAGATTCACGCCGGCGTTGAGCCTGGCGATCGCCGGGTCGTTCCACTTCGTGATCTTGCCCAGGAAGATATCGGCCAGGACGGTGCCGCTGAACTTCAGTTCGCTCTTGACGCCATCCACGTTGTAGACGGGCACGACCGCGCCCAGCACGGTGGGGAAGTGCAGCACGTGGCCGGGCGTCGCGAGGATCTGGTCCTTCGTCATCGGGCCGTCGGTGGCGCCGAAGAACACCGTCTGCGCGGTGAGTTGGCGAATACCGCCGCCCGACCCGATCGACTGGTAGTTGATCTGGACCTTGGGGTTGAGCTTGTTGTACTCGCTGAACCACTTGGCATAGATCGGGTACGGGAAGCTGGCGCCGGCGCCGTTGATCTGCTGGGTCTGTGCCGCAACGACGGCTCCGAGCAGGCCAACGGCCAGGAGGACCACCAGGATTATGAGCGAGCGGAAACCGCGGAGTGCACGAAGAACCGACTTCATTGAACTCTCCTTCTGTGGGCCGGGCACACCTCCGGCCCGGGTGAAACCTAGAAGCTGACGAGGGAGTGCAGAAAAATCTTCTGCTGCGTCGGCTTGGGCGTCGCGTAGTCGGTGAACGTCACACTCTCGACGTCGAACAGCAGTGCAAACGACACGTTTCCGGTCTTCGGAAACCAGTAGGCGATGCCGCCGATGGTCCGCTTGTCGATGCCCTTTCCCGCGACGGTGCCGGCACCGATCGTCGCAATCTCATTGTTCGGCTCCATGGAGTCGTAGCGCACCAACGCCTCCACCGACGAGCCGTTCGGGAAGACTTTCTTCGGCGTCGCCCAGAAGGACCAACCCTGGCCGCGCAGGTTCTGAGATCCAGGCTTCGCCGACGACTGATCGTGGGTGTTCAGGTAGTCGAACCCCATGTTGATGAATGGATGCTCGAACGTGCTGTTGAAGATCGCGCGCGTGCGCTCGGCGTTTGCCACTGCGTGGTCGGCCGTATAGAAGCCCTGGAGGCGCCAGCCCTTCATGACCGGGTGGCGGGGCAGCGGCTTGAAGCCCACGCGAACCATCAGCGCCTTCTGATCGTTGGTCTCGGCCTTGGAGTAGCCTTCGCCGTTGTAGTAGCCGACCTGGACGTCGCCGTAGTTGTTCGGGAAGGTCGTTCGGAACGACACGCCTGCGTCTGCCGACGACATGTACCCGGCGCGCTCCGGGAATGTCGAACCCTGGAATCGGTAGCGGTAGATCCCCTCGATGCTGTCGAGAAAGGGGGTCTGCTGAATGCCGAAGCGGACAAACGTGCCCTTGGGCAGATAGTCATCGAGGTTGATCTGCGCGTAGGCGTACTTCAGGCGGAAGGTCATGCTGCCCGCCAGCGAGCTGCCCGTTCCGCTCTCGCGGGTCACGTCCGGGGTGATGCGGAACGCGACGATGTGCGAGATGTTGCCCGTCACGTTGATGTAGCTGCGCGCGACGTTGAACGAGTTCGGTTTGTACTCATTGCCGTCGGCGTCCCTGGCCGCCGGCTTCTGCTGGGCGGTGAAGTCGGCGAAGACGACCGCCCCAATTTTGATCGACGGCGTGTCGTCGGGCGGGGTGTAGCCGGCCGCGCGTGTCACCTGGGCGTGTGCAGCCTGGCCGGACACGAGCAAGAAGGCCACGGCCGCCATGGCGACGGCAACCAGGCCCATACGGCGCATGAACAGAACGTTGTCGGTGTTCACCTGAGTCTCCTTTGGTCGGCGCGAATCTCCTGCGATCAACCAAGCCTCAGGATACGAACCTGCTGTGTCAGCCAGTGGTCTTCTGCGTTACAACAGGGTTAATTTCGTCCGGCCGCCACCGCCGAGGCGGTTCAGCCGGAGGCAGGCCGTTCGTTGGCGCCGAGGAAGGCGCCGATCTGGTTCCGCAGGTTCTTCTGAATCCGGTCGACTGACTGGCGCGCGTCCAGCGTCCGGAAGCCGAACTCCTCGCCGAGGGAGTTGTACTCGCGCAGCAGCTTGGCTTGGTAGGTGCGGAAGCTCTCGTAGATATCGTCGCCCAGCTTCAGGTCCATGCCGGATTCCCAGAAGTCCATCCCTCCCGACTGGAGCACGCGTTTGATCAGGGCGTCCACGTCGAGTTTGAGGTAGAAGACGAGGTGCGGCGCGATGGCGAAGCCGTACAGGTTCCGGAGCCAGGCACGATCCACGCCCCGAACCCTCGCCCGCGCGAGCGCGGTGAAGATGTAACGGTCGGCCAGCACGATGAAGCCGGCCTTCAAGGCAGGAATGATTTCCTCCTCGAGGCGATCGGCGAAATCGGTGGCGTAGAGCAGCACGAAGGTGAGCTTGTTCAGCGTGTTGCTGGCCTTGGCCATGTCGATCGTCGGCTGCATCAGCACGGAGCGGGTCCAGCCCGTTTCGATCACGCCGTAACCCTGGACTTCCAGCCACTCGCGCAGCAGGCGGATCTGCGTGGATCGGCCCACGCCATCGGTCCCCTCGATCGCGATGATCTTCCCCGGGTAGTGCTCCAAGCCGACGTAGGGCAGGCCTGCGCCATAGAAGTGGCCCGGCTGGACCCGATCCGTCACCTGCGCCTCGCGAGGTTCGCTAACCATTGGTCCGCTCCAGTTCGCGTGCGACCAGCTTCCTTACCCGGCGCTGCTGGTCCGGGATGCCGCCAGTCGCGTCGATGACCTCCAGCCCGAACTCCTCGACGAGCCGGTCGTACTCGTCGAGCACCTTGCCCTGGAACATCCGGAAGCTCTCGTTGACGTCGCGGCTCCAGCCCATGTCCATGCCGGCCTCGTAGAACTTGAGCTTCACGCGGCGCGCGAGCAGCCGCTCGAGCGACGTTTCGATCGGCACGCGGAAGTAGAGGGCGAGGTCGGGTCTGGCCGCGAAGCCGTAGAGGTCGCGCACCCACTGGCGATCGACGCCGCGGGCCACGTCGCGCGCGAACGCGGTGTACGTGTAGCGGTCGGCCAGCACGATCATGCCGGCCTTGAGGGGCGGGATGATCTTGTAGAGCAGCCGGTCGGCAAAGTCGGTCGCGTGCAGCAGGCTGAACGTGGTGGGTGTCAGCAGGTTCTTCTTCTTGCCGGCCTTGGTCGCCGCCTTCACGAGCGTCGAGGAGTTCCACTCAGTGACGATGACGGGGCGGCCGGCCGAGGCCAGCCACTTTGCGAGAAGACCGAGCTGCGTGGTCTTGCCCGAGCCGTCGATGCCCTCGACGACGATCAGCCGCCCGGGGTACTGGTGTGGAGTCGTCAGTGTGTTCAGCATGATTCGCGTCAACCGCTTCGATCACCACCGTCTTGCCCAGGAGTCTCTCCAGCGGCTCCGCCTGCCGCGCGGAGGCCCACCGCTCGAGTTCGACCGGACCATGGGCGCGGAGTACCAGGCGATACCGGTCGCCGGCCGCCTGCAGTTCCACCTGGTCCACCACCTGCCCGTGACTGCGATCAAGGCTCTCCGCCATGCGCAGCAAGGCCGCTCCGACGCGGACGGCACGCCGCGCCTGGGGCGGCAGCGACGAGAGCTGCCGATTCGACTTCTTCGGCCGACCCCGTCGGTGAGATCGCGCCATCAGCGCGATGGCTTCCACTTCCTCTGACTCGAACCCCCGCAACCCGCCGTGGTGGATCAGGTAGTACGAGTGCCGGTGATGGCCGATGTACGAGATGTGGCCGCCGATGTCGTGCAGCAGCCCGGCAAATTCCAGCCACTCGCGGGCGCGGTCGCCCAGCTGGTGCAGGCCGCGCGTCTGATCGAACAGCGAGAGCGCCAGGCGCGCGACCTGTTCGGAGTGCTCCTGGTACCAGCGGCACCGCTCGCCCAGCTCCACGACGCTGCGGCGGCGGATGTCGGGATAGCGCTCGATGCTGGCGATCCGCTTGCGATTGCGGTCGATGAAGTCCAGCACCAGCCCCTCGCGGAGCGCGAGATCTGACAGCGTGATTTCCCTTGCGCCGAGCAGACGGACGACCGTGTCGAGCAGGACGGCGCCAGCGACCACGAGATCGGCGCGCCGCGAGTCGAGGCCGGGCAACCGGAGCCGGCGTGCCATGTCGAGCGCGACCACCTGCTTGCGTGCCCGATGCAGCGTCTTGGCCGGGATCCGGGTGTGATGGATGGTATCGCTGTCGAAGAGCCGATGGCCCGCCATCGCCACCTCGCCCAGGCTCAGGCTCGTGCCCGACGTGGCGATCACCCGGCTGAAGCCTGCCGCGGTGAGTTGCCGGGCAAAGTCGCCGAACTCTGAGCGGATGTGCTTCACGAGCCGACGTTCGTCGCCCTTCGAGAGCGGATCGCTGGAGACGTACTTGTCGGTCAGCCGGATGGCCCCGAGCGTGAAGCTCCGGGCCAGGTGCGTCTCGGTGGCCGTGCCCAGCGTCACTTCCATCGATCCCCCGCCGATATCCACGACCACCGTCGTGCCGCTGGTGGCATCGACGCCGTAGACCGCGGCCTTGTGGATCAGACGGGCTTCCTCGACCCCCGAGATGACCCTCGCACGGATCCCGGTGCGCGCTTCCACCGCGGCGAGGAACTCGCCACCGTTTCGGGCTTCGCGGACGGCGCTGGTGGCCGTGGCGAGGATCTCGTCCACCTGCCGCGAGTCGGCCAGTTGCTTGAAGCGGACGAGCGCTTCGAGCGCCGCCTCGACGGCAGTTGGCGCGAGCGCGCGGCCACCAAGACCGCCCGCCCCGAGCCGGACCATCTCCTTCTCCCGATCGACAATCTCGAACGAGAGGTCCGCCTTCACCTGGACTACGATCATGTGGATCGAGTTCGTGCCGATGTCGATGGCAGCGAGGCGCATGAAAAGCGAAACCTCCTGGCCCTCAGGGTAACGATCCAAACAGTGTCATGTTACCGTAAACTGTCTCATCGGTGCCCGACTGCATGACGCGCCGGGCCGATTCATTCTGACGACCATGCGCTTGCTGGCGGTTCAGCGCGCGTTCGTGATCCGCGCCCGCGCCCTCGATCGTGACCTGCCCGCCGCCGTCGAAGACGACGTCGAGGCGCTGCACCACGCCCGGGTGGCTTCCCGGCGCCTGCGCGAGATCCTGCCCCTGGTGGGACCTGCGGGCGGCCATCGAGGGGCTCGCGAGCTCCGCGCGGTCCGACGCCGCGTGCGGAGGCTCACGCGGGCCCTCGGCGGCGTCCGGGAACTGGACGTGGCGCTGGGCATCCTGGACGCCCTCCGTCACGCTCATCCTGACTTGGCCGAGGCCATCGGTGCCGCGCGCTTGGCCGTAGAGGAGGACCGCCGTCTGCAACGTGAAGGGATGGCGCGGCAGCTGGACGACCTCGACGCCAGGGCCCTGGCCGGCGATTTGACTCAGCTGGCACAGCATGTCGGACAGGATTCTCCGGTGGAACGCGCGATGAAGCTGCGGCGTCGCCTGGAGCAGCGGGTCGATCGGCTCGATGCCGCGATCGGCGAGGCCGGCGCGCTCTACGCGTTCGACCGGCTCCACCTCGTCCGGATCGCAGTCAAACAGCTCCGGTATGTTCTCGAGGTCGTGCACGAGTTCGGCCGCGTCCCCACGCTGCGCCTCGTGAACCGGCTGAAGCAGTCACAGGACCTGCTGGGCCGCCTGCACGACCTGGAAGTCGCGGCCGGGTACATACGCCGCCAGGGCGGCGCCCACGAGGATGCGCGCGCCAGCGAGAACGAGCGCGTGCAGCGACTCGTCGAACGCGAAACCAGGGAACTGCACGCGGCGTACCTCGGGCGGGTGGACAAGCTCATTGACGTCATCGCCAGTTGCCGTGGTGAGATCGACTTGAAATTGGCTGTCGGCCCGATGGCGAGGCGACGGGCCGAAAGGAGTGGTCATGGCCGATAGCTATGCTCTCTACGTGATTCGACATGCCATCGCCGCCGACCGGGGCGACGAGTACCCGGACGACGCGATCCGTCCGCTGACGCCGCACGGCACGTCGCGCTTTCGGAAAGTGGCGCGGGGCCTGGCCGCCCTGGAGGCCGAGATCGACGTCATCCTGACCAGCCCGATGGTTCGCGCCCGACAGACCGCGGAGATCCTTTCGCAGCAGCTGCGAGGGCACCCGCCAGTGGTCGAGACGGCTGCGCTCGAGCCGGGAGCCAGGTACCAGGACCTGCTCGCCGAGCTCGGGCGGCATCCGCGCGCAACGGGGATCGCATTGGTGGGCCACCAGCCCAGTATCGGCGAGATCGCGGCGCGCCTTGTTGGCCACCGGGGGAGCTTCGAATTCAGGAAGGGCGCGGTGTGCCGGATCGATATTGATCAACTCCCCCCGCCCGGCCCTGGGCGTCTGCGGTGGTTCGCCCCGCCGAAGATGCTGGCCAGCCTGAGCCGCTAAGTCCTTCGCTGCACAAATACGGCGACGTATTTGTGCCCTCAGGACTGAGTGCTGAGCGAGTACAAGCGGCCACATGCGGCGAAAGCCGATCGTGGCCGTAAGTGCGAGTCGAAGTGTTCTCCGTGGTTGCCGCTCGTGGATACACCGGCCCTATGCCAGCAGCAGCGCCAGGAGAGAGATGCCGACGGCCACCCAGGCCGTTGGTAGGAGGCCGGCCATCGGGACGATCACGAGGCCGGCCAGGAGCGATCCGACTGCGCCCCCCGCCAGGTCCGCGCCATACAGGCGACCAATCGCCGGACCGTCCTCCAGCCCCGGCATCACGCAGGCGCAGCCGAACAGCGCCGCGACCAGCGTTCCGACGACGAACAGCAGCAGCGCCGTCCCGACGAAGCCCGGATCCGCGCCGCCACGGATGAGCCCGGCCGTCGCCGCCCCGACGATACCCATCATCACGAACAACCCCGCGGTCAACGTGCGCGGCCCGCGCGGTGCCCGGCAGGTGGCTGAGCCTTTGTGGTTCCGGCTCGACCGGGTTATGGTCCAGGCGCCAGCCGCCAGGCCTGCCATGAAGGCCATGATCAGGACGCCGAGTCGCTCGAACAGTGCGCCGCTCCTGGCCTGGTAGTCGAGCAGGAGCACCGTTTCGAGGAGCGCTCCCACAAGACCCGCCACCCCGGCAATCGCCGTCGCGCGCATCGGGTTCGACCGCCTTGCGAGTGAGAAGAGCAGGACGGCACACGCCATGCCCCACGGCGCCGCGCGCCGCCAGGCATCAGCTCTCCCGAGGAGCCCGGGATCGAATCCCACCAGCGACGGAAAGAATTTCGCCAGCCAGTTGAGCGCCGCAAACTGATAGCACGCGGGCCTCGCATCGGAATTGGCATCGGCCTTCACGCGCTCGAGCCGCTCCCGCAACTCGAGGCGACGGTCGTTGTCATACAGGTAGCGCAGGTACGCGGGCGTGACGAGTCTGGTGAGTAGACCGCGGTCCTCGAGCCTGCGTACTAAGACGTCTGCCCCGGCCGGAAGGGGAGCGGACGACGCGAGGGCGATCCCGCTCGTGCCGTGCAGCACGTCGACGAACGGAAACGCGGACCGCGCGGCGAGGACGAGACTTGCCGTGCGGAGCGCCAGCAGGGGGGTGAGGACGTTCTCGGGGAGCTCGATCCTGAAGCCCACGACGCCTCCCGGCGCGAGGTGCCTCCGACATTCGCCGAAGAACTCGGCAGTGTAGAAGCGGTTGGACTGCCCGGACGTCGGCGCCGGCATGGCGACGACGATCAGGTCGTACTGCCCGCTCCGCCTCAGGAAGTCGCGAGGGTCGTCGAACACGGCGGTCGAGCGGAGGCCCATCTGGCGTTCGCCGACGTGCACGTAGGTGCGATCGAGCTCCACGAGGTCCAGCCGTTCAGGCCCGTGGCGACGGAGCTCGACATCGATGCGCTCGAGCGTGCCTCCGAGCAACAGGACCCGCCTCGGCGCGGGGTGCTGGAGCGCCGTCACGTGAGCGAGTTCTTCGTGCGTCGCCGTCTCGCTCTCTTGCACCAGCACATCGTCGAGGAACAGTGCCGTCTGCGAACCGGTGGTCGTTGCGGTCACCCGCGCGTAGGGCGAGTCGCGAGTCTCGACGACGGTTGGATGGGACCACGCGGTCATCAGGAGATCGAGGCGAGGCGCCAGGGACACGGAAGCCGTCATGACCGCCAGCAGCGTCGCTACCGCGAGCAGCCACTGCCGAACGCGGGGCCACGTCCGACGGTGAACGGCGATGAGCACCAGAGGCGCGAGACCTCCCGTGATCAGCGCGACGGTGAATGTCTGCACGCCCGAGGCGAATGCGGCCGTGACGACCAGCGCACCGCACACCGCGCCCGCGCTCTCGATGCCGTACGAGGCGGCGAGCGGGCGGCCGGATGCTGCCGACAGCTGCGCGGCCCACCGGAAGGCAAGCCCCAGGAGGAAGGACGGCGGCAGGACCGAGACGGCCAGGACGACGGCCTGCCGATCGAACGGCAGGTAGGCCCCGGGCACGCCACCGAGCAGCCACCGGCTGGCGCGAATCAGCGCCACTTGGGCGGGCAGTGCAAACGCGGTGACTGCGAGGAGCCACGCGAGGCGTCCCCGCGTGGCCGCGAGCAGGCGGGGAAGGCAGGCCGCGCCCGCTGCGCTTCCGGCCATCCACGCGGCCAGCGCGATGGCGTACAAAAGTTCGACGCCGTAGAACGCGACGTTCAACTCGCGCAGCAGGACGACCTGGCAGAGGATCGCAAGCAGGCCGACCAGGAACAGCAGCATGGCAGCGATCAGATCACCTGAAGTCCCCTTCCTTGAACACGTCGGCCTGGAACGTCGAGAGCTTCGCGCCGGAACGCCAGCAGCCCTGCAACAAGCCGCCTTTGAGGCACAGGTTGTCGAGCATCTCGTCGCGTGTCCAGCCCTCTTCGGTCGCGACCTGCGGGAGGAAGACCGCGGACCGCCGGTCCTTCTGCAGCAGGACCCCGTCTCGGCCGACGACGATCGCGTTCGGATCCCCGACCTCCTTGAACGGCGTCAGAACGGAGATCTCGACCTCGAGGTCTTTCAGTTCGTTCGCTCGTACCTTGTCGAATCTCGTGTCTTCGAACGCCGCGGCCAGCGCCATGCTGCCGACGAGCACGCGAAGCGGCCGGCTGGGCACCATCTGGCCAATACACCCGCGCAGCGCACCGCGCTTTCGAAGCGTGACGAAGACGCCCTGTGGGCGATCCATCCCGGCCGAGAAGCCGCGCGCCAGCGGGATCGAGCCGGTCTCCAGGTAGCGCCTGATCGTCTCGCGAGCGAGCGAGAGCATCTGCTTCTTGTCGGCGGCGGTTGGAGGAAGCGCTTGGGCCGCCGGCGAACGAGGCGCGAGCACCGTCGTGTCGGCGCCCGGCTCGCCGGCCGAGAACACGACCGCGCCGTAACCCACGACGCGGTCCGGATCGCCGCCCGACAGGTCGCCCGAGTTGGCGTAGCTCACCACCCGGCCCCTTGTCGCACCGATCGCCCTGGCTGCGATCATGGCGGCAAGGACCGGCGCCTCGCCGCACGCGCACGTGGCCAGGTTCGGGACGCCGCGCTCGCGGGCCGACACGGCCGCGCGGACACGGTCGGGATCGAGGGTGGCGATGGCTTCGAGCGTCCGGCGGTCGGCGATCACCGCGTCGTGCCACGAGGGCCAGTGGGACAGGTCGGAACTGGCGACAATCAGCGCCTGGCGCCCGGCCAGCAGTTTCGCGAGTGTTCGCCCGAACCGCGTGACGACGCCCGCATCTTCGGACGAGACGACGGCCGCCACGATCGCGGCGTTCGGGAAGAGACGCTGGGCAAACGGGACCTGGACCTCGATGGAGTGCTCCTTCACATGCACGTTCGCGTCGGCCACGCAGTCCGGGTCCTCCTTGATCAGCGCCGCGGAGAGCGCCTGATCCACGCGCGCCACGCCGAGTGGGGTGCGGAGGCCGCTGCCCGGGTACACCGCGATTCGCTCGAAGCCGGCCGTGGCGTGGTTGGTTCCCAGGATGACGATCGTGTCGTACTGCTGTCCGGATGCCTGGCGCCAGGCATCCGCGGCGATCTGCGCCGAGTAGACATACCCGGCGTGCGGCGCCACGATCGCGATGGGGCGCTCGCGGCCGCCCGGCATTGCGTCCTGGATGACCGCATCGAGCATGGCGTTCAGCGTCCTGGCGTCGGCCGGGTAGAACTGGCCGGCCACGGCCGGTTCGCGAACGGCCTGGCCCGCCTGGCCCGCGGCCCCGACGTCACCACGACAGCCCACCGCCAGCGCGAGGCCGACAAGGCCGATCATCAACGTCGTCTGCTTGGTCATGACTGTATCCTCGCGCCGTGACAACCTGTGGCGCGCAGGGGCGACCAGCCGGTCGCCACTACGACCACACGCCGGCTATCGGTCGCTTGCAGAAGGCACAGGCGCCGCCCTTCATGTGCACCTCGGTCACGAAGAAACTCTCGCGGCGCACAATCACCTTTCGGCACCCCGGACAGTAGGTGTGGTTGCCGGCGTGCCCCGGGACGTTGCCGACGTAGGCGAACCGGATGCCTGCCGCCATTGCGATGTCTCGCGCCCGCTCGAGCGTGGACACGGGTGTCGGCGGGAGGTTCAGCAACTGATAGTCGGGATGAAAGCGCGTGAAGTGAATGGGCACGTCCGGCCCGAGTTCGCCCGTCACCCATGAGGCCAACCCCTGCAACGACTTTTCGGAGTCGTTCAAGGTGGGGACGAGAAGGTTGACGATCTCGAGGTGACGCCCGCTCCTGGCCACCTGCTTGATGCTACGAAGCACCGGCTGGAGTTCGGCGCCGCACACGGTCCGGTAGAACTCCTCGCTGAAGCCCTTGAGGTCGATCTTCACCGCCGACAGTGACCGGCAGATGTCCGCCATCGGCGCTTCGTTGGCGAAACCGCAGCTCACCATCACCGATCGCACCCCTCGCGTTTGCGCCTCCGCCGCCACGTCGAGCAGGTACTCGGTGAACACCGTGGGCTCGTTGTAGGTGAAGGCGATTACCGGTGTTCGCCGCGATTCGGCGGCCCGCGCCATCTCGGCCGCCGACGTGAACGGCGCCTCGAGATCTCCCGGGGTGGACTGCGAGAGTTCCCAGTTCTGACAGAACTTGCATCGAAGGGGGCAGCCGGACGTCCCGAACGAAAGCGCGGCGCTGCCGGGCAGGAAATGGTAGAACGGCTTCTTCTCGATCGGGTCCACATGGATCGAGGCTGGCCGACCGTAGACGAGGCTGCGCAGCACGCCCTTCACGTTCATCCGCGCGCGGCACTGGCCCGACTTGCCCGCCGGGATGTCGCAGTGCTGGGCGCACAGCAGGCATCGCACGCTCGCCGGGTCGTGGGGACGTGCCCTGGCCGGATCGGGCTGGGCCCTGTGGCAGGCCGTGCAGTTGGAGCCAGCAAGCGCGGTCGTGGTCCAGTAGCGGGCCCTGGGCGCGGTCCGCAGGAAATCATCGCCGTCCCCGGCCATCCAGTCGACGAGCCCGCGACGGGAGCGGGGCGCGCCGATCGCGAGGGCCGAAGCGGGAAAGAGGGCCGCGCCGGCGGCGGTCGATGCCGATCGCGCGGTCGTGGCAAGAAACTCGCGCCGGGAGATCATGGCGCCCATCCTACACCGGGATGCCTGCTCCAGGGCACACTGCAGTGCCGCCCTGATGTCGCGAGCTTATACGGTTTCTGCACGAACTCGGCAAGCCCGTCGTCGGCGAAGCGTTCTCGTAGCGCCTGCGATTGGTAGCCGCTGCACAGGATGACCGGGAGGCCGCTGGCAGAACTCGCTCTCACGAAGCGTCGCCTCCGCCAGGCGCCGCTCGGTGATGTCGCGTGACACACCCAGGATTTCCGTGACGGCGCCCTGGTCGTCGAGCCGCACCGTCGTGACTACCTCGGTCGGCATGAGCCGGCCGTCGCGGTGCGGTTGATCGATCTCGGTGACCTGCTGGAAACTGAGAGGGTTGTGCGACACGAGGCCTCCTGGGGCGGCAGACGGACGGCCCATGTTAGCATGAGGTCTGCGCCGACCGATGGCCCCCGGGAGGTAGCCGTGGCAGTCACAATCGACGTGGGATATGTCGGAGATCTTCACTGCGAAGCGGTGCATGCGCCGTCGGGACAGCGAC
>JANYLG010000037.1 GCA_025363775.1 Acidobacteriota bacterium | reverse complement strand
AGCTCGTCTTGACGACATTCTTGGCGCCCCCGGTGACGTCCCAGGAGAGGCCAATGCGCGGCGCCACCAGGTTCCAGTTGGTCAGATCGCGACCGGGGTAGGACTCGGCCGCGAAGAACCGGCTCGCCGGGCGCGACTGGTCAGGGTACATGTGCCCGTAGTGGTCGTACCGCAGGCCGAGATTGAGTGATATGCGGTTGCGCGTCCTCGATGCGCCCCATCTGGACCGCCGGTGAGGCCGACAGGATGGCCCACATGTCTCGGGCAGCGGGCATCGCCGCCAGTGTTTCCTTCGTGAAACTCGTCTGCACGCGGGCGTTGACCGCGTCAACGACCGGCGACTGGCCGGTCACCTCGATCGTTTCGGCGATCGTGGACACCTTCAGCGTCGCGTCGACGGTCGCCGTGAACCCGATCGTGAGCGTGATGCCGCCGCGCACGAGCGTGTTGAACCCCGACAGCGTGAAGGTGAGCTTGAATTCGCCCGGCGGCAGCGACGGGAATCGGTAGACTCCCTGCGCGTTGCTGACAGCCGTCGGGATCCCCATCAACGAGGGCCCCTCGACCGTGACGGTGACACCTGGCAGCACAGCACCGGTCTGATCGGTGATCTTTCCCCACACCGAACCACTGGCCGACGTTCCACCGGCCTGTGCCCAGGCGGCCGCGCTCACCGAGAGCGCCAGCAGGCACAGCACCGCCACGCGTGCTTTCATAACCGGACTCCTTAGACATGAATTACGGGGGCGCGGAACGGAGTGTGTCGCAACCGGGTGGGTGTGTCAGGGGCGCCGGCTCCTGCCGAGAGCTGGTTCGACGCGCCCGAGGCGGCTTCTGTCGTCTCACAAGGCAGACTCTGCGGTAGAATGGTCACCCGTCATCGGCCCTACAGCGAAGATCCGCGACGGCCGTCTGTCCGATCTCGGCGGTTCGACGCGGAGCTTCACTGGGCTGCCCCTGGAGATACCCGCCATGATTCAACGAAGCTTGCTTGCACTGGTCACCCTCATCGCCATCGCGTGCACGGCCGTGGCCGCGCAGAGCCTGTCACCGATCACGTTGCCGGCACCGCAGACCGACGGCGGGAAGCCGCTGATGCAGGTGCTGAAGGCGCGGCAGTCGGCCCGCGAGTACGGCAGCGAGAAGCTGCCGCCGCAGGTGCTGTCCAACCTGCTCTGGGCCGCCTGGGGCATCAACCGGCCTGATGGTCACCGCACCGCGCCGTCAGCGAGCAACAAGCAGGAGATCGACGTCTATGTGGTGATGCCGGAAGGCGCCTACATTTACGACGCAAAGGCGCACGCCCTCAACCCCGTCGCGTCCGGCGACCTGCGCGCCGTCACGGGGACGCAGCCTTTCCCGGCCACGGCCGCCCTCAATCTCGTCTACGTGGCCGACATGACAAAGACTGGCCGTCCGGTCACGGACCCGCAGCAGGCCATGAACGTCGGCGCGGATGCCGGGTACATCTCGGCCAACGCCTACCTCTACTGCGCGTCGGAAGGCCTTGCGACGGTGGTGCGCGCATCGGTGGACAAGGGTGCGCTTGGCAAGGCGCTGAAGCTGCGCGAGACGCAGGTCATCGTGCTCGCGCAGTCGGTCGGGTACCCGAAGAAGTAGCGCGCCGGCCCAGATCCCTGATCCCTGGAATCAGGTGGTGCCGCCCGCCCAGATGTCGCCAACCGTGAACCCCTCGGGGAACGGGTCCTCGGCGTCCACGACGTACTGCGCGAAGCCGGTGATCCACGCCCGCCCGCTGATCGTCGGCACCACGGCCTTGTAGGGGCCGACGGTGGTCTCTTCCACGAGTCGGCCGGTGAAAATCGTGCCCAGGATCCCCTCGTGGTGAAAGTCCCGCTGGAGCGGCAGGGCGCCCTTGGCGTGGAGCACCGCCATCTTCGCGCACGTCCCTGTGCCGCACGGTGACCGGTCGATGGCGCCGGTCCACGTCGCCGGGCGTTCCCAGTCGAGCTTCCCGGTGGAGACAATCACCGCGTTCTTCAGGTGGGCGCCCTCGGTGCTGGGCGGCCCGGACAGCTGGGCGATCGTGACGCCGACGATCTCCGGGTTTTCCGGGTGCACGACGGGCAACTGCTCCGCGGTGGCGGCCTTGATCATCTCGCCGATGCGCACGATGTCGCGCCCCTCATCCGGCGTGAGCCGCAGGCCGAACGGCGCGGCGTCGGCCATGACGTAGAACATCCCGCCCCACGCGACATCGACGGTGACGGTGCCGAGGTGCGGCACTTCGATCGTCTCGTTCAGGTGCACGGCAAAGGCCGGCACGTTCTGAAACGTCACCTTTGTGACCTTGCCGTTCGAACACTCGGCCCGCACGCCGACCAGGCCGGCCGGCGCCTCCAGCACCAGGTCGGTGACCGGCTCGCGCATGGGGACCATGCCGGTCTCGAGGAGCGCGGTCGTCACGCAGATCGTGTTGGTGCCCGACATCGGCGGGTACTCGACCTGCTCCATGATGACGAACCCCGCGTCGGCCTCGGGTCGGGTTGGCGGGAGGATGAGATTGCAGTTGGCGGCCGGGTAACCACGCGGCTCGCGCAGCATCCGCTTGCGCAGATCGTCCTGGTGCTGCTCGAGATACTTCATCTTCTCGAACATCGTCCGGCCCGGTACGTCCCGCACGCCGCCGACAATCACGCGCCCCGGTTCACCGCACGCGTGGAGATCGACGGCGAAGATCATGTTCGACAATCGCATCAGGGCCCCTCGAATCTGGTGTGAGACGGCGCTCACGGAACGCGGATCTGACAACCACAACGAACACCAAGAACAGAGAGCGCACGGACACGATCGCGCGTGACACCGCTTCGAACCGCCGCGCTACAGTCCCGCCTTCTTCATCACCCGCGCGATGTCGAAATCGGCCGACCGGGGCTTGCGCGCGCACAACGCGTTGGCCTCCGCGTCGTCCACGAACTGTTCCTTCACCGGGTCCCATGTCAGCTTCCGCCCCAGCTTCATCCCGATCCACGCCGCCGCGCACGCCTCCAGGCTTCTCGCCGACTGATCGATCGGCGCGATCGGATCGTGCCTCGACACAATTGACGCCAGCCAGTTCAGGTAGTGGTCGCTGCTGGCCGGCCACCGCTTGTCGGTCGCCCCGAGCTGGGCGGTGAGGATGCGCGCGCTGCTCGCGTTGAGCGCCTTGTTCGCGTCCGTCTGGTTCGCGGCCTTCGGGTCGCTGCTCGTGACCTGCTCGGCGCCCCGCGCGCAGAACACCCAGCCCTCGGTGCCCTCGAACCGGATGCCGTTCGGGAAGGTGTCGTCCATCACGACCAGCACGCCGTTCGGATACATCATTTCGACGTGGTACGTGGAGTGGACCGTCCAGACGTCGTCGGTCATGAACGTCGCGCGCGCCTCGATCGTCGTCGGGCCGCTCAACTCCATCCCAATGCCCCAGTGCGCGATGTCCATGTGGTGCGCGCCCCAGTTGGTGATCATCCCGAGGCCGAAATCCTCGGTCGTGATCCAGCCCGGGCGGCCATAGCCCTCCTGCGGATGGACACGGGCCTCCATGTACGGCTGCTGCGGCGCGGGCCCCAGCCATCGCTCGAAGTCGAGATTCGCGGGGACCGGTTCGGGAGCCGGCGCCTTCTTCTTCGGCTGGTCCTGTCCGATCCCGATCCGCACCGTTTTCACCTGGCCGATCCGCCCGTTGCGCACCGCCTCGCTGGCCACGCGGAAGGTGTTCCACGGCTTCGAGGACCGTTGCTGGCTGCCGGTCTGCAGGATCCGGCTCTTGGCGCGCACAGCGGTCCGCAACGCGATCGCCTCGGCGATGCCATAGGTCACCGGCTTCTGGACGTAGAGGTCCTTGCCCGCGATGGCCGCCTCGACCGCGACCAGCGCGTGCCAGTGGTCCGGCACCGACACGATCACCGCGTCGATATCCGGCCGCGCCAGCACCTCTTTGTAGTCGCGATACGCTTTCACGTCCACCCGGCTCTCGCCCTTGCCCTTGTAGAACTGCTCGGCCTCGCTGCGCGCCGCTTCCAGCCGCTTCGAGTCGAGGTCGCAGACTGCCACCATCCGGCAGAGGTCGTGCTTCATGGTGGCGCGCATGTCATCGCTGCCCATGCGCCCGCATCCGATCTGCGCGACGGCGATCCGGCGGCTCGGCGGCGTCTGCTCGCCGAACAGATACGTCCGCGGGAGGAACGTCGGTACGAGGAGGCCGGCCGTACCGGCCACGGACGTCTTGATGAAACGACGACGAGAGGAGTTCGTCATTGCAGTTCCTTGATCTTGATGGAGCGGAACGACACGCGGTTGCCGTGGTCCTGCAGGAGGATGTGCCCCTTCGGCGCCTCGCCGAACGACGGCCAGGCCGTGTACTTGCTGTGGTCCACGAGCGCCCGCCACATCTGCGTGCCGCGCTCGTACTCCACGGTCTTGAACCCGTTCAGCCAGTGTTCGACGTGCGGTCCTTTCACGACGATGCGCGCGCGGTTCCACTCGCCGACGCCATTGAACCGGACGTTCCTGGGCGGGATCAGGTCGTAGAGCCCGGCCAGCTTCCGGTTGCCGTTCATGCCCGCCTTCGCGTCCGGGTGCACTGCATCGTCCAGGATCTGGAACTCGCAGCCAATCGCGGAGCCTTCGCCCTTGTTGAGCCCGGTGTCCACGAAGTACTTGACGCCGCTGTTGGCGCCCTTCGAGATGTTGAACTCGACGATCAGTTCGAAGTTGGCGTACTGGCTCGCGCTGACGATGTCGCCGCCCGCTGCAGACTCGCGCCCCTCGCCGTCGAGCACGGTGAGGAGACCGTCTCGGATCTCCCACCCGCTCGCCGGGAACCGGTCCAGCTTCGCGCCCCTCCAGCCGGCCGTCGTCTTGCCGTCCCACAGGAGCTTCCAGCCGTCGCGGGCCTCGCGCGCGGTGACCGCGTTCGGGATGTGGTTGAACTGCGGCGTCTCGCCGCGATCCGGCGTGCGCTGCCCCTCGAGGTTCGTGGTGAGGATCCGGAGATTCCGGAAGCGAATGGTCTCGCCCGCCTTCGACGTCTCGGACCCGATCGAGTGCCAGCTGTCCTGCGCCGTCAGCGGTGCGATGACCACGGCGATTGTGAACGCGACCATCCAGACTCTCTTCATGCGGGATTCCTCCTCCATGCGGCCTTGGCTCACCCGAATTATCGATCACCTGTTCGCGCCTCGCCGCGCCTTCCGCCGATTGCGTTGAATCGCTCCGGCTTGTAGACTCTCTGAAGGCACTTTCCTTTTTCCACCAGGGACGACAGGCAGAGTGGAGTGGCAGCATGCCCGGCACTCTCGGCCATTCTCTCGGACGGGCCTGGGTTCGTTACGGTGCGGCCCTGGTGGCTATCATCGTGGCGTTCCTGCTGCGCCGGGCGCTCGTCGATGCCCTCGGTCCCGGAATTCCGCCCTATCTGACCTTCTACCCTGCGGTCATGCTCGTGGCCCTGTTCTTCGGTTTTTGGGCAGGGATGACCGCCACGCTGCTGGCTGCGGCGTTGGCAGCCTACTGGATGCTACCACCGGGCCGGAGCTTTGCGATCGCCGACCCGTCCGAACTCGCGGGCCTGGGGCTTTTCGTCGTCGTCGGCCTGTTGGCGGCGATCGTCTCCGAGTGGCATCGCCGGACCAGGGTGCGGGCGGCGGAGTTCGAAACGCGCCTGGCGGCACAGCGGGGGCAAGAGGCGCAGCGGGAGGCCGAGACGCGGGTCCGAGACGAGGCCAGGGCGTCCCTGGAGTGGGAGAAGTCGGTGTTCCAGGCCGTCGTCAACGGTGCGAGGAACAGCCACCTGCTCTACCTGGATCGCGACTTCAACTTCGTCCGGGTGAACGAGGCCTACGCCGCCAGCTGCGGCTGCACGCCAGAGGCGATGGTTGGCAAGAACCACTTCGCCGTGTACCCGCACGAGGAGAATCAGGCGATCTTCACGCGCGTACGGGATACCGGGATCCCCGTCGAGTTCCACGACAAGCCGTTTGTGTTTCCCGACCAGCCCGAGCGGGGGACCACCTACTGGGACTGGACGCTGCGGCCCGTGAACGACCGGGAAGGGCGCGTCGAAGGCCTGGTCTTCTCCCTGGTCGAGACGACCGAGCGCAAGCGCGCCGAGTTGACGCTGCTGGAGGCCGATCGGAGGAAGAGCGAGTTCCTGGCCACCTTGTCCCACGAGCTGCGGAATCCGCTCGCGCCTATCCGCTATGCGTTCGACCTGCTCGCCCACGAGCCGGATGCCGGGACGACGGTGCGGGCGCGGGCGGTGATCGACCGGCAACTGCGCCACCTCGTGAGATTGGTGGACGACCTGTTCGACGTGACGTGCATTGGGAGCAACAAGCTCCAGTTGCGCAAGCAGGTGCTTCTGCTGACCAACGTGGTGCAGCAGGCGATCGAGGCGGCGGCGCCGAACATCGAGCGTGGCGGCCACGAACTGGTGGTCCTGTCTGCCGCCGAAGACGTCTGGTTGGATGGCGATCCCGACCGCCTGGTCCAGGTGCTGACCAACTTATTGAACAACGCCGCGAAGTTCACGCCGCCGCGCGGACGGGTGACGGTGAAGGCAGAGGCCTCCGACAGCGAGGTCGCCATCTCGGTGACCGACAACGGGATTGGCATCAGGCCCGAGGACCAGGGCCGCGTGTTCGACATGTTCATCCAGGCGAGCGACGCGGGGCAGGGCGGACTGGGGATCGGCCTGGCGCTGGTTCGCGGCACGGTCGAACTGCACGGCGGCAGCGTCGAGGTTCACAGCGACGGCCCGGGGCGCGGATGCGAGTTCGTCGTTCGACTGCCCAGAGCCCGGGCGCCCGAGGCGTCCGCCGCGGCGGACGCCGAACCCGATCAGTCGCCGAGCCGGCGAATCCTGGTGGTTGACGACAGCGCCGACGCTGCCGACATGATGCGAACCCTGCTCGAGTTGCACGGGCATGAGGTCCGCGTGGCCTACGATGGATTCACCGCCCTGGCCGTTGCCGCCGAATTCCGCCCCGACATCGGTCTCTTCGACATTGGCCTGCCGACCATGAGCGGCCACGAACTGGCCCGCCGGGTGCGCGAGGACCCGCGAACCCGCGCCATGTACCTCATCGCGGTCACGGGATGGGGCCAGGAAGAGGATCGGCAGCGTTCGCGCCAGCACGGCTTCGACGCCCACCTGACCAAGCCCGCCGACCACGACGCGATCCGCCACCTGGTGGCCAGGGCCACCCGGACTGCGGTGAACTCGGAAGCAGGCAGCCGCCAGCCGGCAGCGGGCAGTGAGCAGCTGGCAGCTGGCAGCGGACAGCGGACAACACGGACACGATAGGGGCGACCGGCCGGTCGCCCGCAGCTTGTCAGTGTCCAGCCGTCAGTCTGTCGCGCGTGACACACTGCCAGCTGCCAGCTGTCTGCTGCCAGCTATCCTCCTACTCTCCCATCATCTCCAGCGCGACGCTCGTCATCAGCCGCACGCCGAGCGGCAGCACCTTCTCGTCGATGTCGAAGCGCGCATTGTGATGCGGGTACGGCCGTCCATCTCCCATGCCCAGCATCGCGAACGCGCCCGGCACGTGCTGCAGGTAGTAGGCGAAGTCCTCGCCGCCCATCACCGGTGCAATCTTCTTCACGCGATCGGCCCCGAATTCGCGCGACGCGACGCGGGCGACCAGGTCGGCCGACGCCGGGTCGTTGAGGACCGGTGGGTATCCATCGTTGTAGGCAAACTGGGCGGTCGCGCCGAAAAGGGCGCAGGTGGATTCGCACACCTCGCGCAGCCGCTGTTTCACCTGGCGTTGCGTGGGCAGGTCGAGCGTGCGCACGGTTCCGGTCATCGTCACCGAGTCGGGGATGATGTTGTGAATCCGGCCGCCGTGAATCGTCGTGAACGAGACGACCACCGGCTGGAGCGGATCCGCAAAGCGGCTGACGATGGTTTGGGCGGCGACGACCACGTGCGAGGCGACCACGACGGGATCCACCGTGACGTTCGGCTGCGACGCGTGCCCCCCCATTCCCTGGATGACCACCTCGAACTCGTCCGCCTGCGCCATCATCGCGCCCGCGCGCACGCCGACGATCCCCGTCGGGAGCGGTTGCCACAGGTGGAGGCCAAAGATGCTGTCCACGCCGTCGAGCGCCCCCTCCTCGATCATGATCGGAGCGCCGCCGGGCGGGTTTTCTTCGGAGGGCTGGAACAGGAACACCACCGTGCCCGGCAGCGTGTCGCGTCGGGCAGCGAGCGCCTTCACCGCGCCCATCAGGATCGCCATGTGGCCGTCGTGGCCGCAGGCGTGCATCACGCCGATGTTCTCCGACTGGTAGTCGTGGTCGGCGATCTCCGCGACGGGCAGCGCGTCCATGTCGGCACGAAGAGCGACGGTGCGGCCCGGGCGCCCGCCGCACAGGACCCCGCGGAGACCGGTGCGACCACACTGCCGGACCTCGACACCAGACGCCTCCAGGAACGCCCTGACAACGCTCGACGTGCGGCGCTCCTCGAACCCCAGCTCCGGGTGCCGGTGGAAGTCGCGGCGCCACTCAACCAGCGCGCCAGCCATCAACTCGATGTCTCTCGCGAGGTTCCCCATGTTCTCCTCCGAAATTCAATGGTGTCGTGGTGCCGCGTCTTGAACCCTGAATGTTGCGATGATTCAAGACCTGACCCCCTGTGGCAGACAGGAGCGTGAGGAGGGCGTTGACCACCAGGCCGACGAACCCGGCGTTCATGCCCAGGAACGGGTCGTGCCCGCTCCAGATCAGGGACACCACGACGGCTTCCCCGGCCACCAGGCCCAAGATCACTGGACGGGCCGTGATCTGGCGGACGAAGACGCCGAGCACGATGCCGGGGAAGAACTGCGCGATGCCGTCGTACCCGAAGATCAGCAGCTTGACCAGCTCGTTCGGCGACCAGAGCGCCAGGATCAGCGCCACCACGGCGATGAGCAGCATGAACCCGCGCGAGGCGCGCATCAACTGTTCTTCGCTGACGACGCCGCCCCTCAGCGGCCGGTAGATGTTCTTGGCCGTCAGCGTGGACGCCACCAGCAGGAGCATCGACGCCGGCACCATCGCCGTCACGGCGCCAGCGCCCCCGACAAGGCCGGCAAACCACGCCGGGTAGCTGCGCATGACGAGGGCCAGCAGCGCCGTGTCGGGGTTCTTCAGGCCTGGCATCACCAGCAGGGCGGTGAAGCCGACGAAGAGCACCAGCAGGATCGGCAGCTGGTAGAGCGGCATGATGACCGCGTTGCGCTTGATGGTGCGCTCGTCCTTCGCCGAGAAGGCCGACGCGAACATGTGCGGCCAGCAGTAGAACCCGACCCCGGTCAGCAGGATCGTGCTGATCACCCAGCCCACGCCCATCGTCGTGGTGCCGCCGGGGAAGGTGAGATGACTCGGGTGCTGGCGGACCAGCTCGGACAGCATCTGGCCGACGCTGCCGAAGTACATCGACGGCAGGCCGATCCCGATGATCACCACCACGACGACCATCGTGATGTCCTTGATGATCGCCACCCAGGCGATCCCCTGCAGGCCGCTCGTGTAGACGAACACACACGTGAGCGCGAACGCCACGATGATCGCCACCTCGGACGCGATGGCCCCGCCGCTCGCGGTGTGGACGATCAGCCCGAGGCCGGCCAGTTGCAACTGCAGGTAGGGGATGATCGACACGACGCCGATCAGCGCGACGAGGCCGGCCAGCGCCGGGCTGTTGTAGCGCGCGAGGAAGAAGTCGGGCTGCGTGTGCAGGCCCAGACGCTTGGCCATCCGCCACAGAGGAGGCAGCAGGAAGAACGAGATGATGTAGCCGATCGTGCCGTACGCGAGGATGTAGAACGACGGCGCGCCGCGCGAGTAGGCCCATCCGCTGGCGCCCAGGAACGTGAACGTCGTGTAGATCTCGCCGGCCATCAGGAGCCAGACGAGGATCACGCCAAATTGGCGACCGCCGACGCTCCACCGCTCGAGGTTCATCGCGCCACGCCCACGGCCGATGACGCCGACCACCGTCGAGACGATGATGAAGGCCAGGATGACGAGGAGAGGAGTGGTCACCGCCCGTCTCCGTCTTCCGCCGCCGAGGTTGAGCGATCGAGGAGATACGCCAGCCCCAGGAACGCCGGGGTGACGAGCACCCAGCCGAGGATCCAGGCGAGCAGGAACGGCAGGCCGAAGACGATCGGCTCGAGCCGGTTCACGAACGGCAGGCCGGCCACGAGGGCCACAGCTGGCGTGAGGGCCGGAACAAGAGCAAGTCGGAAGCGTATAGGCATATCTGTCCGCGCGATGTTTCACCCTCAGGCCGCGCCCTTGGGTGTGGCGGCGATTTTAGCTCATCTCGAGCCCCTTCGCGCGTCACTTCTCCGCCGCGCAACGGCACGACGCCGTCAGCCGCAAGAAATACCGGGGGTGGGCAAGGCGAGGCGGCCGCTGAGAGTAGAATGCACACAGTATGGCGACATGGAGACGGTGGCTGAGCCTGGCGGTGTGCCTGCTGGTGGTGTTCGCGATGTCTGCGGCGGCCCAGCAGCGGCGTGCCTCGGTGCGTGAGTACAGGAAGGTCTTCCGCACCTACCCGTATTCCGATCCCAACCCGGTCCCGGTGGTGGGCCGGATCTACCCCTACTTCAGGTTCGAGGGATACACCGACCAACCGGTCGATTGGGAGTGGACGGTGGTTGAACTGGAGAACGACTACCTCAGGGTGACCATCCTGCCCGAGATCGGCGGGAAGATTTGGTCGGCGGTGGAGAAGTCCACCGGCCGCTCGTTCATCTACAACAACCAGGTCGTGAAGTTTCGCGACATCGCGATGCGCGGGCCGTGGACGAGCGGCGGGATCGAGCCGAACTACGGCATCATCGGCCACACGCCGAACTGCGCGACGCCCGTGGACTACCTCGCGCGCACCGGATCGGACGGCAGCGCGACGGTCGTCATCGGCGTGCTCGACCTGCTGACCCGCACGCCCTGGCGCCTGGAGGTCACGCTCCCGGCCGACAAGGCGTACTTCACCACGCGGTCGTTCTGGCACAACGCGACGCCACTCGAGCAGCCGTACTACACCTGGATGACCGCCGGCATCCCGGTGCGCGGCCACCTGCAGTACGTGTTTCCGGGCACGAGCCAGATCGGGCACGAGGGTGAGCGCGGCGAATGGCCGGTCAACAC
>JANYLG010000030.1 GCA_025363775.1 Acidobacteriota bacterium | reverse complement strand
GGCGACCGGAAGGTGTCGCTCGAGGTCGAACTGCGGGGCGGGAAGCGGCCACTGGTCGTCCGCGCCGATGTCCTCGGCCCCACGCGCGTGAAACCGTCGGCCCAACTCGTGGCCGATCTCGAACGGATCTGCGGCGAAGGCGCCGTAGTCCTTCGGTAGCGGGCAGGAGAGACATGAGCAAACCGAACGACGTGCTGGAATTCGAGGCGCCGATCGCGGTGCTGCTGAAGGAAATCGAAGCGCTCTCGATGATGCCCCGGATCGACCAGCGCGACCGGGATATCGAGCAACTGCGTCGCCGGGCGGACTCGCTGCGGCGGGAGATCTACGCCAACCTGACACCGTGGCAGCGGGTGCAACTCGCCCGTCACCCGAATCGCCCCTGCATGCTCGACTACGTGGCACGGCTCTTCACCGAGTTCGTGGAGATCCACGGCGATCGCCGGTTCGGCGACGACCACGCGATCATCGCCGGCATGGCGCGCTATCACGGCGAGCCCGTCCTGGTGGTCGGCCACCAGAAAGGCGGGGCGAGCACGAAGCAGAAGATCTACCGGAACTTCGGGTACGCGAAGCCCGAGGGCTACCGAAAAGCGATCCGGGCGATGAGGCTCGCCGAGAAGTTCGGCCGCCCGGTCCTCGTGATCGTGGACACGCCGGCCGCCTACCCGGGAATCGAATCCGAGGAGCGGGGCGTGGCGGAGGCCATCGCGTTCAACCTCCGCGAGATGGCTGTCCTCAACACGCCGATCATCGTGTCGATTTGTGGCGAGGGGGGCAGCGGCGGTGCCCTCGGTCTGGCCATCGGCGACCGGATCCTCATCCAGGAGTTCGCGATCTACAGCGTGATTCCTCCCGAGGGATGCGCGGCTATTCTCTGGCGCGACTCGGGACGAAAGGTCGAGGCCTCGGAGGCGCTCAAGCTGACCGCGCCGGACATGCTGAAGCTGGGGATCGTGGATACGATCGTGCCCGAACCGGTCGGCGCCGCGCACAGCGACCCCGACTCGGCGGCCGGGCTCCTCGACCGGGCCATCCAGAGCGCGCTCGGGGTGGTCAAGGCGCAAGAGCCGGAGGCGCGGATCAACAGTCGTTACGAGAAGTTCCGCAATATGGGACGGCTCGGCACGGACTTCGTCGAAGCCGGCACGTAGTCGCGGAACACCTTCATGTCTTCACTGCTCTGGGACTACCAGCCGTGCGACGAAGCGGCAGCCGCCGCGCTGTCCGACTCGCTGGGGATCGGGCTGGTCACCGCGCGCCTGTTGTGCCAGCGGGGCATCGTCAGCCCCGGGGAAGCGGCACGCTTCCTGAAACCCTCTCTCGACCACCTGCACGATCCCCTCGCGCTGGCCGACATGGGCGTCGCCGTGGAGCGGGTGCTCGCCGCAATTTCCCGCAAGGAGCGCGTCACGATCCACGGCGATTACGACGTGGACGGCATCACGTCCACGGTGATCCTGGAACGCATGATCGCGGCGCTCGGCGGGCAGGTGACCCACTTCATTCCCGAGCGTATTCGCGACGGGTACGGCCTCCAGGTGCCGGCGGTCGAGCGCCTGCACGCGGAGGGCGTCCGCCTGATCATCTCGGTCGACTGCGGCATTCGCAGCATGGACGCCGCGCGGCGCGCCGCGGACCTCGGGATCGATCTCATCATCACCGACCACCACGAGCCCGAGCGGGAGTTGCCGCGCGCGCTCGCGGTGATCAACCCGAAGCGCCCGGACTGCTCCTACCCGGACAAGAACCTCGCTGGCGTGGGCGTGGCTCTCAAGCTCGTGCAGGCGCTGTGCGCGAGGTCGGGCCGGGAGAAGTGGCTACCAGGCTTCGTGAAGATTGCCGCCATCGGCACGCTGGCAGACGTGGTGCCGCTGGTTGGCGAGAACCGCGTCATTGCGAAGATCGGCCTCGAGCTGCTCTCGCGCGGCCCCCACAAGGTCGGCCTTCGCGCGTTGCTGGATGCGTCCGGCCTGACCGGCAAGACGATCGACAGCTACCACGTGTCCTTCATCCTCGCGCCGCGCATGAACGCCGCGGGTCGCATGGCGACCCCCGACATTGCCGCGCGGCTCCTCCTCGCCACCGATGATGCGATGGCCGAGGAGGCCCGGGCCCTCGCCGCGCAGCTGAACGAGGAGAACCTGCGGCGGCAGGACCAGGAGCAGGAGATCCTGGCCGAGGCCCGCCGCGCGATTGAGAACGATCCCGACATTGGTGCCCATTCCGTCCTGGTGGTCGCCGGCGAGGGGTGGCATCGCGGCGTGATCGGCATCGTCGCCTCCAAGCTGGTGGATGCGTTCCACCGGCCGGCGGTTGTGATCTCGATCGAGGACGGGGTGGGGCACGGATCGTGCCGCAGCATCGGCGCCTTCGACATGCTCGGGGCGATCGAGGCCTGCGGAACACACCTGATACGGTTCGGCGGTCACAAGATGGCAGCCGGCCTCACGCTGGAGGCCGGGGCGCTCAAGGCGTTCCGCTCCGCGATGCAGGCGCACGGGGACGACCATCTCGGACCGGACGACCTCCGGCCCAGACTCCGGATCGATGCCCGGTTGGGACTGGATGCCATCAAGGGGCGTCTGGTCGAGGACGTGCGGTCCCTCGAGCCGTTCGGCCTTGGCAACCCGAGGCCGGTGTTCTGCGCCGGCCCGGTCGAGATCGTGGACGGCCCGCGACGGATCAAGGAGCGCCACCTGAAGATGGCGGTGCGCCAGCACGGTCGCATCTTTCGCGCGATCGCGTGGCGGTCGGTCGAGCGGGAGCCGTTCCTCGTGGAGCATCGCGGCGCGCTGGACGTGGCGTTCTCGCTCACGCAGAATACGTTCAACGGCGACACGAACACCGAGCTGACGCTGGCCGACATGCGCGCACCGGCATTGAGTCCCGCGACCGCCGTGTGAGTGTGACCGCCGCGCACGGGCCTCGTCACAGAACCATCGCATGACACCCTGGCAACGCCGCCTCCGTCTCGGTCTGGGCTTCTTCATCGTCGCCCTGGCGATAGTCATCCTCGTGTCGCTCCGCCGACCGATGCCAACCTCCACGCCAACGCCGCTTCCCACCAAGAGCGACCCGGCAGCCGTGCTCGAGAGCACCTCCGGCCGATCGGTCCGCGCGATCGGGGCGAAGCAGGACGTGACCGTCGAGCACTACGACAAGCTGGTGCAGTACGCAGATGGCCGGACGAAGATCTCCGGAGGGCGATTCAAGGTGCTGCAGCGCGGCGGTCGCGACTTCCTCATCACCGCCAGGGACGCGGAGGTGACGGGGCAGGCCCCGAATATGGACGTCGCCCTCAAGGGCGCCGTCGAGGTCACATCGAGCGACGGCCTGACGCTACGCACCGAAGAGGCGACCTACGTCAATGCCGAAGGGGTGGTGCGCGCTCCCGGCCCCGTCGCGTTCACGCGAACGCGGATGAGTGGCACGGCCGTCGGCATGACATACGACAAGACCCGGGACGTCCTCTGGCTGCTCGACCAGGCCGTGATCCACATCGCGCCGGACGAGAAGGGTGAGGGTGGCGCGGAGATCGAAGCGGGCGCAGCGGGCCTGGCCCGCGCCGACAAGTACATGCGGTTCGAGCGGGGCGTGAAAATCGTTCGCGAAGGGCAGACGATCCAGGCAGACGCCGCCGTGGCCTATCTCACCCAGGACGAGAAACGCATCCAGATGCTCGAACTGCGCGGATCGTCCCGCGTCGCTGGGACTCCCCGGGCCGCCGGCGGCCTGAAGGCGATGAAGGCGCGCGACATCAATCTGACGTACGCGCCCGATGGGCGCACGCTCCAGCGCTCGTTGCTCAGCGGCGACGGCGTCATCGAACTGGCGGGCTCCGCCGGGGGCGGCGGCCGTCGGCTGTCCGGCCAGTTCATCGATCTCGGGCTGGCCCCCGACGGATCGACCCTGACCTCGCTGATGGCTCGCGAGAGGGTCCAACTGGAGATGTTCGCTGACAAGAGCACGCCAGCGCGCACCATCCGGTCGGGCGCGCTGCAAGGAAGGGGGGCCCCGGGAACCGGGCTCACCGGCGCGAATTTCAGCGAGGGGGTCGATTTTCGAGAGTGGCCGCCGGCGCCCACGTCTCCCAGGGCCGCGAAATCCGACACGCTCGACCTGGCGATGAAGGGCGGCTTCGGGTCGATCGACGCGGCGCGATTCGGCGGAGGGGTGCGTTTCGAGGAAGGGACGATGACGGCGTTGGCGCGCGAGGCGCGCTACCTCATCACGGCCGGCACGCTCACCCTGGCGGGCGCGGACGAGAAGACGGGCCGCTCGCCCCAGGTGCTGGACGAGCAGGCCACCATCGAGTCGAAGCGGATCGAGATCCTGCTCGACGGCAAGAAGATCACCGCCACCGACTCGGTGAAGACCGAGATGCGTGCAGCAGCCGGCAGGAACGGGCAGCGAAGGGGAACCGCTCCCGGGGAGAAGGCGCCGGGGCGGCGACCGGCGATGCTCGCGCAGGACAAGCCGGTCTACGCGACCTCCGACAGCCTGGTGTACGACAGTGCGGTGTCGTTGGCCACCTACAGCGGCAGCGCCCAGTTGTGGCAGGGCGAGACGACGATCAAGGGAGACACCATCGTCGTGGACGACCAGACAGGCGACCTGTCGGCAAGCGGCGGCGTGGTGTCGAAAATGATCCTCGACCAGGTGAACGAAAAAACGAAGGCCCGGGAGCAGGTGCGGTCGGTGGCGGCGGCCAAGGACCTGGCCTACGACGACAAGAGCCGACGAGCGACCTATACCGGCGGGGCGCACCTGAATGGCCCCGAAGGGGACCTGGCGGCCGATCGGATCGAGCTGTTTCTCGAGGACGGCGGCGGCGAGGTGGAGCGGCTCGAGGCGTACACGAGCGTCACTCTCCGTACGCCCGACGGCCGAAAGGCGAGCGGTAACCGCCTGACCTACATCGCTGCCCGGGAGCAGTACGACATGACCGGCGCGCCGGTGAAGCTCGAGGACGAATCTGGCGAAACTACAGGCAATTCTTTGACTTTCTTCAGATCGACTGATAGGATCGTCGTCGACGGGAAAGAGCAGAGACGCACTGAACTCAAGCGCGGCATCAAACGCTGACGGGCTTCGTGTCGACTGAATGGCCACTCTCCGGACGCACGAGCTGACGAAGTCCTACAGCGGCCGCACGGTGGTGCGTGGCGTCAGCCTCGAGGTGGCCTCCGGCGAAGTCGTTGGGCTGCTCGGCCCGAACGGGGCCGGCAAGACGACGACGTTCTACATGACGGTTGGTCTCGCGGCGCCGGACTCGGGGTACGTGCTGCTGAATGGCAAGGACGTCACCAGCGACCCGATGTACATCCGGGCACGGAAGGGGATCGGGTACCTGCCACAGGAACCGTCGATCTTCCGCGGGCTGACGGTCGAACAGAACATCCTGGCCATCCTCGAGACGCTCCCGATCGACGGACCCACGCGGCGGGCGCGGCTGCGCGAGTTGCTCGCCGAGCTGAACCTGACCCCGCTGGCCGGCGCGCCGGCCTACACGTTGTCCGGCGGAGAGCGACGCCGGGTCGAAATCACGCGAGCTCTGGTCGTGTCGCCGCTGTTCATCCTGCTGGATGAGCCGTTTGCCGGCATCGATCCGATCGCGGTCTCGGATATCCAGAAGATCATCTTTCACCTGAAAGAGCGGGGCATCGGCGTGCTGATCACGGACCACAACGTGCGAGAGACGCTCCGCATCACGGATCGGGCCTATATCGTAAGGGACGGCGCGATCTTCCGGAGCGGCACGCCGGACAGCCTGGCGAGCGACGAAGATGTTCGACGGAATTACCTCGGGACCGACTTCAGGTTGGACTAATATGGATGACGGTCCCGTTGGGGCGGACCACTAGGCCATGCCGATTCAGCAGAGACTCCATCAGAAGCTCGTTCAGAAGCTCATCCTGACGCCATCGCTCCAGCAGGCGATCAAGCTGCTGCCGATGTCGACGCTCGAGCTGAGCGAACTGCTGACGCAGGAAATGGTCGAGAACCCGATGCTCGAGGAGGTGCCCGCCGAGGACATCCAGGCGTCCGACGCGGCCGCGGCCCCCGAGAAGATCGAAGAGCCTCCGAAGGAACAGAAGCCAGACGCCTGGGACGATCAGGACTACGAGTATTTCTTAGGCGACTACCTCGACGACGGGTACCGCCCTCGCGCGCAGCAGGAAGTCAAGGAACTCCCGCCGATCGAGAACACCCTGTCGACCACCACGTCGCTCTCGGATCACCTCCTCTGGCAGCTCTCCATCCAGACCGACGACGATGCCCTGCGCGAGATCGGCACCGCGATCATCGGGAACCTGGACGACGACGGGTACCTGGTGGCGTCGGTGGACGAGATCGCGGCGATGGGGACCTGGGAGGTTGCCGACGTCGAGAGCACGCTCAAGCTGGTGCAGGGCTTCGATCCGATTGGCGTGGCCGCCCGCGACCTCCAGGAATGCCTCTGGCTGCAGCTGCGCCTCCTGGGAGTCGAGGGGACACCCACCGAGAAGATCGTCACCGAGCACCTCCGACTGCTGCAGAACCACCAGGTGCCCGAATTGGCGCGCAAGCTGGGCCTGTCGGTGGAGGAACTGAAGCAGCACATCGCGATCATTCAGCACCTCGATCCCAAGCCCGGCAGCCGGTACAACCGACCGAAGTCGCAGTACGTCACCCCGGACGTGACCGTCGTGAAGGTTGAGGACCAGTACGTCGTCCTGCTGAACGAGGACGGGCTGCCGCAACTGCGCATCAGCCCGGCGTACCGCCGGCTGCTCGAGAAGGGCACCGAGAACAGCGACGAGACGCGCGCGTACGTGAAGGACAAGTTCCGGTCGGCGCTGTGGCTGATCAAGTCGGTCGAACAGCGGCAGAAGACGATCTTCAAGGTCGCGACGAGCCTCGTGAACTTCCAGCGCGACTTCCTCGACCACGGCATCGAACACCTGCGCCCGCTCGTGCTGCGCGACGTCGCCAACGACATCGGGATGCACGAGTCCACGGTGAGCCGCGTCGTCACGAACAAGTACATGCACACGCCGCAAGGCGTGGTCGAGATGAAGTTCTTCTTCCACAGCGGCATCAGCAGCTCGTACGGCGAGAGCGTCTCGTCGGTGACGGTGAAGCAGCACATCCGGAAGATCATCGACACCGAGGATCCGCACAAGCCTCTCAGCGATTCGAAGATCGTGAGCATGCTTCAGAAGGAAGGACTCGTGCTGGCGAGGCGTACCATCGCGAAGTATCGTGAAGAGCTGAGGATTGCTACGTCCAACCAGCGCAAGGTCATGTACTGACAGACAGCTGCCTATGCGACTTGAACTGACGGGCCGACACGTCGACATCACGCCCGACTTGCGCAAACAGGTCGAGAAGAAACTCGCCAAACTCGATCGTCTCCTCGAGGGCGGGATCGTGTCCGTGCAGGCGGTACTGACGCTCGAGAAGTACCGCCACCAGTCGGAGTTCACCGTCCACACGCGCGGTGAGCACTTCCTGCACGGCATCGCTGACACGAACGCCTGGGAGACCTCCATCGCCGACGCCATCGAGAAGCTCACCCAGCAGTTGGCGAAGATGAAGGGCAAGTGGCAGGAGAGAAAGCGGCGCGCCACGTCCCCGCGGCTGCTGGCGGCGGAAGCTGCGGTCGCCCCACCCGCGCCCGTGGCGCCCAAGAAGAGGCGCGTCCGCCGCGTGCCGCGGTATCCCGTAAAGCCCATGACGGTCGAGGAAGCGGCACTCCTGGTGGACTCGGGTGACGACACGTTCCTGGTCTTCCGCAACGCCGAGACCGATTCGATCAACGTGGTGTACCGACGTAAGGACGGGCACCTCGGGCTGATCGAGCCCGAGGGCTAGGCCCCGGATGGTCGCCACCCGATGGCCCCCGCGACTACCGGCGTAACGATTGGCGCGCTCCTGCGCAGCCGCCCCGAGGCGCTGGGGCTCCCGCTCGACCTGGTCTCTGGCGCGGCGGGACTCGATCGCCGTATCACCAGCCCGCATATCCAGAAGACCGGCCTCGCGCTGGCCGGCTTCGACGCGTACCTGTCGGCCGGCCGCATCCTGATTTTCGGCGAGAGCGAGATCCGGTACCTCGAGAGCCTCGCCTCCACGTCGCGCGTCGATGCGCTGCGGCGGACGTTCGCGCACGGCATTCCGGCCGTCATGATCACCGGCGGCTTGACCGCGCCTCCCGAGCTGACCATCGAGTCGGAACGCGCCGGCGTGCCGCTGCTCAGCACCGGGGTCCCAACTCCATTCGCCATTGCCAAGGTCAGCGCGATCCTCGAGGACTCGCTCGCGGCCCGCACGACCATCCACGCCGTCCTGATAGACATCATCGGCCTCGGCGTGCTCATCGTGGGCGAGAGCGGGATCGGCAAGAGCGAGTGCGCGCTCGATCTCATCGTCCGCGGGCACCGGCTCGTGGCCGACGATACCGTCGAGATCCGGCGACGGGCCGAGAGCGTCCTCATCGGGACCTGCCCGGACCTGACGCGCCACCACATGGAGGTGCGCGGCCTGGGCCTGATCAATATCAAGGATCTGTTCGGCGTCGCCTCGACGCGCTCGTCGAAGCGCGTCGAACTCG
>JANYLG010000212.1 GCA_025363775.1 Acidobacteriota bacterium | reverse complement strand
GTCCACACGCCGTGAGGCTGGACACGCACGCTGCCAGCGCGACGGCCCGCCCCGTCACCCTCACGAGGTCTCTTCCGCAGAATGTGTCTCGCGTCATGATCCGCCCTTGAACAACCCGGCCGAGCCGGAGCCACCACGATTTTTCTCTTCCGACATCGGAAACTCTCGCACAAAGGACCAGGCGCTCTCGGTTGACAGCGCAGCGTAGAGGATTTGTAATGGGGGTGCAAGGACGGACCCTGACCATAGCTGAAGCACGGAGCGCCCGCGACAGCGACATGCGTGAGGGACCGGGGCCCGCACGGACGGTCGGCGTGTGCACCGGCTTTCCGGCCGGGACAAGGGCGGATCATGACGCGAGACACATTCTGCGGAAGAGACCTCGTGAGGGTGACGGGGCGGGCCGTCGCGCTGGCAGCGTGCGTGTCCAGCCTCACGGCGTGTGGACCGATCACAGGGAGTAACTGGGGTACCGTGGTCGCTCCGGTCCACGGATCGGCACAGCCTGATCATGCGGGCGCAGAGCGGTTCGCCGGCCCGAAGCAATTCGGCGACAACTACTACCACGGCGTCCTGCCGAACGGGCGCATCGTCTTGCCCGCAGGACAGAGCGTGCAGGTCGGCATGAATCCGCTCGGGGCGCGCCTCTCTCCAGACGGGAAATTCCTCATCACCACGAACAATGATGACGACGACGCCAGCCTGGGGTCTCAGCGGAGCGAGACGAACGTCGGCGGCTACTCGCTCTCGGTCATCGACGTCCGGACGATGACCGTCGTGTCGCAGATCAGCTCGGCGGGACGGTTCTTCATTGGTTTGCAGATCACCGGCAGCGGGCCATACACCGTGTGGGCCTCGGGCGGCGGCGACAACAGCATCAAGAGGTTCACCGTCTCCGCCAACGGCGTGATCAGCCCGACCGACAGCGTGACCATTCGCCCGATCACTCCGTCGCAGTCGGGCTACGTGTCGCACTACCGGCCCGGGAAGGAGTTCGCCACGATGGACGCCGCCGGGAACAGGCCGCCGGCGCCGAGCGGCTTCGACCGCACGGCAGGGGCAGCCTCCACGTTTCCGGCCGGGTCCATGCTCAGTCCAGACGGGAAGTTCCTGTACGTCGCCTGCAACGGCGACAACAGCCTCGCTGTCATCGATACGGCGACGTTTGCCGTCGTCAGACAGGTCCCGGTCGGGTACTTCCCCTACGATGTGACCGTCAGCCCGGACGGCCGATGGGTCTTCGTGTCCAACTGGGGAGTCACCGAGCTCAAGTTCGCGACGCCCACGTATGACACCGACGGCATGTTGACCGCGGTCGCCCCGGCTCGAGTCAACGAGCCGGCTGGATACTACGTGCCGAAGACCGACAGCGGCGGATCGACTCCCAAGACGTCTTCCGTGTCAGTCGTGGCCGTGCCGGGCGGCGACGGCGCCCGGGCGTCCCTGGTCGAGTCGGTCTACATGGGAGAACCGCTCGACGAGCTCTATCAAGTCGGCGATACGCATCCTTGCGCCACGGCGATCCTCACCAGTGGGGAAAAGCAGTACGTCTATGTCACCAAGGCCAACAGCGATCGGATCGGCATCATTTGCGTGAAGAAGGGATCCGGCTCGAAGGCGGGACAGATCGTCACGCAGGTGAAGAAGGACCTGGACCTCTCGCCGGTGAAGGTCGGTGGCGTGAAGCCACTGGTTCATGGCGCCTACCCGAACGCCATCATCGTCTCCAGGGACCAGACGCGCGCCTACGTGGCCGAGGCCGGCCTCAACTCCGTGGCGGTGCTCGACACCAGGAACCCGGAAAAGCCCTCGCTGCTCGGAAGAATCCCGACCGGCTGGTATCCCACGGCGCTGGAGCTGAGCGCCGACGGGAAGGTGCTCTACATCCTGAATGCGAAGGGGGTTGGCGAAGACATTGGTCCGGCCGGGACGATCGCGCCGCCCTCGAAGGTCTCGACGCGCGCGGGAGGCCTCAGCAACATCGACAGCAACTATATCTTCGGCAGCGCCCAGAAAGTCGATCTGACGGCCACGGCCTTCGACACTCGTGCCGTTCTGGCGAACAACTTCGCCGTGGCGCCGAAGGTGGACGATCGCGTCGTGCCCGCGGGCGGGCTCCAGGGTTCACGGAAGATCACGCACGTCTTCTTCATCCTGCACGAGAACAAGACGTTCGACTCGATGCTCGGGAACCAGAGCCAGCTCGGACCGTTTGCCAGCCTGACTTACCGGGACGCCAGCGGCGCGCCGTTCACCGACGCGCAGTACACGATCGTCTCGAAGAACCTGCAGCTGCTGGCCAGCAAGTTCGCGGTCGGTGTCAACTACTACAGCGACGCCGAGGAGAGCGACGCGGGTCACCAGTTCTCGGCGTCCGGGACCGCGAGCGACTTCTCGGAAAAGACGCTGGAGGTCAAGGGCGGGCGCGGGCTGCTGGTGAACAAGAACATGGACCCCGAGGATTATCCGGAATCCGGGTACATCTTCAACAACGCCGCGCGGCACAATGTCTCGTTCAAGGACTACGGGGCGCTCATCCGCATCCTGGGCACAGACACCGGGGCCAGCGTGCCGACGACGCTGAACGACCCGCCGAGCGGGAAGGCCGGCTACCCGGTGCTTCCCCTCGCCACGCCGCTCGTGAACAAGGGCGATGTGGATTCGCCCGTGCTCGGGCTCGGTCAATCCTATTTTCTGGCGACGCCGATCCTGGCCGTGCTGGGCGGGAACAACGCCAACGGCGAGCCGCGGCTGGACCGCAACTACCCGGGATACAACTTCAACATCTCGGACCAGCGCCGCGCACAGGAGTTCTGCTTGGATTTCGATCGGATGGTCGCCAAGGGGACGCTGCCGAAGTTCTTCTACATCTACCAGCCGAACGACCACACGGGGAGTATCGTAGCGAAGAACGTCACCGACAGGACCGCCCCGATGCAGGTGGCTGACGGCGACGTGGCGCTGGGTCTGGTGGTCGACCACATCATGCGAAGTCCCGTGTACTACAACCCGGCCACCGGCGAGGGCAGCGCGATCTTCGTGACCTTCGACGACGCGCAGTCCACGCTGGATCACATCCACCCGCACCGGACGCCGCTCCTGGTGGTCAGCCCGTACGCGAAGCCGGGCCCGGCCACGCGCCACTACAGCACCGCGTCGATCGTCAAGACGGAGGAGCTGCTGCTCGGGTTACCACCCAACAACCTCGGCGACCTCTTTGCCACCGACCTGCGCGACATGTTCCAGCCGGTCTACAACGGAGTGACCGCGGACATGCTGCCGTTCACGCGCAGCGACTCATACGCGGCGTCCGAGGAAGGGCTGAAGATCTGGAACCTGGTGGAGAGGCTGGACACGTCGGCGCCGGACCGCGACAGCCGCCGGCTGGGCACGTTGGCGCGCCTCTCGATGCTTGCCGACGTGCTGCACGCCGAGGCTGTCAGGCAGAATGCGCTGCAAGACAAGGACTACCTGGACCAGCAGGCGCGGTTGTACGAAATGGCCTTGGCGGTAGCAGGCGCAACGTCCTCTGTGACCTGACTGCCTCACTTCGTTCGGTTCGCGTCGGAGTGGCCCGACAGATATCGTCCACCTCCTGGCTTCCTTTCTCCTCGACGTCACGCTTCGCGAACGCCGGGGAGTCGAAGACGGTCTTCACGTCAGGCAATCTCCCGCGCTTCGAGAATGGCCTTCGACAGGCTGGCGCCAGAAGCGGACAGCCTCAATCCGGGCCGTCGCCATGATGGTTCGCGAGACGGCCTGCCGTGGTATGCTGCGCCTGTACCGGGTGGACGGCACGCGCATCCACCACACGAACCTGAACGTGTGCGATCAATTCGTGCCGGAGGATCTCGTCCAGCCGGCAGTCGTCACTGCCAGCTTCGTCTACCTTGCGGCGATGCGTGACGGAACGATCCCGCGCAAGCCGCTGCCCGTCCCTTCGAAGTACCCGGTCCGGCAAGAGGAGGCTGTCATGCGACGTCGCTCATCGATCGTCACTCTCTTCGCGGTGGCCGCCGCCGTGCTGGTCGCGGCCGCGCCGCGCCCGCTGAAGGTCCTGGTGCTGTACGACATGGAGGGCGTGTCGGAGGCGACCAGCGTGAAGCACACCAGCTTCGACACGCTCGAGTACCGCGCCGCGCGCGTGTCGTTGACGGCCGACGTCAACGCGGCGATCGCAGGGCTGAAGGCGGCCGGCGTGGGCGAGATTGTCGTGGTTGACGGGCACGGGTCGGGCAACGTTCTCGAGCCTGACGTGCTGGAGGACCGGTTGCTGGCCCCGGCGAAGATGATTGCGCGGGACGGCCCGTTCGACATCTACATGGACAGCTACGACCACTCGATCGACGCCATCGTCGCGATCGCGATGCACGCCGGTGCTGGCAACAACGCCGGCTTCCTGTCCCACACCTACAGCGGCGTGGCGGTGGACTACAGGGTCAACGGCACACCGTTCAACGAGACGATGATCCTCGCGATGGGAGCGGCGCGCCTCAGGATCCCTGTGGTGGCCGTCAGCGGTGACGACCAGCTCGAGAAGGAGCTCGGCCGGAACCTGCCGTGGGTGCAGTTCGCCACCGTGAAGCACGCGGTGGACCGCGCAAAGGCCGAACCGCTGGCCCGCGCCGAGATCGACCGCCGGATCGCGGCGGCCGCGAAGGCGGGCATCGAGAAGATCGACGCGGCCCGCCTGCCAGAGGTCGTCGGGCCCTATCGCTTCGCGGTGACGTTCCACGACGAAGCGGAGTCGGGCAACGCGGCGCTGTTCCCGGGCGCCGAGACGGCGCTCAACGCGAGAACGGTCCAGGTCCGCGCGAACGATTTCGAGGAAGGCTACCGCAGGAGCCTGCGGCTGCTCAGCC
>JANYLG010000207.1 GCA_025363775.1 Acidobacteriota bacterium | reverse complement strand
CGCACGCCGGACGGCAAGGGCCTGGCCGATGCGCGCGCGCTGCTTCGCTCGGGCGCGCTGACTCCCCAGGCGTCGTTCGGCCGCAACACGACGATCGGAGTCGTGGCGACCAACGCCGCGCTCACCAAGGCCCAGGCGACGAAGATGGCGCAGATGGCGCAGGACGGCCTGGCGCGCACGATCTCGCCCGCCCACACGCCGTTCGACGGCGACACAATCTTCGCGCTCTCGACCGGCACCAGGAAGGGAGCGCCGGACATGATGACGATCGGCGCGCTGGCCGCCGAGGCCGTCGCCCAGGCCGTGCTGCGCGCGGTGCGTGCGGCCACGGGCATCCCGGGCTACCCCTCGGCCGCCGACCTCGCCGCTGTACGCTGATTTCCCGTCGATGAATGAACTGTCATTCAGAGAGTTGAGATGATCCCTGCCGACACGCCGAGGCCCGCATCGACCGCGCATCACCGGGGCCGGAGGCCCGAGTCACGCGCTGACGCGGGCGACAGGCGCTCGAGTCGGTGACCGACCCGATCACCCGCCTGGATGAGATTGCGCGGCTTCACCTCGCCCGGGTGGGACGCGACCGCGACCTGGCGGTCGTCTGCCAGGTGGAGCTTCGGCAGTCGGTGAAGTTCATGGAGCGCTTCTCCTCGACGCGGCTGCGCGAGTAGCTACTGGTGGCCGCACGATGACGGGGGTCGAGTGCGGCCATCATCGAACGCTGGTGTTCCGACGTTCTATGACCTACTACATCCCCGGATCCGCAGGCCGGCTCGAAGCGCTCGTGGACAATCCGGCGGCGCTCTGCACAACCGCGGGATCGGGCAGCGCGGCGCTCCCGGCTGCCGGTTCGGCGACCAGGCCGGTCACCGCGGCCGTCGTGCTCGCCCATCCGCACCCGCTTTACGGCGGGACCATGCACACCAAGGTGGTGTTCCAGGCGGCCAAGGCATTCTGCCGGCTCGGATGCGCCGTCCTGCGCTTCAACCTCAGGGGCGTTGGGGTGAGCGACGGGGCGTTCGCCGGGGGCGTTGGCGAACTCGACGACTTCCGGGCGGCGCTCGACTTCATGGCCACTCGCTATCCCGGCACCGCGCTCTGGGCCGCCGGCGTCTCGTTTGGCTCCTGGGTGGCGATGACGGCCGGTGCCCGCGACGATCGCGTGACGACACTGATCGGCATCGCGCTGCCGTCGAAGCTGTTCGACTTCTCCACCGTGAAGGAGTCCACCAAGCCGAAGTACCTCATTCACGGCGAGCGGGACGAACTCTGTCCCCTGCGCGACGTCTGGGAGTTCTACGCCGGGGCGGCCGAACCCAAGGAACTGGTTGTCATCGACGGCGCCGACCACCTCTTCGATGGTCATGTCTCCGAGGTGGCCGACACGATCGAAGACCTGCTCCACCCATGACGGGGGCGGCCTGCCCTGAGCGAGCGGAGCGAGTCGAAGGGGACGGCGGAGGGCGAGCTTGCCACGCCGAAGCCCGAAGGGCGAAGGCGGGAATTCAGAATGGAATGCGGAGAGGGCGCTGATGCTCAGGTCGGGAGTCGTGATCGTCGCACTCGTGCTGGCAACCGCCTGCAGTTCGCGTCCGCCAGACGAGTCGCACTACCTGGATGAAATCGCGTCGGCCCGCGCGGCAAAGGACGCGTCGTTCCGATCCACCGGGTCTCCGGTGCCCGGCGACATGCGGGACAAGTTCCTGCCGCTCGCCTACTTCTCCGTGGATCCGTCGTACGCGGTTCCTGCCGCCTTCAGGGAGGTTCCGCCCGGATCTCGGCCGCGCGTCGAATTCCAGACATCGACGAACGAGCGTCGCCAGATGGAAAGGATGGGCGCGCTTCAGTTCACGCTGCACGGACAGCCCCTCAGCCTCGCAGCGTTCGTCGAGGTGGGCGAGTCAGCCGACAAGCTGTTCGTGCCGTTCACCGATCTGACGTCGGGCAAGGAGACCTACCAGGCGGGACGCTACCTCGAGATCGCCAGCTCCTCGACCGGGATTTACGTGGTGGACTTCAACCGCGCCTACAACCCCTACTGCTACTACAGCCCCACCTACGACTGCCCGTATCCTCCGAAGGAGAACCGGCTGCCGGCGGCGATCCGGGCGGGGGAGAGAACCAGGTAACCATGGCCGAGGTCCGGTCGCTGCAGTCCCTCGTCTTCGATTTCGACGGCGTGCTCGCCGACACCGAGCCTCTCCACCTCCGCCTCTTCCAGGAGACGCTCGAACCTAGAGGCATCACGCTGACGCGCGCCAACTACTACGAGCGCTACCTGGGCTACGACGACAGCGAGGTGTTTCGCGCCATCGCGCGCGACCTTGGCCTGGCCTGGCCCGACTCGGAGGTCGCCGCCATGGTCCGGGACAAATCGGCCCGCTTTCGCGCCGCCGCGGAGAGTCACCCGATGCTGTTTCGAGGCGTCGCGGAGGGCGTGAGCGAGTGGGCGGCGATCGTGCCGGTCGCCATCGCGTCGGGTGCGTTCCGGGACGAGATCGAGATCATCCTCGACGCGGCCGGCTTGCGTCGCCTGTTCCCGGTGATCGTGGCTGCGGGCGAAACACCACGGGGCAAGCCTGCGCCCGATCCGTACACCGCCGCGCTCGATCGGCTTCGTGCGGCTCCGGGGCTCCACCACGCGACGCCGGCCGACGGCCGGCCGCAGGCCTCGCGCTCTGTGGCCATCGAGGACTCGGTCTGGGGCATCGAGGCCGCACGCCGCGCGGGCATGAAGGTGGTGGCTGTGACGACGAGCTACCCTGCGGATCGGCTGCGCGATGCCGATGCGGTGGTCACGTCGTTCGAGGATCTCTCGCTGGCGCTCTTCGACGACCTCGCGGCCCGATAGTCACAAGCACCGGCCCCCGCCAATCTCTCCTGCCACCGATTACTTCCCGATCGCGCCAATCTCTTTGTACAGATAGGCCGACGCGATGATGCCGTTGTAGAAGTTGTTGAGGTCCAGCTTCTCGTTCGGCGCGTGCGCGTTCTCGTCCGGCAGGCCAAAGCCGAACAGCACGGTCGGCGCGTTCAGCTCGGACTGGAACGTGGCCACAACAGGGATCGATCCGCCCTCGCGCGTGTAGACCGGCGAGCGGTTGAACCCCTGCTCGATCGCCCGGACGGCGGCCTTCACGAAGGCGTTGTCGATCTCGGTCATCCACGGCTTGCCGCCGTGCATCCGCGTCACCTTCAGCTCCACCGATTTCGGCGTCACCTTCTTGACGTATTCTTCGAAGAGCGCCGCGATCTTATCGGGGTCCTGGTTCGGCACCAGGCGCATGCTGACCTTTGCCATCGCGGTGGCGGGGATCACCGTCTTGGCACCCTCCCCGGTGAAGCCGCCCAGCACCCCGTTCACCTCGAACGTCGGTCTCGCCCACGTGCGCTCCAGCGTCGAGTAGCCCCTCTCGCCGTGCAGCTTCGGCGCGCCGAGGCTTTTGCGGTACTGCTTCTCGTTGAATGGCAGCCGCTTGAACTCCTCGCGCTCCCGCTCGGTCAGCTCGCGCACATCGTCGTAGAACCCGGGAATCTTCACGTGGCCGCCGCGGTCCTTCATCTGCGACAGCACCTGTGCGAGCACGAACGCCGGGTTGGCGACCGCGCCGCCAAACGACCCGGAGTGCAGGTCGGTCGAGGTCCCGCGAAGATCGATCTGGAAGTACGACAGGCCGCGCAGGCCGTAGCAGATCGACGGCACGCCCTTGTCGAACATCGGCGAGTCGGAAATCACGACGACATCGCACGACAGCTCGTCCTTGTGCTCACGGATGAACTGGTCGAGGTTCGGGCTCCCGATTTCCTCTTCGCCCTCGAAGATGACGCGCGCGTTGATCGGCAGCGTCCCCGTCTGACTCAGGTGCGCCTCGAGGGCCTTCACGTGGATGAACAGCTGGCCCTTGTCGTCGGTGGCCCCGCGCGCGAACAGCTCGTTGTCGCGGACCGTGGCCTCGAAGGGCGGCGAGATCCACTGGTCCAGCGGGTCAACCGGCTGCACGTCGTAGTGGCCGTAGAAGAGCACGGTCGGCGCCCCTGGGGCGTTCAGCCAGTCGCCGTAGACCACCGGGTGGCCGGGCGTGTCGATGACGCGCACGCTCTGCAGGCCGATGGCCTTCAACTGCTCCGCGGTCCATTCCGCGCAGCGGCGCATGTCGCCTGCGTGTTCGGGCAGCGCGCTGATGCTCGGGATGGCGATGTACTGGGTGAGCTCTTCCAGGTACCGGTCACGGTTGGTGTTGATGAAATCGATCACGGCAGGATTCATGGGCGGCTCCGATCGGTGGTGTCAGGACGTGTTGAGATCCGTGTCCTATTGTGTCTGATCTGGCCGCCTCGAGACCAGCGCGCGGACTCGCCCCCTTTGAGAGGCGCGCTTCGGGCGGCCGATAGCGCTGCCCGGGCGGGCATGGAGTTGGTGGGCCGAACCGGTCAGGAACTGATGGCGCGCGCCTCCCTCACCGATGTACGACAGGAGTGGTTGACGCTCTGGGCGCTGTGCGGCGTCCACTTCATGATGGCGTGGGTTGCGCAACCTACTTCGAGGGGAGCCAGCGCTCCAGCACGTCCGCGATAGCGCCCGCGGTCACCGGCTTTGCGATGTACCCGTTCATACCGGCCGCGAGGCACCGGGTGCGGTCGCCTTCCATGGCGTTGGCAGTGAGGGCGATGATCGGGATGTTGCGCGCGGACGTCGTGAGCCGGCGAATCTCGCGAGTCGCCTCGTATCCATCCATCTCCGGCATCTGGCAGTCCATCAGCACCAGGTCGTAGCTGGCACGATCCAGCGCTGCCAGGAGTTCCCTCCCGTTCTTGACCGCGTCGGCCTGGTACCCGATCTTCCGGAGCATCGCGAGCGCGACGCGCTGGTTGACGGCGTTGTCCTCCGCAAGCAAGACCCGAATGCGGCTGCGCTTCGACTGGGTCTCGGCGATTGTATGGCGCGTGATGAGCGTCGCCTGGACCCCGGGATCGGTGGGCCGACCCAGCGCGAGCGCAAGACAGTCGTGAAATTGCTGGTGGCGGACGGGCTTGGTCAGATAAGCCGCGAATCCGACGCCGTGGGCAGTTCGGGCGTCACCCCGCTGGCCGAGAGACGTCATCATGACCAGGGCCGTCTTCGCAACCAGTGGGTCGGCCTTGATCTGGCGCCCCAGCGTCAGGCCGTCCACGCCGGGCATCTGCATGTCGAGCAGCGCCGCGTCGAACGGGTCGCCCGCCGCGGCGGCTTCCCTGAGAAGCCGCAGCGCGGCTTCCGCGTTCGGGGCTTCCACTGGTCGGCAGCCCCAGCCAGACAGCAGCGCGACGACCAGTTGCCGGTTGGCGACGAAGTCGTCAACGACGAGGATTTTGCTGCCCGATACGTCGGCGATCGGGAACACGGGGCGCGGGACGCCCTCGGGCTGTTTCTCCATCACCGTCGTGAAAGAGAACGTCGAGCCCTTCCCCTCGACGCTCTCGGCGCCGATCGTCCCTCCCATCAGCTCCACGAGTTGCTTGGAGATGGCCAATCCAAGACCGGTGCCGCCGAACCGTCTGGTGGTCGAGCCATCCACCTGGGTGAACGGCTTGAACAATCGCTCGAGGTGATGCTTCGGAATACCGATGCCGGTATCGGTCACCGAGAACCTCAGCGTCACCGTCCGCTCGTCCTCGTGTTCGAGGTCGGCTCTGACGATCACCTCGCCCCGTTCGGTGAACTTCACGGCATTGCCGGCAAGGTTGACGAGCACCTGCCGGAGCCGGCCCGGGTCGCCCCTGAGCAATCCCGGCACCTCGGGCGCAATCAGCCCCGCCAGGCGCAGCCCCTTCTCGTGCGCCTTGGTGGACAGCATCTCGGCAGCACCCTCGATTGTCGAACGGAGGTCGAAGTCGAGGCGCTCGAGCTCCAGCTTGCGCGCTTCGATCTTCGAGAAGTCGAGGATGTCGTTGATCACCGATAGCAGCGAGTCGGCGCTTGCCCGCACGATCTCGGCAAACTGGCGCTGCTCCGCAGAAAGGTCGGTGTCGAGCAGCAGCCCGGTCATGCCGATGACCCCGTTCATCGGCGTCCGAATTTCGTGGCTCATGTTGGCGAGGAACTCGCTCTTCGCCACGCTTGCCTCCGCGGCCGCCGCCGCCAGCCGCGTGGCCTCGCGCGTGGTCTCTTCGAGCTGTTGGTTGGTTCGCTGCAGCGCCTCTTCCGCCCGCTTGCGCGCGGTGATGTCCCGGCTCACCCCGACAAGACCGACGATGCGGCCGTTCCGGTCGTAGAGGGGAACCTTGGTCGCAAGCACGTAACTCCGCGAGCCATCGGGCAGCGGGATCATCTCCTCGCGATTGACGATCGACTCGCCCGTGGTCAGCACGAACTGGTCGTCGGCCAGGTACCTCGCGGCCACCTCGGGCGCCCGGAAATCGGCGTCCGTCTTTCCCAGCACGTCCTGCTGGGTGGCGGCGCCGAGCACATCGAGGTGCGCGGGGTTGTTCAGGGTGAACTGGCTGAGGACATCCTTCGCGTAGATGCGGTCGGGCACCGCGTTGATGAGCGCCTGGAGCAGGTTCCGATCGGCGGCGAGCGACATCTCGATCTGCTTCCGCTCGGTGATGTCGCGCCAGGTGACGAACAGCGCTTGCTCTTCCCCGAGCGGAATCGGCGTCAGCACCGCCTCGACCCAGAACTCCGAGCCGTTCAGCCGGCGGTGGACCCATTCGAACCGCGACCCGCCTGCCTCCAGGGCGTGGCCAATCAGCTGGCGCGCTTTCATCGCCGACACGAGCCCGTCCGGTTGCTGGACGGGCGACAGATCCACGGGCGACAGGCCGACGATCTGATCTTTCGTGGACCCGAGCAGTGACAAGGCCGCCTTGTTGCAGTCCACGATGACGTTGTCGATGAGGAGCAGGCAGGCCTCGGCCGACACGGCGAAGAGCGTCCTGAACGCCCGGTCGGTCTGCCAAGGGTGCGGACTGTGCTTGCCGTTCTCGATAGTCGCCATATTGGGGCACCGAAGGATTAACGGCCTGGCAGAGATAGTCCCCACGCGGACTCGGTACACGGTTAATCGGCACCAAGGCGGGCGGGCTGCAGTTTGCGGGTGGGGTCGGACCCTGTGACCGCCAGGGTCGGTAGCTGTAGCGGACGGCTCATGGGTGCGACAGGCGGAGAGCAGACAGCGGCCCGCTGACAGCAAGTCACGTGTGACTCGCCGGCGGCTGCCCGCTGTCGGCTGTCTACCCCGGCGTTCAGCTGCCTCCGGCAGC
>JANYLG010000146.1 GCA_025363775.1 Acidobacteriota bacterium | reverse complement strand
TGCCAAGACCGCTTCCAGGGCTGAGAGCGTAGGCGTCGAAACTTCGCCCATTGTCCGTTCCGACCCTTCGCGGGGCTGAAGCCCCACGCCACACCGACACCCGTTGCTCGGCGCCGATCTGCGTCAGCCCCGACCCTTCTGCGTCAGCCCCGACCCTTCGCGGGGCTGAAGCCCCACGCCACACCGACACCGGTTGCTCGGCGCCGATCTGCGTCAGCACTGACCCTTCATTGTCAGTTCCGACTCTTCGCGGGGCTGAAGCCCCATGCCACACCGACACCCGTTGCTCGGCGCCGATCTGCGTCAGCCCAGACCCTTCATCGTCAGCCCAGACCCTTCATCGTCAGTTCCGACCCTTCTGCGTCAGTTCCCGACCCTTCGTCGTCAGTTCCGACCCGTCATCGTCAGTTCCGACCCTTCTGCGTCAGCACCGACTCTTCGCGGGGCTGAAGCCCCACGCCACACCGACACCCGTTGCTCGGCGCCGATCTGCGTCAGTACCGACCCCTCATCGTCAGCACCGACCCTTCTGCGTCAGTTCCGACCCCTCATCGTCAGTTCCGACTCTTCTGCGGCAGCACCGACTCTTCGCGGGGCTGAAGCCCCACGCCACACCGACACCCGTTGCTCGGCGCCGATCTGCGTCAGCACCGACCCTTCTGCGTCAGCACCGACCCTTCGTCGTCAGTTCCGACCCTTCTGCGTCAGTTCCCGACTCTTCATCGTCAGCAACCGACCATCAGAGTCCTTGTATCGTCCCTTCGATCAGCGCGATGAACTGGTCCTTCACGCGCGCGGCGGTTTCCATCACCTCGGCGTGATTGAGCGGCTTGTCGAACACGCCCGCCGCCATGTTCGTGATGCACGAAATGGCCAGAACCTCGATGCTCATGTGATGCGCCACGATCGTCTCGGGCGCGGTGGACATGCCGACCGCATCGGCGCCAATCGTTCGCAGGTAGCGGATCTCGGCCGGCGTCTCGTAGCTCGGGCCGTGAAGCGCCGCATAGACGCCATGCGCCACCGTGATACCGCGCTCCCCCGCCACCTTGTCGGCCAGCGCCCGCAGCCGCTTCGAATACGCCTCGGTCATGTCCGGAAAGCGCGGGCCGAACCGCTCGTCGTTCGGGCCGATGAGCGGGTTGGTGCCGAACAGGTTGATGTGGTCGTCGATCACCATCAGCGCGCCCGACTCGAACGACGTGTTGATGCCGCCGGCCGCGTTCGTCAGGATGATCGTCTTCACGCCGAGCAGGCCCAGCACGCGAATCGAGAACGTGGCCCGCAGCAGTTCGTGCCCCTCGTAGAAATGCGCGCGCCCCGCGAGCACCGCGACCTGCTTGCCGCACAACTCGCCGAGCACCAGCTTCCCGGCGTGTCCGACGACGGCTGAGGGCGGCCAGTGAGGGATGTCGCTGTAGGAGATCGTGCGGCCGTTGGCGACGCGGTTGGCGAAATCGCCGAGGCCCGATCCAAGGACCACCGCGATGTCTGGCATCTTCCCCACCGTTCCGCGCACATACTCAACCGCCTCGGCCACCTGATCGTAGTAACTCGACATAGGCCCTCCGCCTTCCCGCCCTCCGCCTTCCCGCCCCCCGCCTTCCCGCCTTCCCGCCTTCCCGATCACAACAGAAACCCCGCGATCGTCGCCGTCACGAAGTTCGCGAGCGTGCCGGCGAGCATCGCGCGGAAGCCGAGGCGCGCCAGGTCGTGCCGCCGGGTGGGCGCCAGGGCGCCGATGCCGCCAATCTGAATCCCGATCGAGCTGAAATTGGCGAAGCCGCACAGTGCGAACGTCGCAATCGTGAACGACTTCGGGTCGAGGACGTCCTTCATCGGCCCGAGGTGCGAGTAGGCGACGAACTCGTTGATCACCATCCGCTCGCCGAGCAGGTTGCCGATTGTCTGCGCGTCCTTCCACGGCACGCCCATCGCCCACGCCACCGGCGAAAACGCCCAGCCGAAGATCTGCTGCATACTCGTGCCGACCAGGCCGAGGCAGGCGTTGACCAGCGCGACCAGCGCCAGGAACGAGATCAGCATCGCACCGACGTTCAGCGCCAGGTGCAGCCCCTCGCTCGTTCCGCGCCCCGCCGCGTCGATCACGTTCACGTCGGTGTTCGCCACGTTCAGCTTCACCGTCCCCATCGTCTTGGGCGACCCGGTCTCGGGGACGAACATCTTGGCCATCATCAGCGTGCCGGGGGCGGTCATGATGACTGCCGTCAGCAGGTGCTTCGCCTCGATGCCGAACAGGATGTAGGCCGCCATGATGCCGCCCGAGATGTGGGCCATCCCCGACGTCATCACCGTCATCAGCTCCGACTCGGTCATCTCCGGCAGGAACGGCCGAATCGTCAGCGGCGCCTCGGTCTGCCCCATGAAGATGCTGGCCGCGACGTTCAGCGACTCCGCGCCGCTCGCCTTCATCACGCGCCGCATCCCCCACGCGAATACGCGGACGACAACCTGCATGATCCCGAAGTAGTAGAGGATCGCGAACAGCGCCGCGATGAAGATGATCGTCGGCAGCACCTGGAACGCGAAGATCATCCCGTACTGCACGCCGTCCGGGCCAAGCACGGTGGTCATGATCCTCGGCCACGCCTCCTTGTTGCCGAGCGGACCGAAGACGAACGACGAACCGACGTCCGCGAACGCCAGCAGCCGCGTGATGCCGTCGCTGGCCTTCTGGAACACGAGCTGCCCGACCTCGGTCTTCAGCACGATCAGCGCGAAGAGGATCTGCAAGCCGAGCCCCCACGCCACGGTGGACAGGTCGATCGCGCGGCGGTTGTTCGAGGCGAGGTAGGCGATCCCGAGGATGACCACCAGGCCCACGAGCGCCTGCGCGCGCGGCACGCCGCCGAACTGCGCCATCAACGCGGCGACGACGGCCACGACGACCGCGGTGCCGACGATGAGGAACTCCGTCCGGCGCGAGCCGGGCGGCGTGGAGGACTTCGACGTGGTTCGCTTCACAGCATCTCCTGATAATCCGCCGCCCACCGCGCCTTCCCGCCTCTCCGCCTTCCCGCCTCTCCGCCCGCCGCCCTCGCCCGCCGAAGCGCGAAGGCCGCTACTTCAGCTCTTCTACAACGAGCGGCAGCACCGGCGGCGGCTCGTCGGCAATCTCGATGGCGCGGCCGAGCAGATCCATGGCGGTCGCCAGGTCGCTCTCACGCCGGTAGTGCAGCTCGACAATCGGATCGCCCCTGCTCAGCGGGTCGCCAGGGTGCGCCAGCACCATCGCGCCCACCGCCGGGTCCACCACATCGTCCACCGTGTTGCGGCCGGCGCCCAGCGCCACGGTTGCGCGCCCGACCAGTTCGGCGTCGAGTACCGAGAGATACCCCGCGCGATTGGCCGTGACCATGTGCCGCGTCGGCACCGACGGCATCAGGTTGTAGTCGTCCACGGTGCGCGGGTCGCCGCCCTGCTGCGCCAGGATCTCGCGCCACTTCTCCACGCCGGCGCCGGAGGCCAGCGCCTCTCGCACCTGCGCGTCTGCATCCGCCCGCGTGCGCGCCAGGCCGGCCGCCAGCACCATCCGCGCGGCGAGCAGCACCGACAGCTCCTCGAGATCCTTCGGGCCGCGCCCCTTGAGCGTCTCCACGCACTCGATCACTTCGAGCGCGTTGCCGACGGCGCTGCCGAGCGGCGCGTCCATCGCGGTGATGAACGCCTCGGTGCGCACGCCCGACCGGTTGCCCGTATCGACCAACGACCGCGCCAGCTTGCGCGAGTCTTCCACCGTTTTCATGAACGCCCCGCGCCCGGTCTTCACGTCGAGCACGAGCGCGTCAATCCCTTCCGCGATCTTCTTGCTCATGATCGAGGCGGTGATGAGCGGGATGCTCTCCACCGTCCCGGTCACGTCGCGTAGCGCGTAGAGTTTCTTGTCGGCCGGCGCAATCTGCGCCGTCTGGCCGAGCATCGCCACGCCGGTCTTCTCGAGCGCCGCCTTCAGCTCGTCGAGCGACAGGTCCACGCGGAAGCCCGCAATCGACTGCAGTTTGTCGAGCGTGCCGCCGGTATGGCCGAGGCCGCGGCCCGACATCATCGGCACCTTCACCCCGCAGGCGGCGGCCAGCGGCGCGAGGACCAGCGAGGCCTTGTCGCCCACACCTCCCGTGCTGTGCTTGTCCACCTTCACGCCCGGGATGGACGACAGGTCCACCTGGATCCCGGATCGGACCATCGCGGTGGTCAGCCACGCCGTCTCCTCTGGCGTCATCCCCTTGAGGACGATGGCCATCAGGAGAGCGGAGGCCTGGTAGTCGGGAAACGAGCCGTCGGTGACGCCGGCGACGAAGAAGTTGACAGCCTCGCGGGTGAGCGCGGCGCCGTCCCTCTTGGCACGGATGATATCGGTGGCACGCATAGGGCGAAGTATACCGTGGGAACTGACGCAGAGGGGTCGGAAGCGTCTGGCCGGCGGACCGCGAAGGTCCGATAAGGAAGGTGGAGAGTTTTGCCCGCGATGGCTGAATCTCACCAGAATCCGCTTGCGCCCGACACGGCCGCCCGGTTGACGGCATTTGCACGCGCCTGCAAGGGCGCGGCGCGAGCCGTGGCGCTCTATCCGCCCGAGCACCCGACGATTGGGGAAGCGATGCAGCGTCTCGCGCGCGCGGCCGCGGGCGCCACCGAGTTCGGCCCGCTCTCCATCCTCGTCATCCCCGACAACCTGCTGGTCGGCGGCCGGGCCCCCGCGCGGCCGGACGCAGCAATCGCGGAGTTCGCGTCGCTGCTCCACGACCACATGGTGGGCAGAATCACCATCCGGCGCGACGTGGAACCCTCCGCGTGGAGGATCTTGCTCGCGCTGCTCGGCCGGGAGCCCGAGGACGTCAGGGCCCGTGGAGGCATCGCCCGCGCGCTCACCACGGCGGGCGGCATCGGCCTCGAGATCACGGAACTCGACTACTCCGGCCTTGTCAAGGAACGCGGGGCAGGATCCGAGGCCTCGTGGGACACGATCATCGCCAATTGCATCCAGAAGAACGCGCTGGATCTCGATGAGAAGACCCTTCGCGTGCTGGGCGAGATTGCCCGCGACCCCTCACGCCTTGCCGAGTTCTTCGCGCGCACTGAGGAGCATGCCGGCAGCCTCACCACGCGGGAGCGGAGCGCTGCACTCCTCCGCGCCCTCCGCGGCGTCACCGACTTCTTCGGCCGGGAGGATTCGAGCCAGATCGATCGCGTGTTCGACAACATGGCATCGGCCATCTCGCACGTCTCTCCAGACTTGGTGATGGAGATGCTGGCCATTGGCCGCGAGCCCGGGAGCGACGACGCGAGCCTCGTTGTCGAGATCACGCAGCGGATCACCGACCCGACGCTGGCGCAGTTCGTCGCCCGCTCTGTCGCCAACCAGCGCACATGCACGCCGCCCCTCGCCGACGCGTTCCGCACGCTGATCCCCGAACAGCGACGCCAGGAGTCAGTGGCCCGACTCTCGCGCGAGGAACTGGCGGGCACGCCACTCGGCGAAGATCCGGGCTTCGATCGTCTCTGGTCGCAGGTGGAGAAGAGGCTCCTCTCTCACTCTGACCAGCGGTACGTGGCGGAGTCGTACAACCAGGAGCTCTCCACCGCCCGCGCCCACGCCAGCGAGCTCGAGCACCTCGCCGACGACCCGCCCGAGCGCATCGTCGGCTGGCTCACCACCGTCAGCGACGTCTCGATTCGCGCGCTGGACCTGCTGCTGCTCGCCGATCTCCTCTCGGTCGAGACCGACGCGTCACGCCGCCAGGACCTGCTGCACCTGGTCGTGTCGCAGGTGGACGAACTGGTGGTCCTGGGCGATTTCGACGGCGCACGCCGGCTCGTGGACGCGATGGTGGGCATCGCGGCGCGCGAAGGCGCGGCCGAAGCGCAGACACAGGTCGGCTGCGCGATCGAGCAACTGGTCGCCGGCCAGTTCATGCCGCAGGTGGCCATGCACCTCGACGCCGTGCCCGACGAGGAGTTCGAGCAGGTGAAGGCGCTCTGCGCGGCGGTCGGGACGACGCTCGTGCCGACGCTGGCGGAGACGCTCGCGGGCGAAACTCGCGCGAGAGCGCGGCAGCGGCTGACCGCCTTGTTGATCGCCTTCGGCAAGCACGGTCGCCACTCGGTTGACCAGCTGCTGCAGTCGCACAATCCCAGCGTCCGCCGCACGGCGGTGCAACTGCTCCGTTCGTTTGGCGGGTCCGAGTCGCTGCCGGATCTGGAACGCCTGCTCAACGACACCGAGATTGCAGTGCAGCGCGAGGCGGTGCGCGCGCTCATCGGCTTGGGCATCGACGAGTCGTTCCAGATGCTCCAGCGCATCCTGGGAATGGACAAACACCGCGGCCGCACGGCGATCATCGAGGAGCTGGCCTCGACGCGCGACCAGAAGGCGACACCGCTCTTCTGCTACCTCGTGCGGAACGTCGAGTGCCGCGGTCAGCTGCGCGACATCTATCTCCGCTCGCTCGGGCGCCTCGGGCTGATCGGCGGGCCGGACGCGGCCGAGGCCCTGTCGGACGTGCTACGGCGCGGCCGCTGGTGGGCCCCGATGCGCACGCGCGAAATCAGGGCGGAAGCCGCCGCGGCGCTGGCGCAGATCAAGCTGCCCGCCGCGCAGGAGGCCTTGCGGGACGCCGCGCAGAACGGCTCGTTCGGCGTGCGGTCGATTGCGAAGAAACACGTGAAAGGATGACAACGACGGGGATCTGAGATGCCAGAACGGCCGCATCGTCGGCAATCGTTGATGGAAGATCTCCTCCGGCGCTTCGGTGCCGCGTTGCGCGGGGCGCAGCTCTATGCGCCAGGGCATCCGCTCGTCATGCGGAACGTCGCGTCGTTCACCGAGGTCGTGCAGCGGCTGCTCGAGGATGTCCCGTCGATCTCAATCGCCCTCGTCGCTGACGAGGTGGTGATTGGCGACGTGCCGATGACCCGGGGGGCGGCCACGCTCGGCGAACTGTTCGGTAAGCTCAAGGCGCGCGGCGTGGAGCGTGTCTCGATCGACAAGGGCGCGACCGTGGACGAACTGATCGCAACCGTCGATGCCTTGTACCGCAGGATCCTGTCGGCCGGCGACCCGAACGACAATCCGTTCCCCGACCTGCCCCATGTCCGCATCGGCCTCGTCCGGATCGAGCAGCGCACGCAGGCCAGCCTGGCCGACATGGCGACCATCCGGAAGCTCTACTCGCAGGCCTCGTCCCAGATGCGCACCGTCTGGGAGAATGCAGCGCACGAGGGGGTGGCGAAGGCGGCGGAGGTGCGCACCGTGGTGGACGAGCTGGCGCAGGTCGTCAGCCAGAACCGCAACGCGCTGCTGGCACTCACGGCGATACGCAACCTGGACGACTACACCTTCACCCACATGGTGAACGTCTCCATCCTGACGATGGTGCAGGCGCGCGGCCTCGGCATCGACGGCACGCTGCTCCGCGAGTTCGGCGTGGCCGGCCTGATGCACGACATCGGCAAGGTGCGGACGCCGCCCGAGATCCTCAACAAGCCGGCGCGCCTCGACGAACGCGAGTTGGCGATCATGCGCCGCCACACCATCGAGGGGGCGGAAATCCTCCGCAAGACGCGCGACCTGACGCCGCTCGCGGCCGTCGTCGCGTTCGAGCATCACCTCCGCCTGGACGGCACCGGCTATCCGGCGGGCGTCTCCCGTTCCAGTCTCAACCTGGCAACGATGCTGTGCGCGATTGCGGATGTGTATGACGCGATGCGGTCGAAGCGGCTCTATCAGGAGGCGTTTCCGGCCGATCGGGTCCTGGAGGTGCTGAAGCGCGGCGAGGGACAGGAGTTCGAGAAGAACCTGGTCCGGCGCTTCGTGCAGCTGATGGGGATCTACCCGGTGGGATCGCTGGTGCGGCTCAACACCGGCGCCCGCGCCATCGTCCTTCGGCCCTACCCGGCCGACCCGCACCGCCCGCGCGTCCGCGTGGTCTTCGCGGCGGATGGTCACCGCCTCGACGTGCCCTACGATCTCAACCTGTGGGAAGTGGAACTGGCCCCGCACCGGTCGTCGTCCGTCTCCGGTCCGGCCAGCGCGCCCGACCCAGCCTTCGATCCTCTCGCCGCGATGTAGGGCCGCGATCCCGGCGCCACAACCCGGCCTCCTTCCGCGGCGTCTGGACACTCAGCGGCAGGCGTGAGCCTGGCGGGCCGTGTCGCCGGGGCCGAACCACCGCCGGAGCCCACCAGCGAGCGGTCGCCGGTGCGGCCATCCGATCGCACCTGGGCCTGCGGACGGACCTCCCGGGCCCGCGCCCGGCGGTCGTCCGCGCGATCGTCACTCGCCCCGCAATCTCGGCACGGCACGCGTCACCACGAGCCGACCGAAGCGCCACGTCTCGATGTCGGCGCGCATGCCAGCGGGAATCGTTGCCGCCGTCTCGTTGAAGGCCACGATCCACGTCGGACGCCCGCGTCGCCAGGGCTCGGCCCGCGGAGCGCCCGGCCCGACATCCGGTCGCGACGCGGGGCACCCGCCGGCCGCCACACCGTAGTAGTCGAGGCTCACACGCTCGTAGTCCGGGTACACGAGCAGCGCAGCGCCGGGTGCCATGTGCCCCCTCAGGAACGCGGCCGCATCCCGCGTTTCCGAGCCATCACGGGTCGCGGTGGCGTAGGTGTTCTTGTCATGGAGATTCGCCGCGACGGCCACGCTGCCGAGCAGCAGCGCCACCACGGCGAAACGCATCGGGAGGCACGAGAGCACATAGCCAAACGCGAGCGTCCCGAGAGGCAGCAACGCGATGGCGTAGCGTATGTTGACGAAGTGATGGCCACCGCTTGCCAGCAGCGATACCAGGATGGGCCCAATCCACACGGGCGTCGTCAGGGCAGCAGCGCCGATCACCAGCGCACGCCGACGGTGGCGGGGCTCGAACCACCAGAGACAGACGCATCCCGCGACGACCGGCACCAGGAGCACCACCACGACGGTCGCATGGTCGCGCAGCAACGAACCGCTCGTCCAGAACACCGCCAGATTGGCCCGGATTCTCCCTCGCATGGCGAGGGCCCAGAGCAGCGCGAACGCCAGCGCTGGCACGAACGGCACGAGCGGTCGCGCGGCTGAGGCTATTTGGTTCAGGCTCGATCGGGTTACGGTGAGGCGACGGCCCTCCGGCCCAGGTTCGACACGGCTCGCGATCAGCCAACTGCACAGGGCGGTGCCCGCGACGAGGAAGACGCCGAACACGTGGGTCATCGGAGCCACCAGCGCCGCCACCGCCATGGCCACGCCCCCGGTCCGGCGCGACTGCTGCCACTGGCGAGTCAGCAGGTGCAGGCACCACGCCGCAACGAGCACCAGCAGCACGTAGCCGCGTGCCGTGCGGGATGCGCCGATGAGACTCGGGTGGATGGCAGTGACCGCGCCGGCCCATAGCGCCGTGTCGCGCGACCAGAGCCGCCGCGCGGTCCATATCGTCAGCGCGGTCGTGGCCAGCCCGAACAGGACTCCGGGCAGGCGCAAGGCGGTCTCACTCGAGCCAGCCAGCGGTATCCACAGGTGGACCAGCGCCGCGAAGAGGAAGCCACCCGTGTCCTCCCCAGCGACGGCGCGCGAGAACAGGTAGGACCACGAGCCGCTCGCCGTGCACCAGCTCACCGCCTCGTCGAGCCAGAGACTTGGCGTGCCCAGGCGGTAGAACCCGAGCGCGGCCGACACCGCCAACTCCAACGCCACCAGCAAGCGGAATCGCGCCGCGATCAGTGTGCCCATGTCTGGATCGTCTGGAACCTGTGTCGCGCCCGCATGGCTGTCATCAGACACGACCCAGGCCTTGGCAACGGTCCGGGACATGGCCCGGCCAGCACACCCGACTTCAGACGGCAGCGGCCCTCCCGGCTGTCAAGCGACCCTTCGTCGTCAGTCCCGACCCTTCTGCGTCAGTTCCCGACTCTTCTGCGTCAGTTCCCGACTCTTCGTCGTCAGCCCCGACCCTTCGTCGTCAGCACCCGACCCTTCGTCGTCAGCCCCGACCCTTCGTCGTCAGCCCCGACCCTTCGTCGTCAGTTCCGACCCTTCGTCGTCAGTTCCGACTAATAGTGCTTTGCTGATTGCAGCCAGCAGCACGATCCGCGTGATTGGCTTCATCAGGAACAGCGCACCCGCGCGCTTGGCTTCGTCGCGAAGCGTGGGGTCCTCGTAGCCGGTGAGGACGATGACGGGAAGGCCAGGGTGATCGTCGCGGGCGTAGATGCCAAGCTGCAGGCCGTTGTAAGCGCCGAGCCGGATGTCGGTGAGCAGCAGGTCCGGCCGCATCGTCGAGAGCAGCGCCTTCGCGTCCTGGTAGCGATCGCAGGCCACCGTGTCGTAGCCGGCTTCCTGCAGCATCTCGATCAGGTACTTCAGCACCTGCTGGTCATCGTCCACAACGACAATTCGCTTCATCTGGGTCATGCGTCGGCCCTGCGTCGCTCGGCCATCCCAGCCATCCTCTCGCCCATCTCACCGCGGTCGAGGCGTGCCGGCAAGTTGCGGAACTTCTGGAACGGCATCTGGCAGTCGTGCTTCCTGAGGAAGTTGAGAAAGCGCTTGTAGTCGGCCTCGGGCATGTTGAACATCTGCACGAGGATCCGGTAGCTGCCGCGCGTCTGCTCGAGGCCGCGGCTGACCAGCGCGCGCAAGTCGTCGCGCGTCATATCGCGCGACATGAACGGCTCGTAGACCACGGGCCAGAACGGCTCGTGCCCGTTGACCATGCGGTCGTACATCCGCTCGACCGCGGCGCCGCGCACGGGCTCGCGGATGGCCGCCTGCGGCGGCGGCATGATCTCCATCGGAAGGTCCGCCGGCGTGATGAGGCCGCTGCGTGCGCGCAGCACCAGTCGCTCGACGAAGTTCTTCAGCTCGCGGACGTTCCCCGGCCAGCCATACGCGATCAGTTGCGACAGCGCTTCCGGCGCGAGCGCCGGCACCGGGAGCCCGTGGCGCGCGCTGAAGAACGCGATGAAGTAGTCGAGCAGTTCGGGCACGTCCTCGCGGCGGTCGCGCAGGGGGGGCACCGTGAGGTGGATGACGTTGAGCCGGTAGTAGAGGTCCTCGCGGAAATCCTTCGACGCGATGCGCTCGGTGAGGTTCCGATTGGTGGCCGCGACGACGCGGACGTTGACGCGGGCCTGGGCGCGCTCGGCGCCGACGCGCTGGATCTCGCCGCTCTCGAGGAACCGGAGGAGGAGCGCCTGCATCCGCAGGCTCATCTCCCCCACTTCGTCCATGAAGATGGTGCCGCTGTGCGCCGTCTCGAGCAGGCCCGGCTTGTCGCGATAGGCGCCGGTGAACGACCCGCGCACGTGGCCGAACAACTCCGACTCGAGAAGCGAGTCGGGCAGGCCGGCGCAGTTGATGGTGACGAGCTGCGCGCGGACACGGTTGCTCTGCTTGTGAATCTGGCGCGCAAGGATTTCTTTGCCGACGCCGCTCTCGCCGGTGATGAGGATTTTCGCGTCGGACCGCGCCGCGTACGCCAGCTCCTCGCGGAGTTCGCGGATCGCCGGACTGCGCCCGATGAGCTGATCGCCCTCTTCGTACATCGTTGCCAGGAGCCCCGAGAAACCTGTCGTCGCTGCTTTTCAACGTATCGGCCGAAAATAGTCAGCCCAGCAGGGACGTTTATGGTAGCGCTGGGGAGGGGGAAGGTCAATGGGAACACGGCAGGGAACGTCAGGACTCGAGCCGTTCCGCCCGGATACTGATCGACACCCGTATTGAAGCTCATGATCGCCGCGATGCGCCGAGCCTCCATGACGGGCAGATGAACGGCATCGCGCGCCGAGAACGGCGTCAGATCCGACTGCCTCTCGCAAGCTCCGACTGACACACGTGAGTGTCGACTGCCAGCGGAGCCGTCTAATGTGACCAGTCATATGACCAGTCGTGTTACACTGGGTCCATGGATCCGAATGCCACGACCATGACCGTCACCGAGTTCAAGGCCAGGTGCTTGCGGCTCGTGGACGAACTCGGGCCATCGGGCATCCTGCTGACCAAGCGCGGACGGCCCGTGGCGCGAGTGCTCCCGGCGGCGTCGCGCGACAACCGCGATCTCATCGGGGCGATGAAGGGCAGCATCACGATCAAGGGCAACCTCCTCTCCACCGGTGTGAGGTGGCATGCTGAGCCTTGACACGCACATGCTCGTGGCGCTGCTCGACGGCAGCCTGAAGCCCCGCGAAGAGGCGTGGGTCCTCGAAGAACCGCTCGCGATCTCCGACATCGTCCTCTGGGAACTTGCGAAGCTGGTGCAACGAGGTCGCCTCGAACTCGATCTCGACAGCGCAACGTTCGCCAAGGTCCTGGCGCGGATCACCGTCATCCCCATCTCCCCAGCCATCGCGACCATGAGCACCCGGCTCGACTTCAAGTCCGATCCCGCTGACGAACTGATTGCGGCCACCAGCCTGGTGGAAGGCATTCCCCTGCTCACCAGGGACCGGCGCATCAGACAGTCGAAGATCGTCCCGCTGGCGCGGTAGAGACGGCCCGTGCAGCCGGATTCTCACCCGAGATCAGAAGCCGCTGAGCGGCCGGCGAGCCGCTGCTCTTCAAGGGCGACGACTGTTGCCAGTCCGACATCCCCGCGCCAGGTGACGTGCCGCGTCAAGTCCGCTGGCAATCGGGAGGTGCGCGGTTCCCCTTACTCCCCCGCCAGCCGCACGCAGTTCTTCCCGGCCGCCTTCGCGGCGTAGAGCGCGCGGTCGGCGCGGGCGATCAGATCCTGCGCAGCGCTCTCCGCCGTGAGCACCGCCACGCCGATGCTGATCGTCGGGTGGATTTCGGGTGGAATCAGCAGCGGGTCGAACCGATAGTGCTCGATGCGCTGGCGGATGCGTTCCGCGCTCTGCAGCGCGCTGGCCTCGTTGCTGCCAGGCATCAGGATCGCGAACTCCTCGCCGCCAAACCGCGTGCAGACGTCGAAGGCGCGGACCGAACGCCGCAGCGTGTCCGACATCGCGCGCAGCACCTGGTCTCCCACCAGGTGGCCGAGCAGGTCGTTGAGCGCCTTGAAGTTGTCCGCGTCGATGACGAGCAGCGCCAGCTCGAGGCCGTAGCGGCGGGCGCGCTGGATTTCCTCGTCGATACGCGTTTCGAAGTAGCGGCGGTTGAACAGCGCCGTGAGCGGGTCCACCGCGGCCGCGTGCGCCAGGTCTTTCGCCTTGCTCGCCAGCCTTGCCGACGTCAGGCCCAGTGCCGCCGGCGCCGCCATCGCCCTTGCCATCGTCAAATCGCCACGATCGAACGGTTGCAGATCGGCGCGGTCGGCAAACGTGAGGACGCCGAGCCCCTGGCCGTCGGTGAACAGCGGCAACGCCATGAACGACCCGGTGCGATACCGTCGACGGCGGGGCTGTGACCGCAGCTCGCGCTCCGCATCCGAGACCAGCAGCGGCTGCCGCGACACGAACACCTCGCCAATCACACCCGTGCCCGGCGCAATCCGCAGGTCCTCGACCAGCACGGTCGGGTAACCATGCGTGGCGACGATGGCGAGGCGGCCGAGGGAGTCGTCGTAGAGGGCGAGGGCGGCCTGCTGGGCGCCGAGACGGTCGGCCATCGTCTTCAGGATGAACTGCGAGAGCGGGACGAGGTCGCTCACCTGGCCAATCCGGCGCGAGAAGGCGTAGAGGTCGGCGACCAGGCGCTCGCAGCGCTGGCGGCCGGTGAGCCAGTCGCTGGCGCGGGACACCACCGCCTCCGCAGCGCTCCGCTGGTCGGGGAGCCCCTCGATGACTGGCCACAAGTCGCCCAGCCGGCGCAGATCGGATTCGGTGAGTTCGACGTGTTGCACTATATGCGACTCGTGCGTGGCGGGCAGGCAGAATCGCCTTAGCCCACCCGCGAAATCGCATGTTTCGTACCAGCTCGGCTGGACCTCTGGTTTCGGTCGTCAACAGAGAACGGAACACGCGGAACGGAGCACGTCCTTGGGTGCATGATGGCACAAAATAATGAACGAAATCGGCCGATCGACGCCAGAGAGCCTTCGATGAACGATCGACGAGTGGAGTCGGACCAGGCCTTCAGAATGCTCGAATCGGACCTGGTGGCCGCACGTCGAAGTCACCCAATACGGCGCCTAAAGACTACTTCTCATGATAAAACGACTTTGACCGCAAATTGCGGGAAACGTGGATATTTTTTCAGCCCAATCAGGAACTTACGACCCCATGTCACCTGGCTATTGCAAAATTGCTCAGCCTTTCAGAAGTCCACCATGCGGAATATGGTTTGCATTATTTTCACGCGGATAGGTTTGGTCCCACGAAGAGGAAGCATATGGAAATCCACCTTGTGTCGTCGTTGACCCCGGACGATGAGAGCCGGTTGGCACCGAGGGTGTTGGCAGCGATCGCGGGCGTGCTGGAAGGGTTACCCGTGTCGTATTCGGTGCGCATCGAGACGGCCGTTGGCAACGCCATCCATCACAACCACACGGCCCGGGAAGACGACCGCAGCCAGGCCCCGGCTGCGTCTGCCGACTCTCTCCCTTGTGTCAGCTGATCGCGTTTGACATTCCGCGCTGGCGCGGGGCCGTCGCCCCGCGCCGGCGGTTCAATCCCCCACACTCTACAATCTAGACGAGAATGGCGCTTCATTCGACTCGACATAACTCAATGAAATGAGATAATTATCTTGAAACACTGAGTTATTCAACATCGACAGGATTTCCAGATGTTCGAACGCGCGGTCAACCGTCAGATCCTGGCCCGCCTCCGGGAGCCGCGTCGCTTCATGCAGGTGATCCTCGGGCCAAGGCAAGTCGGGAAAACGACGTCGATCAGGCAGGTTCTCGGTGCCATCGACTCCCCATCTCACTATGTCACGGCCGACACCGGCGACGCTCCAGTCCGCCACATGGCTCGACGAACAATGGGCGCGAGTCCGCCAGATGTCCTCGGACTCGCAGCGCCAGGTCGTGCTGGCGGTGGACGAGGTGCAGAAGATCTCCGACTGGGCGTCCTGGGTCAAACGTTTGTGGGATGAGGACAGTTTCGCGGGTCGTGATGTGCGCGTGCTCCTCAGTGCTTCGACTCGCAATTGCGGCCGCACTCGGCTTTCAGCGCCCGCGGCCGGTTGTGCTCGCTCAGCACTGAGTCCTGAGGGCACAAGTACGTTGCCGCAGTTGTGCATCGAAGGACTCAGTGGCTCGTCTCCCCTTCTCATGCAGCAGGGGCTGGCCGCGAGAGCTGACGTTCGAGAAGATGGTGGGACAACTCCACGACGCCGGCAACACCACCACCGTCGCCCACTATCTCGACCTGCTGGATTCGGCGGGCCTCGTCTCCGGGCTACAGAAGTACGCCGGAGACGCGTCCCGACATCGGCGATCGACGCCGAAGCTCGTGGCTCACAACACCGCGCTGGTCAGTGCCGTGATGGGTCGTGCCTTCTCCACCACGCGATCGGCCCCGGCCGCGTGGGGTCGATGCGTGGAAGCCGCCGTAGGCGCCCACCTGCTCGCGCAGGCGCGACGCGACCGCGGTGCCGTCTACTACTGGCGCACGAAGGTGCGTGGATTCGACGTCGAAGTCGATTACGTGACGGTTCGGGGGGCGCAGGTGACGGCGATCGACGTCAAGAGCGGCGCCACGATTGGATCGCTCGCAGGACTCGGGGCCTTCCGGTCGGCGTTCGGCTCGTCGGTCACGACACAACTGGTCGGCACCGGCGGCGTCTCGATCGACGAGTTCCTCTCCCAGGGCTGACACAAGGGGTCGGGGCGTTCCCACGTCTTGGCTTGGAGGCCTACGCTCACCGGCAGGACATCACTCCTGGAGTCATTGTCGATACTTGTAAACTCAACATCATGTGTTGATAACACAAGGTATGAGAATCGGCCGAACTGGGCAGGTGTCGGAGGTGGTCCGGCAACTCCGCCATACGCCGGTCGTGGCGATCCTTGGGGCCAGACAGGTCGGGAAGACCACGCTGGCGGGCGAGGTGCGGCGGGTGTGGCCGTCGTCCGTCACGTCGTTCGATCTCGAGAACCCCACCGACCTGAGCCGCCTCCAGGAGCCCATGCTCGCGCTCGAACAATTGCGGGGACTGGTCGTGCTGGACGAAGTGCAACGCTCGTTCGCCCGCACGAGCTCGGCGGCCACGTTGGCGTGGATGTTGTCCGGGGTCACAACGCGATGCCCTCCCGTTCGATGGCGAGCGGCGTGGCGCGCTCGCGCGCTTTCCACCGGTCGAACTCGTCGACCGACATCACCATCGGCGAAATCACCACACCGGCCAGCTGCCAGGTGAGATCGGCGCTCAGGTCCGTGATGGCGCGGTCGTCCTCCCGCTCGACGTGGTCGAGCAACACCAGGCAATCGACATCCGACTCGTCGTTGGCCTCGCCGCGCGCGTACGAGCCGAACAGCCGGATACCGGCGACACGCTTGCCGAAGCGGGCACGCACGCCAGTGACGAAGGCATCGAGCGTCCCCTCCACCGTGCGCGGGATGGTGACAGAGGCGCGTGCTCGGGACATTGGAAGATTGTATTACCTGCGGCAAGCGGGAGGAGGTCTTTGGCCTTGCTCGGTGAACAGCGTGAGAATCAGATCACGGCCGCGTCTGCCACCGCCGCGAGAAACGCGCGGAGGGCGCCAAGGCCCGCCACAGCCTCCCGATGCACGCGCCGGTAGTCCAGCATGGCGTAGCCGTGCGCGATGCGGTTACGAAGGCCGATGGCACCCCGCAACGGGTCGGCCAGGTCCCTGACAATCGCGCCGCGGTCGGCCAGCTCGTCGAAGACTGACGCCGCATCGTCTGCGGGACCCCAGCCGGCGTCCGCTACCCAATGGGCCGCGAGATCGACGCACTCCTGAATCGCCAGGAACAGATAGAAGATCGCCAGATCGCGCCGCTCCCGATCGTTCGCGAACATGTCGACATCGTCGCCGAACCTGATCGCGGCATCGTCCAACCACGCCGCCGCTCGCGCGATTTTCGCGCCTGCGACATCACGTCGCACCATGGCCGGGCTCCTGCGCTGTATCCGGAATCACTCCGGGAGAGGTTGTGTGGTCCGCCTCCTCCGCTCCGGCCGTGTCGTGGCGGATCCTATCCCGCAGACGCCGGGCAGCGGTCGCCCAGTGGCGGCGCGCCGTGGGCGCCCAATCCCACCAGTCAATCATCGCGCGCGCACGAAAGTCGCTCCAGGCACCAGGTCTGCGCTCGACCAGGACCGCGCCATCGCGCGCGACTTCGAAGCGCAGCAGCGGCGGCGCTGCGTTCAAGAGGATGACGTCCACCGGGCATCTGAGCGCGCGGCCAAGGGCCGTGTCGATGTGCGCCAACTCCGACGTCTCCTCCGCCGTCACCCAGACGCCGATGTCGATATCGCGGGCGAGAGTCCCGCGCCGCGTCACGGAGCCGAAGAGCACCGCAAGCTCGACGCCGGGACATCCGTCGAGCACCCCCCGCACCATAGATCTGATGGTGTCCACGGCTGCTGCCGACCCGGTGACGTGGAGCGAAGGGCGATTGCGCACACCCGTCGACGAGTGCAGAGCGTCAGGGGCAGGCGTTGACCCGAGGGACCGGGTGGACATCGCGTCCAGTCTACACGGAATCGTGGTCAATCGGCCGGTACGTACGAAGTGCAGTCCAAGCAGAGACGAGGTGCGACCGGGTCGTCCTCGACACGACCAGCCGCGGCGCTGACCGACGAAAAGAACGTCCTGGGCTGCAACCGACGGATATCGGCAAGGGGATCGACCCGGCCACCGATCTGCCGGCAATCTTCTCCGCGCGTCGGCTACAGATGACAACGGCGCAGGGGATCAAGCCCGAGGCTGCGCGGCTGCTGCTGCGGGCGGAGGCGCGAACCTGGAAGCAGGCATGGTAGAATATTCCTGTTGTTCTAGATTGGAAGATTATGGCGCTGAGCATCAAGGATCCGGAAGCTGATCGCCTCGCGCGGGAGCTTGCCTCACGCACCGGCGAGTCGCTGACCGAGGCGATCACCACCGCCCTGCGCGAACGGCTGAACAGGCAGCAGGGACGACAGCGCGGTGTTACCGTGGCCGATCGGCTCCGCGCGATCAGAAAACGCTGTGCCCTGTTGCCGGTGCTCGATGATCGGAGCCCTGACGAAATCCTCGACTACGACGACCGAGGGGTTCCGCGCTGATGGTAATCGACACCTCGGCGCTCATCGCGATCCTCCTGGACGAACCCGAGGCCGAGTGGTTCGAGCGCGCCATCGCCGCGGATCCGGTCCGGTTGGTATCGGCGGCCTCGCTACTCGAGACCTCCATCGTCGTCGAATCGCGGCATGGGGACCCCGGCGGGCGCGAGTTGGACCTTCTCGTGCACCAGGCCGGGGTGCAAGTGGTGGCGGTCACGGCGGATCACATCGAGATCGCGCGCGAGGCGTGGCGCCGCTTTGGCCGCGGGCGACACCCGGCCGGGCTCAACTTCGGCGACTGCTTCTCGTACGCCCTGGCCCAGACATCCGGCGAGCCGCTGCTTTTCAAGGGCGGCGACTTTTCCCAGACCGACATCCCCGCAGCCACGTGACGGGGCGCGCGAGGTGTGGCAGGTCGCGACCGAGCTGCTCGAAAGGGGTCGCGTCGGGCAGGCGCTGTTCTTCGCCGAGATAGACGGCGGTTTCGAGGCGGGCGCCCGTGTCAGCTGTAGATGTCCTTGCGATGGCCAAGCTTGAGAACCACAACCACAATGCGCCGATCCTCGATGCTGTAGATCACCCGGTACACCCCCACGCGGATCCGGTACACATCCGCCTGCCCTGTCAGCTGACGGCAGCCGCGTGGCCGTGGAACGGCTGCGAGCGCCATCACCTTGCGGGCGACCCGAACTCTGTCGGCTTTGGGGAGCTTGGCCAGCGCTTTCTCGGCCGATGCCGTGATCTCGACTCTATAGGAGGCCATCGAGCTTGAGATCTCGAAGAAGGTCTTTGAAGGGCCGGGTGGGTTCTTTGCGCAAGCTCTTCAGCTCTTCGAGATCCTCGAGTTCTTCGAGTTTGTCGAGCAGGGCCTCTTCGATGAAATGATTCATCTTTTGACCGCGTGCTTTGCAGACCTTCTCGACCGCCCCTTTGACGCGTTCATCGATCCGAGTGGCCAACTGAGCCTGGGCCATGATGCACTCCTTGATCGCGTTGACTACCACATGATAGCAGATGGTAGCATCTGGCCGCCACTCCACCGCCTTCCGCATGACCTCCAGTTCGTAGAGACCCTCATCGACGACGTCTTGACCTCCGTGACCGTCGTCAGGGTCGCGCACCGTGGCGAAGCCACCTCGGCGCGTAATTGGTTACCGGGGTGAATCTATGCTGGCGGTGTCTGCAGCGCGCGGGACATGGTTGGCGTCGAGGCGTGCAGCAGGTCCACGATGATCGCGCCGCGGCGGGCATGGACGAGCACGTCAGGCTTCTCCGCGAGCAGCGGCTCCCCGTGCCTGAGACGAATCCGAACCCGCGGATCGTGATCCAGAATCAGCAGCGCCTGGCACGTGCAGCCGGATTCTGACTGTCGCTCGACGACGCCGCAGCGTCGCGCATAACGACGTGAGGCCACCCGCACTCGGGAGGTCGGGAGGCTGTCGGCTTCGAGCGTGTGCAGGTCGAGTTTCGTCGAGGCTCGATCGATGTCGAAGCCCACGACGTTTCCGTTTTCATCGAAATCGGCGACCAATCCCGCCGCAACTTCCTTCGACTCGACGCTCGCGCGCGGGCTCAAGTCGATGTCGAGGGAATCGGTTTCCGGGTAGTAGTGGAGTTTCATACCTGATCCGGTGCGTCCCCGGCCAGCGGGAAGTCGCGGTCTGGAAACGCGTTGTGCACAGTCGTCAACGTCGCCGTACCCAGCCGTATAGCAGTCCAACACCGGAGTCGCGGGATCTGCGCCCGCCAGGTCGAGCCGATCGCCGACGACCGAGTTGCCAGCCAGCCCTGAGCTGACCTTCGGCATGTCGGCCGGTGTGGTGATGCTGTTGCGCGCGCGGCTACCA
>JANYLG010000145.1 GCA_025363775.1 Acidobacteriota bacterium | reverse complement strand
CCAAGTGAGCATCCAACGAACAGGACGAGGAGCGTTCGACGGATGAATGCGTGTGTCACGGTAAGCCTCCTGCGCGCGGACTGTATCAGGGGCCGGCCCGGGGCTCAAGGCGGAAACGCGGAAAGGCGGGGAGGCGGGGAGGCGGAAAGGCGCAGAGGCGCCAGGCGGAAAGGTGGGGAGCCTGAAACGTGCGTAGGGGCGACCCGCGGGTCGCCCGGGGAGCGGCGGAGAGGCGGAAGGGGGCAAGGCGCCAGGCGGGCGAAGTGGGGCCAGCCGGATCTCGTGGATTTTTCTCTTGACACGTGAGTTCAGCAGTACTAAGTTATTAGTATATGAGACCTTCCAGTGTGACGCTGACGCCCCAGGAACTCGAGTTGATGAAGATCGTCTGGCACAAAGGCGAGGCCACCGTGCGCGACGTCTACGAGACGCTCCTCGAGCGCCGCAAGATCGCCTACACCACGGTGATGACGATGATGCGGGTGCTGGAGAAGAAGGGGCACGTCAAGACACGCAGGGAAAGCCGGGCGTTCGTCTATCGCCCGACGCGACCCGAGCGCCAGGTCGTCCGGTCCATGGTCCGCGAGTTCATCGATCGCGTGTTCAACGGGTCTGCGCAGCCGCTTCTCGTGCACCTCGTCGAGGACCGTCGGTTGTCCCCGCAGGAACTCGAAGAGCTGGAGCGCCTCATCCGCGAGGCTGAGTGATGGACGTCCTGAGTTCGGCCAACCTCGGCGATTGCCTGCCACGAACTGCTGCACGTCGGCCGGGCCGACTGGGTGCGGAATGGGTTCGACGAGATTCTCCGCGCCGTGCTGTGGTTTCACCCGGCGATCTGGTGGCTGATCAATCAGATTCAGCTCGCCCGCGAACAAGTGGTCGATCTCGAGGCGGTCCGCCGCCTCGGTGCACGGCAACCGTACCTCGAGGCGCTGTTGCGCCTGGCCCGGCCGGCGCCCCGGCTCATCCTCACGCCGGCATCCCTGTTCCTGAAACGCGCGCACCTGCGCCAGCGCGTCATGCTGCTGGTCAAGGAGGTTTCCATGTCCAAGGCCCGTCTCGTCGCCTCGCTCGTGGTCATGGCGGTCGTGGTCCTTGTCGGCGGCCGCCTCGTGACGGCCGCGTTCCCGCTGCAGCAGTCGGGCGCGCGCACGCCGGGCGCGCAGACGGCGGCGCAACTCGACCCGACGAAACCGCTGACGTTCAAGTTCACCGCCGGAATCCCCGTCCAACAGGCGCTCGGGTTTCTCAGCCAGGCGGCGGGACTCACGCTGACAACAGAAGGTGACTTGCGGCAGAGCCTGAGCACTCCCATCGACCGGTTCGAGGTGGACGGCGTGACGATCGAACAGGCCCTCGGCATGGTCCTGCGCCCGGTCGGCTTGACCTACCGGGTGACGGGACCCCATGCCATCGTCGTGCAGCGCGCCGCTGGAGCCGTGGCCGGGGGCGTCGCCGGCGGCGTGGCTGGCGGCGTCGGAGGCGGTGTGACAGGCGGCGTTGCGGGCAGCGTACCCGGCGGCGTCATGCATTTTTCGACGGGTAACAGAACTGGCGGCGGCGTCGGAGGCAGCCCGGTCGCGAGACCTGCGCCGACGCTCGCGGAGACCGTCCACGTGGCCGGGCAAGCTCCTGGCAGCGGCCAGTCGCAGGGCGCCACGACAGCGTTCATGTCATTCTCCTCGACCCCTCGCGTCGTCACTCGAATCGACCCGCTACCCACGGGGCAGCCAGGCGCGGTCGTCGTGAAGGTCGCGGTGGATCCGGGAGGCGTCGTGTCCGACGCGCAAGTGGTGTCTGCAAACGGAGGGTCCGAATTGGCGGCCCTGGACGCGGCCCGTCAGTGGGTGTTCGGTCCGTGGCCGGCGGCATGGGCGACCTACATCGGATTCAGCTTCGCTGGGGAGCTCCCGGCCGGTGCCCCGCCAACGTCGGTCGGCGGGAACATCAGGCCTCCGCGCAAGATCGCCGACTTCAAGCCGCTCTACCCGCCAGAGGCGCAGCAGGCACGCATCCAGGGCGTTCAGATCATCGAGGCGATCATGGGCCCCTCCGGCGACGTGATTGACGCGTGGGCGCTGCGCGGTCACGAGGCGCTGATCGCGTCGGCGATCAACGCGGTGCTGCACTGGCGGTTCGAGCCGGCGCTTCTCAACGGCGAACCGATGCCGGTCAAGATGACGGTGACCGTGAATTTCACACTGGACAGCGCGCCGGCCACGACAGGTACTGCCACGCGGATCCGGGATCACGCTGCGGCGCGTGGCGACGCTGCTGCAACGCCCGCGCAATACGGTAGCGCGACCGACTGGCCGCCGGAAGCGGTGCGTGTCGGTGGAGAGATCCGGCCGCCGAGCAAGACCGTTGACGTGAAGGCGGTCTACCCTGACGCCGCGCAGAAGGCTCGCGTGCAGGGCGTGGTGATCTGTGAGGTCCTCATCGGCCCGGACGGCAAGGTGGCGGACGCGCGCATCCTGCGCTCGATTCCCCTCCTCGACCAGGCGGCGATCGATGCGGTGCGCCAGTGGGAGTTCACGCCGACTCTGCTCAACGGCAACCCGGTCCCGGTCATCATGACGCTGACGGTGAACTTCACGCTTCAGTAGCAGGGCAGCCGACAGCCGGCAGCCGGCCGAGACACCGCAGGGGCGAGGAGCTGGTCGCCTATCCCTGTCCCCGCCAACCCCGTCGCCTCCGATCCCCGACCTCTGGCCTCCGATCCCCGACCCTTGGTCCCCTGATCCCCGACCTCTGGCCTCCGATCCCCGACCCTTGGTCCCCTGATTCCCGACCTCTGGCCTCCGATCCCCGACCCTTGGTCCCCTGATCCCCGACCTCTGGCCTCCGATCCCCGACCCTTGGTCCCCGGTCCCCGACCTCTGGCTTCCGATCCCCGACCCTTGGTCCCTGTTCTCTTCGCTCGAATGCGTGTACTCTGTCCCGTGAACGTTCGGATCACACCAAAGGAGCACGCAATGGCAAAGAAGGCAACGAAGGCGGGTCACGAGATCGCAATGGAACGGCTCGGCGACGCGATTGAATCGCTCGACGAGGCGCAGGCGCTGCTGGCCGGCGAGACCGAGGCGTCGGAGTTCTGGATCGGCATCATCTTCTCGGCGCAGACGTCGCTGCAGCTCGTTGCCGAGATGGCGAAGGAATTCGAAAAGGAAACCGCCCGCGCCAGCAAGCCCCGGAAGCCTGCAGCCAGGAAGGGCCGGTAACGATCGAGGCCGGTCGGCCCGCGGCTGCCTGCTCGCGGGCCGTTCTCTCTGGTTCCCTCTTCAGCGTTCCGCCTCTGGTGTCGTGGCCGGGATCGGCACGATCTGGATCACCGTTGGGTAGCGGGCGGGCTCGGCGCCCGGCTTCGGGTTCAAGTACCCCTGCATGCCGCCCCACGTGTAATCCTTGATCGTGATGCTCGGCGGGAAGGCCATCGTCTCTTCCCTGAACCTGGCGATGTCGAACATGTGGGTCGCCGGCTCTTCGAAGACCAGTTCCCCCCGCTGCTTCAGCACCGACTTGTAGAACGAGACGACATCGGCAAAACTGGCGGTCGTGCCGAACAGGTAGAACCGCTGGCCGCTGCCCGCGTCGTACGACGTGATGAACTGCATCGTCGGATAGAAGGGCACGCCAAGCGTGGCCTCGGACGGGACCGGGGCTACCGCGGCGGGGACGGGCTGTACCGGCGGCTGCGGCACCGGTGCTTCCGAGGAGGGGGGCGCCTGGATGGGCGGCGCCACGGGCTTGGGACGTCCCTGTGCCCGCGCAGTGACGGTGAAGCCGAGCGACACAAATGCGATGATTGTCAGGATGGCAGCGTGGCGCCTCATGACCCAATTATGAAACAGCTGCTGGCATTTTGCGAATCCGAGCGCGCGTGGGCCCGCAAGACGATCGAATCGCTCGTCCGACTCGAATCCCCGACACTCGACAAGCAGGCGGCCGACCGCTGTGGTGCGGAGATTGCGACAGCGTTGTCGGCGATCGGCGGGAGCGTGCGCGAGGTGCCCAGCACGACGACCGGGAACCACCTGGTCGGGGAGTTCGGCCGGGGCTCCCGCCAAGTGCTCTTGCTCGGGCATTTCGACACCGTGTGGCCGGTCGGACATCTTACCGGAATGCCGCTGGTCGAGCGGGAAGGTTGTCTCCACGGTCCGGGTGTCTTCGACATGAAGGGCGGCATCGGGATTGGCCTGCTGGCGCTGCGGGCGCTCTTCGCGGTGCTTCGAGAGGAGAGGCTGCGGGTCGTCTTCCTCCTGACGGCGGATGAGGAAACGGGAAGCGAGACCTCGTGGTCGTTGATCGAGGAAGAAGCGCGACGAAGCGAGGCCGTGCTCGTGTTGGAGCCGTCGCTGCCAGGCGGTGCCTTGAAGACCTCGCGAAAGGGTTGCGGCAACTTCCACCTCACCGTGAGCGGCGTGGCAGCACACGCCGGCATCGAACCCGAGAAAGGCGCCAGCGCGATCCTCGAGCTGGCCGAGCAGATCCTCCACCTCGAGCGTCTGCAGGACGCCGGGCGGGGCACGACGCTGACTGTCAGCCTCGCGTCCGGAGGATCGCGGAGCAACGTGGTCCCTGCCGAGGCGTCGGCGACGGTGGATGCCCGGGTCTTCTCACACGCCGAGGCGGAGCGAGTGACGGCGTCGATGCGCGCGCTCGTGGCGCGGAGGCCTGGGACACGGGTGGCGGTGTCGGGCGGGTTCAGCCGGCCGCCGCTCGAACGAACCAAGGCGGTGGTCCGTCTCTTCGACCTGGCCCGGTCAGTCGGACGGGACCTCGGACTCGACGTGACGGAAGGGGCCACCGGCGGGGCGTCGGATGGGAATATTACCGCCTCGCTCGGGGTTCCTACACTAGACGGCTTGGGCGCGATTGGCGACGGGGCGCACGCGGCGCACGAGCACGTCCTTCTCGACGCGCTGGCTCCGCGTGCGGCGCTGGTGGCCGGCCTGATTCGGCGGCTGGCGGCCCCTGGCGCCAGTCGCGACGTCGCACCGCCGTTCGACAGGCTCAGGGCGTCCCGAGCAGCGTCGAGCGACGAGGGCGACGGTGCGCCCGGCCGGGTAGGCGTTGCGACCGAGAATATCGGGAATAGGCGATCCGTCGATGGCGTTTTCCGCGCGTCGATCCGATTCAGCGATCTCCCGGGCGTGTTATAGGATAGTGGGCGTATGGCGAATGGAATGAAAACGGCGCTCCTGTTGGGCGCCATGAGCGGGCTGCTCCTGCTCATCGGAGACGTCCTCGGCGGCACGAGCGGCCTCATGCTGGCCTTTCTCTTCGCAGCGCTGATGAACTTCGTGTCCTACTGGTTCTCGGACAAGATCGTCCTGAAGATGTACCGAGCCCAGCCGGTGGGACCGGAGCACCCGTTGTACCGGATCACGGAGCGCCTGGCGCGGCGGGCCGGCCTGCCGATGCCGAAGGTCTACGTGATTCCCGACTTGTCGCCCAACGCGTTTGCCACCGGGCGCAACCCGTCACACGCAGCGGTCGCGGCCACCGAGGGCATCCTCCGGGTGCTGAACGAGAGCCAGATCGAAGGCGTCCTCGCGCACGAGTTGTCGCACGTGAAGCATCGCGACATCCTCATCAGCTCAGTGGCGGCGACCATCGGCGCGGCCATCATGATGGTGGCAAGGATGGCGCAGTTTGCCGCCTTCTTCGGCGGCGTCAGCCGCGACGACGAGGGCCGGGGCGGGAATCCCCTGGGCCTGCTCCTGACCGTGATCATGGCACCGCTGGCGGCGATGGTGATTCAGGCCGCGATTTCACGGTCGCGTGAGTTCGCGGCCGACGCCGGCGCCGCGGAACTCGTCGGCAGCCCCTACGGTCTCGTTGAAGCACTCGAGACGATCGAGGCGACCGCGTCGCGCGTGCCGCTGGATGCCAATCCCGCGACGGCTCACATGTTCATCGTCAAGCCGTTCACGGTGACCGGCCTGCTGTCGTTGTTCAGCACGCATCCGCCGACCGATCAGCGGATCAGGGCGCTCCTGCACACCGCCTGATGCCGGCGCCTGGTCGTCCGCCGCCTGATTGCGGCTGCCTTCAGCCGACGATGCCTCCCGTCTGACTGCGTTGTGCCTCCGTCAGATACTTCCGGCATTCTCGCTCGTCGCGCCTTGCCAGGCGGGCGCCTCGTCGGCCTCGGTGCGTCGCCATGATCACACGGCGGACCACTCAGGTGTGGCGTGGGCCTTCAGGCCCGCGAGAGACTCACAGCAGGTACGCGAGCGCGAACCCGATCTGGGCGACGAACATCATGCGATACATGTGCGCCCACGACACGTGGTTCTCTTCGACGGCCAGGTCCTCTGGCCGTCGCAGCATCAGGTAGCAGACGTAGAGGCCATAGGCGGTCATCACCAGGCCGAGCGCCTGGAGTAGCCAGAAGTGGCCAGTCAGCACGCCTGTCCACGCGCCGATCGGGATCATCAGGAACGGGACGACGAACGACGGCGAGATCATCCACGCGGCCTTGGTGACACCGAACTGGATTGGCAGCGTGCGGCAGCCGCCCTGCGCGTCGCCCTCCATGTCGGCGAAGTCTTTCGTCGTCGTCGCCCCGAGCAGGAAGAGCCCGAAGATCGTGCCGATGAACCACGGTTCCACTCCCACCACGGTCTTGACCGACGACCATCCCGCCACTTTCAGCAACGTGCCGCGTGGTATGGCGACGGTCACGTTCGCCCAGATGCCCAGGCGCTTGGTGCGAAACGGCGGTACCGAGTAGAGCGTCGTGATGATCGTCGCGATCACGACCAGCCAGAAGCACTGGTGCCGGCCGCCCGGCGCGACCAGCCATGCCAGCAGCCAGGCGGCGACAAAGGTGATCCAGGTGAAGGCCCACGCTTCGCGCATGGTCATCCGGCCGCTCGGCAGCGGACGCTTCGGCTTGTTTACGGCGTCGATGTCGAAGTCGTAGATCTGGTTCAAGCCGTTCGATGCCGCGTTCAGCGCGGCGGCCATCAGCGCCCCGAGCAACGGGTAGACGACCAGCCACCAGCTCCACGGCTCGCGGGGGGAGGCGCCAATCGCCGTCGCACCGCCGGACGCCATCCCGAGCGCGGGAGCGAAGAGGGTGAAGGGGCGGGCGAACTCGAGATACATGCGGACGCGTCCCGAGCCGCTCACCGCGTCACCATCCAGGCGAGCGCGACGGCACACGCCGCGGAGAGGGCCGTGTTGATGAAATTCAGCATGTGGTTGTCGAGCGTTCCCGACGACTCGAGCGTGGCGCCCAGCGAGCTTTCCACGAACGAGCCGGCCGTCGCGCCGATCGTCGCGAACCAGAGGCCGTTGCCCTTGACGAGACCGAGCGCCAGCGCGAGCGCCGAGAGCGCGAGCGCGGCGACCAGCCCGGCACACGTGCCCTCGAGGGACACCGCACCCGACGTGCCGGGACGCACACGGGCGAACGTGGGGAACAGGTACGTCCGGGTGCCCCACGCCTTCCCGATCTCGCTCGCCACCGTGTCGCTGGCGCCGGCCACCAGCGCGGCCACCATGGCGAGGAGCGCGCCGTCCCGATAGGGTGAGAGCGCGGCGAAGGTCGCGGCGAACGCGGCCAGCCCCGTGTTGGCAATCGCGTTCCCCGGGCCGCGACGGCCGCCTCGAGCCTCGGCGATCCCCAGCACCGATTTCCGTTTCAGTCCGAGCCGCGTCGAGACGGTGGCCGCCACGAACGACGCGAACAGCAGCGCCCAGCCCGCCGGGCCGGCGAACCCGAACACGGCAATCCCGATCACCGCGCCGACGACAGCCCCGGAGACGGTGACGGTGCCAGCGCGCCATCCCAGCGTGGCGATCGGCACGTTGACGATCACGGCGTAGAGAAGCGAGGTGGGGAGCCAGGCCCACGCGGCGGCGCACGACGCACCGTCGATCAGGGCGAGGCCGCCAAGGACAATGGCGGCGCCGATCGGCACCGAGATGTTGTCATCCAGCCGGACACGCATCGACTCCACGCCGGCCGCTGCGATGGCGGCGAGCGCTGGCGCGCCGAGGGTGAAAAACAGGGGCGGGAGCGGCGAGACGGCGGGCCTCGTCCACCAGGCGAGCGCGGTGCCGGCCAGCCCGCCGGCCATGATGAACGCCAGCGAGCCGGCGAACGTCTTATCCGGGTTCCATGGCAGGTGACGCCCGTGGGTGCGGGTGCCGACGATCGTGGCCGCACCGTCACCGAACGCGAGAATCCCCCAGGCGGCTGCGACGATGTCCGGCCTCCGTGGAAACGCGAGAATCAGCAGGAGGATCGACAGCGGGTAGAAGAGGATCCCGAGCGGGTACCCGCGAGCGGCATCGCTCGGCCGGTACAGCGACGCGCCGCCGACGCGGGGCAGCACGAACAGGTTGAAGAGGAACGCGGTGACGGCGCACAACGCCGCCTGCCACCACGTGAGCACGCGCAGGAGCAGGGCGAACGACGCCATCGCCATGTGCAGCGATTGTCGTCGCGTTTCGGAATAGTTCGTCACGCCGATCGCTCCCCGGACCGCGGCCCTTCAGCGCTCCGTAACTGGTCCAGCACCCGGGTGATGCCGTCGCGAAGCGGCGTGATCCGGTAGTCGAGATCCCGGATGGCCACCTCGCTGTCCATCGCCCAGTCCCGCGTGAGCACTTCGACGGTGTCGGCCGTCAGCCGCGGCGGCCGGCCAGTGATGGCCGCGCGCAGTTCCTCGACCGCGCCGATCACGCTGGCGAGCGCCGCCGGCACCCGCCGGGGCAGCGGACGTCCCGTCAGGTCGCGGACGATTTCAAACACGCGCATTTGCGGTGCGTTCTCGCCGCCCAGCAGGTATCTCCTCCCGGGCGCTCCGCGTTCCAGCGCGGCGACGTGCCCCCTGGCGACGTCCTCGACGCACGCGTACGACCAGACACGGTCAGCGCCGATCACGCCGGGCAGCCGTCCCTTCAGGTGATCCGCCACCATCGTGCCCACGAGGTTCCCCTCGGTCAAGACCCCGGGTCCGTAGATCACCCCCGGGTAGGTGCGGACCAGCGGCGCCCCGTCCGCAACCGCACGCGACGCCAGTTCGTCCGCCAGCACCTTGGTGCGCTGGTAGTCGTTCCAGCGACCGGGCGTGGTGGCGCCCGTCGGCGGAAGCGCGAGGAACGACGAGGTGTATACGACCCGCGAGACCCGGGCGGCGCGTGCGACGTCCAGCACCTGCTGGAGACCGCCAACATTGACCTCGTCGAAATCGGCCGGCCGCCTGCGCCAGACACTCACCAGGGCGGCCGTATGGCAAATGGCATCGCATCCCGTCACCGCGGCCGCCAGGGCAGACCGATCCCGCACGTCGCCGTCGAACAGGTCGCCCGGCACGCCGCTGGTCGTCGCATGTCGGGCATAGGCCACGGTGGAATGGTCCGCGGCCTGGAACGCCGAGACGAGTGCGCGACCGAGATAGCCGGTGGCGCCGGTGATGACGACTCGCATCAGGACGTGGACACGGTCGGGCCCTCGCCGACGAGCGTGGCGCGGACCGTCTGTCGCCAGTATTCCAGGAGGTCGGTGAGCGTCTGGTCGATCGGGATGCGCGGCGTCCAGCCCAGTTCGTTCGTCAGCCGCGAGCGATCGCCCAGCACCAGCGGGGCGTCATGAGGCCGATAGCGCGCCGGGTCGCGGCGCACCTCGATCTTCGTCCGCGCCCGCGACAGGAGTTCTTCCAGGATGTCGCCGATGCGGTACGCCTGTCCGGCGCAGACGTTGTAGACGCCTCCCGCAGTGCCCCGCTCCACGATTGCCTGGTAGGCGCGGACCGTATCGCGAACGTCGGTCAGGTCGCGTCGTCCGTCGAGGTTGCCGACCTCGAGCACTGGTGCGGACAGCCCCTGCTCGATTCGCGCGACCTGCCGGGCCACGCTCGACGCGAAGAAGGACGGGTCCTGGCGCGGCCCGATGTGGTTGAACGAACGGGTCACCAGCACCGGGAGGCCCAGTTCGGCGGCCGCGTGAGTCCCGGTCATCTCCTGCGCCAGCTTGCTCACGCCGTATGGGCTGCCGGGGCCAAGGGGATCGCTCTCGCCGATCGCGCGGTCCTGATCGCGGTAGACCAGCGCCGAACCCGACACCAGGACCCGCGCCGGGCAGGCGATCCCGGCAAGCGCGCTGAGCAGGTGGTAGGTGCCCAGCACGTTGACTTCCAGTGTCCGGAGCGTCCGGTCCCACGAACTGCCGACGTGCGCGATGCCGGCAAGATGGTAGACGAACGCGGGTCGCGCGTCCTCGACCGCCCGACGGACGACGCCGGCATCGAGGATGTCCAGCTCGACCCACCGGCAGCGGGCGCCCGTTGGCGGCGGCGGAAGAGGCTCTCCCGGCCGCCGCCAGGCGACGATCGGCCGCTCACCCGGCTCGAGCAGGTCGAGCAGGTGGCTGCCGGCGAATCCCGCCGCCCCGGTGATGAGAACAGGTGCTTGCCCCGCCGTCATCGATCTCCGTACTGCCGTGCGTAGTAGGCCTTGAACGCGGGATCGCCCTGCTTGATCGGGCGCCACCACCACTCGTTCTGCCGGTACCAGTTCACGGTATCGCGCAGGCCGTCCTCGAACTTCGCCTGCGGCTGCCACCCGAGCCCGCGCAGTTTCGTCGTGTCGAGGCAGTAGCGGCGGTCGTGCCCGGGCCGGTCGGTCACGGGTCGAATCAGCGTCTCGGGCCGATCGAGCAGCGCGAGAATCCGCTTCGTCAGCTCGATGTTCGTCACCTCGTTGCCGCCGCCGACGTTGTAGACCTCGCCCTCTGTGCCGCGTTCGATCACTAGGTCGAGCGCGCGGCAGTGGTCGAGGACGTGCAGCCAGTCGCGGACGTTCATGCCGTCGCCGTAGAGCGGCACCGGGTGATGGTCGCAGG
>JANYLG010000087.1 GCA_025363775.1 Acidobacteriota bacterium | reverse complement strand
GCGTCCTCGATCAGGTCGTCTTCTGCGTTCAGGTCTTCGCGCCCCGAAGCATCGGTCGCGCGCACGACGCCGGCCGGTAGGTGCTTCACGATCTCATCGAGCAGGTCCCCGATGCCCTGGCCGTGTTCTGCCGCGATCTCGACAACCGGATCGATTCCCAGTTGCAACAGTTCCATCGCGCCGTCGCGTGCCCGACGGTCGTCCATCTTGTTCACGGCCAGGATGATGGGCGTGCCCTGTGCGCGCAGCGCCTTCACAATTTCATCGTCTCCCGGTGTTCGGCCCTCTCGGCCGTCCACGACGAGCACCAGGACGTCTGCCGTGCAGAGGGTCCGACGTCCCTGCTCGAATACCAGAAGATGCAGCGGGTCCTCGCTCGCGCCGTACATCCCGCCGGTGTCGGTCACGTTGAACTCCACGCCGTTCCAGGACACCGGTTCCGAAATGACGTCCCGCGTGGTTCCGGGCACGGCCGTGACGATAGCCCGGCGGGAGGCCGTGATCCGGTTGAACAGGGTGGACTTGCCGACGTTGGGCCGGCCGACGAGAACGACAACAGGAACTGGACGTTTGCGCACGGTCCGCCTTTGGCTGAACGAGCTTGACAGTGTAAGTCTCTCTACCTATGATGTTTAGCAGCTTCCAGGGAGCGCCTCAGCATGATCAAGGTGGACATCGTCAACGACGTCTCGAAAGCCGCGGACATCACGAAGGTCAAGGCCGAGTTGGCGGTGGACGCGGTCTTCGATGCGATGCGCGTGTCCATGCAGCGCGGAGACCGAATCGAACTGCGCGGTTTCGGCGTCTTCCAGGTGAAACCACGGAAGCGGGGCATCGGCCGCAATCCGCGCACCGGCAAAGAAGTGCGCATCCCGCCGGGCCGGACCATCAGGTTCAAGCCGGGCAAAGACTTGCAGAACATCAGCTGAACCGTCCCTTGGCTTCAACTCCTGACGATTTTTCAGCCCTTCCGTCTGACGACCGCCCGATGGCGTCACCCGATAACCACGCGAGAAGTGCGCGGACGGCGCCGCCGCCCTTCCTTGTCGGCTATGTCAGTGTACCGCGGATTCCCCTGGACGTGGAATCCCGGCAGGGGCTTCCCGATCAATTCCTTCGTTCCGCCTACCCGCGCGACCGCATCTGGGTGCACGTTCTCTTGTTCCTGGCTACCCTGCTGACCACCACGCTGGTCGGTGCGGGGCACTACGCTGGGTGGCTGGCCGATTTCCGGGCCGCGCAGGTTCAAGTCGGCTGGTCCTTCCTGCTCAGCGGACTGTGGTACAGCCTGACCATCCTGGCGATTCTCGGCGCGCATGAGTTCGGCCACTATTTCGCCTGCGTGTATTACCGGGTCAACGCGTCGCTGCCATTCTTCCTGCCGTTGCCGCCCTTCTTCCTGACGGGCACGCTCGGCGCGTTCATCCGGATTCGACAGCCCATCCGGACCAAGCGCCAGTTGTTCGACATCGGCATCGCCGGGCCTTTGGCGGGATTCGTCGTCGCCATTCCGGCATTGTTCCTTGGCTTGGCCATGTCGCACGTCGTCCAGTTGCCGAAAGCCGCGGAAGGCATGCTGTCACTCGGCGAGCCGCTGGTGTTCAAGGCCGCGGCCTGGCTTGTCTGGGGCACGGTGAAGGACGGGTATTCCCTGAACATGCACCCGGTGGCTTTCGCAGCTTGGTTCGGCCTGCTGGCGACGGCCCTGAACCTCTTTCCGATTGGCCAGCTCGACGGCGGGCACATCTCATACGCGGTGCTCGGCCGGCGCTCCACGAAGGTGACGCTCTCGACGATTGGCGTCGCCGTGATCCTCACGTTCTTCTCGTTGAGCTGGCTGGTCTGGACCGTCCTGATGATCGGGATGCTGTTCGCCTTCGGCGCGAATCACCCGAGGACGCTCGACGAGGACGTTCCGCTCGATCGCACCCGCGTCGTGCTGGCGCTCGTGGCGCTGGCCGTGTTCGTCCTCAGCTTCACGCCTGCCCCGATCGAACCACTCGATCTCCTGAAGAAGTAGGGGACGATCTCAGCCCCGGAAGATGCCTACAGGACCGACATGGGGTCCACGTCGATGATGACCCGCCGACGAAGGTCTGGCTGCGTCTCGAGCGCGCGTCGGATCGCGTCACGCATCGCGGCTCGCCGGGTCCCTTTGAGGAAGAACTGCGCCCGGTGCTCGCCGCGCAGCTTCACGAAGGGGGCCGGCGCCGGGCCCAGCACGATGAACTGCCCGGCCCGGCCCGCGTCGCGCAGCGCCTGCACGATCGTGCCGGCATCGTGCATCGCGTCGCCGAGTGTTCGCGCTCTCACGATCCCGTTGGTGAGCGCCATCTGCGGTGGGTACTGCATGGCCCGGCGGAAGACCAGCTCCTCCTCGAAGAACGCGCGGTAGTCCTGCCGTCGCGCGTGGCGAATGCTGTAGTGTTCCGGGTAGAGCGTCTGGACGATCGCTTCCCCCGGTTCTTCGCCCCGACCGGCGCGTCCCACCACCTGGGTCAGCAACTGGAACGTCCGCTCCGACGCCCTGAAATCTGCGAGGCCGAGGCCCACGTCCGCCGACACGACACCGACGAGCGTGACGAGGGGGAAGTCGTGCCCCTTCGCGATCATCTGGGTACCGACCAGCACGTCGATCTCGTGCCTCGCGAACTGCCCGAGCAACGACGCTGCCGCTCCGCGACGCCGGATCGTATCGCGGTCGAGGCGCGCCACGCGCGCGTCGGGAAAGGCCGCCACGACTTCCCGCTCCACGCGCTCGGTGCCGAAGCCGGCCTGCGCGAGGTACGGCGCCGCGCACGTTGGGCACGCCTTCGGCACAACCACCGAGTAGTTGCAGTAGTGGCAGCGGGCCCTCATGATGTCGCGCGGCCCCACGTGCACGGTCAGTGACACGCTGCAGTTCGGACAGTCGATGGTCCCCGCACACTGGCGGCAGAATACGGAGGTCGCGAAGCCCCGCCTGTTGAGGAGCACGAGCACCTGCTCTTTGCGCACCAGCCGTCGGGTGATGCCATCCACCAGCGCCTGGCTCAGCACGATCTCGGGACCGCGTTCGGCGAACTCTTCCCGCATGTTCACCAGCGTCACCCGCGCCAGCGGCCGGTCGAGGACGCGGCGCTCGAGTGCCAGCAACTCGTATCGTCCAACAGTGGCATTCTGATAGCTCTCGAGCGATGGCGTCGCCGATCCGAGAACCACCAGCGCGCCTTCGCGCTTGCCGCGCATGACCGCGACGTCGCGACCGTGATACCGCGGGCTCTCCTCCTGCTTGTACGAGCCGTCATGCTCCTCGTCCACCACGATCAGGCCGAGCGAGGCGAGCGGCGCGAACACGGCCGACCGCGTGCCGACCACAATCTCGACGTCGCCGCGCCGAATCCTGTGCCACTGGTCGTAGCGTTCGCCGTCAGACAGACCGCTGTGCTGGATCGCCACGCGGTCGCCGAAGCGGCTCCGGAACGCGCCGGCAAGCGCCGGTGTCAGGCCAATCTCTGGCACCAGGATGAGGGCCGTCCTGCCGGCTTCCCTGACCACCGCCGCGAGGCGCAGATAGATCTCGGTTTTCCCGCTGCCCGTGACACCGTGCAGCAACACGGTGGCAAAGCGCGCCTCGGCCGCCAGCTCCCGGAGTCTCGCGAACGCCACCGCCTGCTCGTCGGTGAGCACGCGACATTCTCCGCCCGCGCCTCCCCCGGACGGCACCAGAGACGACGACTCGAACGGATCCCGGTCCACCTGCTCCCGTCGAATGCTGACGAAACCGCTGCCGTGCAGTCGCTGCACCACGTCCGCCGAGAGGCCGCGCTCGCGCAACTGCGCGAACGGCAATCCCTCTGGGACCCCGGCCAGGGCCGCCAGTGCCTCTCGCTGCCTGGGCCCGAGCCTCGACCGCCCCGGTGGCTCGTCGTCCTTCGTCGTGGCATCGAGGGCCTGCGCACCCTGCACGGTGATCGCCGCCACCCGGATGGTCTTGAACGCCTCGGCCCGCCCGCCCAGCACGTCCTGCACCTCGACCAGGCCGTCCACCTGCAGCGATCGGACCGCTGCCCGGGCAGGGACGGCCCGCCCGCGACGCCCGCCTCCCGCATGCTCCAGTCGGTACGCGATCGCACGCAGGGGGACCCAGGCGCCTCCAACGATCAAGGCGAGGATCGACTCGCGCAACGTGGGGCGGGCCGACGCGGAATTCGCCCCGAGGCGTGAGTCGCCGGCCGGCGTGATTCGAACCCGCCACTCGCTCTGGACCCAGGCGAACGGCGGCATGGCGGCGCTGATGGCTTCCCCGGGGCCACAGGCGTAGTAGTCGCCTGCCCACTGCCCAAGCTCGACGACCGTGCGGGGCAGGAATGGAGACGAGTCGAGGACGTCGATCAGGTCCTTCAGGGTCACACCCTGGTCGAGGGTCGGCCCCTGGGGCGCGGGCGGATCGACAGTCACGACGATGCCGGTGAGGCGGCGGGCTCCGAGCGGCACGAGGACGCGCGCGCCAACCGCGGGAACGTCGAGCCCGTCGGGAACGCGATAGGTCAGCAAATCGAGCGCGGGAACCGGAACGGCAACCGAGACGAGGCGGGGCATCGTGCTCCGTTCCTACCCGTCCAGCAGCGACTTGGCCTTCTTGAGGTCTTCCCAGGCGTCGCGCTTGCGGTCGGGGCTGCGGAGGAGGTAGGCGGGGTGGAACGTGGGAATCACCTGCGCGCTGCTGTACGTGTAGATACGCCCTCGCAGCCGCGAAATGGAGTCCTGGGTCTTCAGCAGGGTCTGAGCCGCAAATGCGCCCAGGGCGACGATGACTTTCGGATGGATCATCTCGACCTGCCTGAAGAGGAACGGCTCGCAGGCGGCCACTTCGTCCGGTTCCGGGTTGCGGTTCTCGGGCGGGCGGCACTTGATCACGTTCGCGATGTAGACCTCGTCCCGCGTCAGGCCAATGGCCTCGATCATCTTCGTCAGCAACTGGCCCGCGCGGCCGACAAACGGGATCCCCTGGGCATCTTCGTCGCGGCCCGGCGCCTCGCCCACGAACATCAGGTCGGCGTGCGGATTCCCGACACCGAACACGATCTGCCGCCGGCCGAGCGTGTGCAGCTTGCAGCGCGTGCAGTCGCCAAGGTCAGCGCGGATCGACGGCAGGTCCACGTCGTTCGCCAATGACGAAGGCGAAGGTATGGCCGGAGCGACCGCCAGACTCGCGGGATCAGACGCGGGCAACTCGGACGCCTGCGGGACCGTCCGCGATTCACGCCCTGACTCACGCCCGGACGTACGCCAGCCCCGGTCGCGGCTGAGGCCGTCGATGCCCAGCTCGGTCAGGAACTTCAGGTGTTCGGCCAGTTGGTCTCGAGAATTCACATTTCGTCCCATCGCGCTCGCGTCAACGCGGGTCGAGCCTCACGCCCGCGCCAACAACGGCTCGATCCGTTCGATGATCGCCCGGGCGATGTCGGCCTTCGATCCCAGCGGCACGGCCTCCTCGCCCGACTCGGTCACCAGCGTCACCTCGTTCTGATCCACGTCGAACCCGCGGTCCGTGCGCGACACGTCGTTGGCGACGATCATGTCCACCTGCTTGCGGCGCCGCTTTTCCTTCGCCCGCGCCACCACGTCGCTCGTCTCGGCCGCGAATCCGACCAGCCGTGTCTTCGGCAGTTCCCCCGCCGCGCGGCGCCGTCCCAGCTCCGCCAGGATGTCCGGCGTCCGGGCCATACGCAGCACGAGCTCATCGCCGTCCTTGGCAATCTTCTGCGAGACCCGGACCGGCGCATAGTCCGCCACGGCCGCAGCCATGATCACGACGTCGGCCTCCCGGGCCAAAGAGACGACCGCCTCGTGCATCTCCGCCGCAGTGCGCACGCGGAAGGTCTCCACGCCCCCCGGCGGCTGGACCGTCGTCGGCCCTGCAACAAGCGTCACACAGGCGCCTCGTCGGGCACACTCTTCGGCGAGCGCGAACCCCATCTTGCCGCTCGAACGGTTGCCGACGTAGCGAACCGGGTCGATGTCCTCGTATGTGGGTCCCGCGCTGACGATCACGCGCCTGCCCGCCAGCGTCTGGGCCGGCCTCAGCAGGCGACCAGCCGCGACGACGATATCGCCGGGCTCTGCGAGCCGCCCCTTGCCGGTCCAGCCACACGCGAGAAACCCTTCTCCCGGCTCCACCATCTTCACCCCGCGCGTCGCGAGCACCGCCAGGTTGCGCTGGACCGCCTCGTGCTCCCACATGTTCGTGTTCATGGCGGGAGCGAGGAGCACCGGCGCGCGCGTCGCCAGGTACAAGGAACTCAGGAAGTCGTCGGCGATGCCGGCGGCGAACTTGCCAATGATGTTCGCCGTGGCCGGCGCGACGAGCAGCAGGTCGATCGACGAGGCGAGGGCGATGTGTTCGATGTCCGCGTTTGCGCCACGCTCGAACTGGCCGACGATTACGCGGTGACGCGTGATCGCCTCGAAGGTGAGCGGGCCGACGAACTCCGTCGCGGCCTGCGTCATCACGGCCACAACGTCGTGCCCGGCCTGCTGCAGGCCGCGCGCGACCTCGACGGCCTTGTAGGCCCCGATTC
>JANYLG010000044.1 GCA_025363775.1 Acidobacteriota bacterium | reverse complement strand
CAGTCGTGCCGGCCGGGCGTCGGCGGGGAGGGTGCGAATGGCGTCGATCGTCCTCATCGCCACCGCCACGTGCGTGTCGTGCGTGTCCGCGAGGTTGTGCGTGTAGACCACCTCGGGCCGCGCCGCGCGGAGGATGTCGGCGAGATCGTCCTTGGGGCGCGCGTCGGCCGCGTTCTTGACGGCGCTGCTCGGATAGTCCAGCAGCACGGCCGCGGCGAAATCGCCCACGTACGCCGCCTTCTTCTGCTCGCGGCGCCGCACCTCGCGCATCTGCTCGTCGGTGTACGCCTTGTAGAGATCGTCGCGCGGCGAACCCGCCCCGTCGGTCACCACGACACCGGTGAACCACTGATTGGCCTGCTGGAACCCTTTCAGGATCCCGTCGAACGCCATGATCTCGAGGTCGTCCTGATGGGCGCCGACCGCGAGATGGGTGGTGCGGCCGAGCGCCTCGTCGATCGGACTGCCGTCAGGAACGTAGATTTCAGCGGTCGCGAGCCTGAGTGTCATCACGCGTCTCCCTTCAGCGCCGGCATGCTGGCGGCCGCAATCGACTGCCCGACGCGCCGGCCTTTCTTGTATCTAGACGTTCGCCAGGACCGCATAACCGGGCGCGCGGAGGAGACGTTGGTCAGCTGTCACGAGCGTCAGTCCGTAGACGCGAGCCGTTGCCGCGAGGAAGCGGTCGGCCGGATCCCCGTGCTCGAGGTTCAGCAGACGGCTCTCGGCGGCGATCTCCCATGTGAGCGGCGCTTCGCGGAACGCCCCCGTGGCCAACTGGTGGTGAACCCACGTGTGAGCGTCCGGATCCAGCTCGAGGCGTCGTTTCTCGCTCAGCAGCAGCGTCTCCCAGATCGTGACCGGCGAGAGCCATAGCTCGTTGTGTTCTGAACAAAGCTGCTCGGCGACGGGACTTGACAAGTGGGACGGGTCGATGAGCATCCAGAGCCAGATGGGGGTGTCCAGGAGCAGTCTCACGAGCGGAACGCCTCCCACTCGTCGAGCTCGGCAGCGGGTGCAACGATGTCGCCGGTGATTCGGGCACTGCCGGCCGCGGAACCCAGCCACAAGACTGAAGAGCGGTGAGTTGATGGCGGCACCACCTCGGCGATGGGCCTCCCGTGGCGCGTCACGATCAGCGGCTGGCCAGTGCGTCGGACGCGTTCGAGCAGCGCGAGGCAGCGTGCCTTGAACTCGGAGATGGCGACGGTTTCAGGAGTTCGAGCTTGATTCAGCGCGACCATATAATCGACTATAGTCTATTGGACTGGTCAGATTCAAGCCGTCACCCCGCAGAAGCGCCTGCGGCGAGCCCTCAGCGCGACACCCTCGGAGCGCACTCAGTCGATCTGTATGTGGCCCTTGTTCTTCTCCAGCCACTGATCGAAGGTTTGAGCGGCCGGGTTCAACCGTCGAACCAGCGTCAGGTCGCGGTGACCGCAATAGGCCGGCTCGAACTCGGCGTTGAACTGGAACATGTTGCCGAGGTCGTCGGCGCCCGGGAATCCGAAACCGCGGTACACGTCTGGCGGCACCGCGTTGTAGCGCACCGGCTGGCCAAGGGCCTTTGTGAGCGACGCGGCCATCTGGGCGCCCGTCAGGTGCTCGCCGGCGACGCCGACCGTCTGGCCGATGAACTCGCGCCCAGCCTTGAACAGGCCGTAGGCGAACTTCCCGATGTCGGCCGACGCCATCCCGGGTAGCTTCTTGTCGCCCATCGGCATCGTGATCGCGAGAACGCCGTCCGGCCCCCGCTTGGGGCCCATGCCGAAGGAGATCAGGTTCTCCCAGTAGAACGACGTCAGCAGGAAGGTCGTCGGGACACCGAGATCGGTGAACTCGCGATTGGCCTCCGCCTTGGCGTCGAAGTGCGGCACCTTGTAGGTGCCCTGCAGCGTCGGCATGCGCGCGTCGTCGATCGGCACGTAGGCACGCGTGTCCTCGAAGGTGGACCAGATGACATGCTGGACGCTGGCGTCCTTCGCCGCTCGCGCCATGTTGGTCGCCTGGGCCTTCTCGCGCGCCGGGGAGAAGTGGTCCCAGAAGAACGTCACGCAGAAGGCGCCGTACGCGCCGGTGAACGCCTGCTTCACGCTGTGGAGATCGTCGATATCGGCGCCAACGACCTCGGCGCCGAGCGCTGCGAGCTGCCTGGCCTTGTCCGAGTCGGGGTGACGCGTGAGCGCGCGCACGGCGAAGGGGCTGTTCGGGTCGGCGAGAATCGCGCGAGCCAGACCGCCGCCCTGGGCGCCCGTGGCGCCCGCAATCGCGATGATTTTTCTGCCGGACATGTGGGGCCTCCGTGTCAGGTTGGCATTGTCAAGAAGGTGACTGTTGAGGACTACCCTGTGACTCAGTGACAAGTGAGCTTAGGAGTAAGACGCCAGCGACGGCCGAAACGGTTCGGCAACCATGAGGATGCACCACCCGCCCCACCCCGGAGAAGTACTTCGTGAACTCTGCCTCCGCCCGCTGGGTGTCACGGTGACCCACGCCGCCACCGCCCTCGGGGTGAGCCGGAAGACGCTGTCGGCCATCCTGAACGGCCGCGCGGGCATTTCCCCGGAGATGGCCATCCGGTTGTCCCTGGCCTTCAACCCAACTGCCGAAAGTTGGCTGAACCAGCAGCTCCAGTACGACCTGTGGCAGGCGGAGCGAAACCGAAAGAAACTGCACGTCAGAAGGCTGGTCGCCGCCTGATCGTGTCTCGGGCTGTTGCACGCTGAAATCAGGCGACACGACCTCCTGCCTCGCCAATGACTTGACAACAGGCCGCTTCAGAACCCGCCTTGCCGTGACCTCCGTTGCACAGATGTTGCACACGCGCCGGCGGCTGGGCGAACGGCTTGTCGCCGCGCTGCACGGACATTGGCGTTTCTCGAACCACATACGCCTACGGGCGCGCGTAACTAGCCCCACCGGACTAGCGAAATGCCACTTGTGCTGAGAGAAATCGACTCGCGCGCGGTTCGTGTGCAACGGCCACCGCCTCTCGCCGCGACCGCTGTCAGGCCGTCACGTGGAGGCGCGAATGGAGGAATTCAGGCGCCATGTCGGCTCCGTTCTCCCAGACGAGGGTGTGAAACACCTCGTCGACTCGGAAGCGCTTGAACGCGTCAACATCGTGCAGAGCCTCGAATACCGGGCCGGTCAGTTCGCCGTCGAGATCCACGACGCCTTCGCTGCCATCGCGGCACCGGAGCCAGATCCGATGTCCGAAAACGTGCCGCGCTTCCATCACGTGATAGTTCATGGCTTACTCCAAGGGAGCCAATCGAACCAGCGGTCTTCCTGCCCTGGCGAGCGCCCACTCCTCCAGGAGTTCCTTCCGGTGAAGCGCACACCACTCGAGCACGAGGGCGCGCGCCCTCGTCGGGAAGTCCCCATTCACGACGCCACCGTCGATCTCGACGGTGACCTCGAAGTCTCCGTAGACCGCGTGGAAGTGCGGCGGCGCATGCTCCCGGTAGAACATGCCGATGACGATTCCCAGGAAACGGCAAATCTCAGGCATGACCGTCGAACTCTACGTTTAGCCGCGGTTCTTTCCCGCGCACCCTCGCGCCTCCCCGTATGATGCGCAGAACCTCCAGACGATGGTCGGTGCGAAGTGCCTGACGCTCGACACCTTGTGGCGCATGCCGACGATTTCCTGCCACGGTATCTCAGGATGCTGCCCGCTGAAATCTGCGGAAACGCGACGTCCGGCCTCGCCGATGACTTGAACCAGGTGGGTCAGCGCGAGGCGCAGGTTCTCGTCGGCGTCGAATGCGCCGTGCGAAAGGCCGGCCGCCTTGCCAACGGCCTTCCTCGCCATGTCGAGCATGTGTTCGACGTAGACGAGGTCACGCGGCGACATATAGCGGCTCGGCGGTGCTCAGGACGCGCTCCCGAATGCGCGGGTTCAAGAACTTCGGTGTGACGAGGTCGACCCGTCGGCCGTGCAGGAGCTCAGAGAACTCGCGTTCGATCGTGACGAAGCGCAGTCCGGGGACATGGCCGGGCAGGAACTCCACGAGGACATCCACGTCGCTATCATCGGGTCGGAAGTCGTCCCTCAGCACCGACCCGAAAAGCGCAAGGCGTGCGATGTAATGCCGTCTGCAGAACGCCGACACCGCCTCCGGATCGATCGGCAGGTTGTGACTCATCGTTCGGCCTCTGGGGCCTATCATAGCTCACGCGTCTCGAGACTGCGGCCCCGGATGCCCTCGACGATCGAGTTCGAGATTGGCCGCCGCGAACAGAAACGCGGCGGACAGGCCCTCGGCGGCCAGCTGCGGGTAGCGCCCCAGGATCTCAGCGTTGGTGGCGCCGCTGGCGACAAGTTCCAACAGGAACTCGACGCTGAGCCGTGTTCCCTTCACGCGCGGCTTTCCACCCAGCACCTCACCGTTCGTGACGATCCATCCCTCGCTCACGGCTTCACCTCGTCCCACTGCGGACATGATCCCACAATTCTGGGATGTCACGACCGCGCGTCGGCGCTCGTCCTGGTATGCGGCGGCGGAGCATCCTGAGTCTGCTGCAGAACCTGCCAGCGGCTCGAGGCGCGCCGAGCGCAGGAACTGCCAACGTTCTCGGACGATCGAGCGTTCGATCCTGATTTCACTGGGGCCTTCGTTTGGCACGCGACGCGCGACGGTACGATCGCGTGGCGCATCCAACCGGCCGCTACGAGCCGCGACAGGCCTCGCACGCGGCCCTCTATCGAATCGTGCTGCACCACCTGGAGACCTTTCGCGCGGAGGCGGCGCGGGCGCGCGACGGACGTGGCCTGCCGCGGTTCGTGGAGCAGCAGGTCCGCGAGTTCCTGGGGGTGGCGTGCTGGCGGGAGGGTTCGCTCGCTTTCGGTGCGACGACTGTGGCCTGAACCGGCTCGTGCCGTTCTCGCGCAAGGGGCGCGGGTTCTGCCCGAGTTGGGGCCCTTCGACGTTGCTCAGGGCCGTCCCGAGCGACGTCGAGGGGCGGAGGGCGGCCAGGGCCGAGCGAGCGGCGCACCTGGTGGATCACGTGTTTCCGCCTATTCCCGTGGGCAGTGGACCCTCAGCCTAGCGAGGCATGCCTCAGACCGACGAGCATGCAGCGCTAGCCCCGGAAACGCTGTTGGCTGGCCCCGCGAAGCGCGGGGCGTAGACGTCTTGAACGGCCAGACGGGCGTCGGCAGAAACTTGACTCATTTGTGACGACTTTGGCCGTTCAAGACGTCTAGAGTCGACACCAGGCGGGGCGGAGGCCGGGAGCCCGCCCACCGTCTCGAATTACAGCGCCCGGAGCGTCAGCCCGGGTTCCACGCGCGTCGCCCGCCACAGCGGCCCGGCAGACGCCATGAGCGCAAGCGCGGCCAGCCCGGCGGCCGCCGCGGCCATCGTCGACGCGCTGGTGGCTTCGATCCCATAGAGTTGGCTGGCGAGCATGCGCGCGAGGAGGAACCCGCCGCCGACGCCCAAGCCCAGTCCTGCCGCCAGCGCGATCGCGATGTGACTCGCAGTCAATGCGAGAATATGCCCTCGAGAAGCGCCCACTGCGAACCGGATGGCGATGTCCCGCGCGTGGCTGTCGACGAACTGCGACAGCGCGGCCGTGAGGCTCAGCGCCGTGAGCAGCAGCACGATCGCGCCGAACCCGCCAACCAGGCTGAGAATGCGGCGGCGTTCGGCGATCTTCTCGGCGAACAATCGTGAGAACGTGCGCGGGTCGCCCAGGCAGGCGAGCGGGTCGACGGTCAGGAGTTCGTGCACGGTGGCGTCCGCCACCATGGCCGGATTCCCGGACGCCCGCACGACGAGGAAACTCCAGGCCGGCGCGCGGCTGTTCCACTGGAACGGCAGGTATGCGAGGCCCGGAACGTCGATTCGGCCCGCCTGCTCGCCCTGGCGATCGGTCGCCTGGCGCAGGTTCCGGACGACACCGGTGATCGGCATCGGCTTGCTCCCGAACGTCACGGTGGATGCCAGCGGATCAACCCCCTTCAGGTACGCCGCGCAGAACGCTTCGTCCACGATCACGGCCTGCGGACTCAACTTGTCATCCGCCTCCGAGAAGAACCTGCCGCGAACGAGGCGCGCTCCCGTGGCTTCGAAATACCCGCTGGTGACGAACTGGCCGTTGAGCCGCTTCAGGGTCTGCTGACCGCTCGGCGTCGTGACCACCAGCTCCCCGCCGAGCATGACGCTGGTGTCTGTGAGCGGCGGCGAAATGCTCACCCCGGCGGCCGTCACGCCAGGGAGGGCACGGACGCGCGCGAGCGCCTGCTGGTAGAACGCGGCGTGGTTCGCGCCCTTGGGGTACTTCGATTTCGGCAGGCGCACCTGTACGACGAAGCCGCGGTCACGGTCGAACCCGCGGTCCGCCGACACGACGTTCCACATGCTGTGCACGAGCAGCGCGGCGCCGATCGAGAGCGCCGTGGCGGCGGCCACTTGCAGCGTGACGAGTGCCGTCGTTATCCGATGCCGCTGGCGGCCGCCGGAGGCGTTTTGACCGCCTTCGCGGAGAGATTCCGTGAGGTTCTTCCGCCTCATCGACCAGGCGGCAACGCTCCCGGTGGCGAGGCCGGCCACGAGCGTGAGCAAGAGGCCCGCGCCGAGCACCAGCGGGCCGAAGTGAGCCGTGCCAACCTGCTCTGCACCGGCCGTGACACCCCAGCGGACGAGCGCGAGCGTCGCAGCCGCGAAGAGGAGACCGAGCACCGCGCCCGGGAGCGCCCAGAGCACCGCGCGCACGAGCACGACGCGCAGGAGTTGCGCCGGCCCGGCGCCCAGGGCCTGCCGCACGCCGAGTTCCGCCTCGCGCCTGACGCTCTCGGTGAGCACGAGCCCGGCGGCGTTGGCGCACGCCACCAGGAACGCCAGTGCGGCGGCGGCGGCGAGTATCAGCAGCAACTGACGCACCTCGCCGGTGCGCCACGTGTCGAGGGCCAAGGCCTGCAGCCCGCGCCTGGCGTTGGTCGACGGGTTCTGCTGGCGGATCCGGCCGGCCAGCCCGTTCAGATCTGCGCTCGCCGAGGCGAGCGTCTGCCCCGGGCGGAGCCGGCCGACCGCTCGCACCACCGCGCCGTCGCGCTGCGTGCGCATGTAGTTCAGGAGCATCTCGCCCTCGCCGTTCCGCCCGCGAACGCTCGCCGTGACCACGCAGCGGTCGAACCGGCCGGTGTCGAGCAGGCCCTCGCGCTGCTGCAACAGGCCGAACACCGAGGCTGGGATGACGCCGACCACGGTGAACGGCTGCTCGTCGAGGCGAATGGCGGCGCCCGTGATCGTTGGGGTGGAGGCAAACTGCGAATGCCAGAGGCCCTCGGTGACCAGCGCCGACGGCGTGCCGTCGGCGGCGAAGTCGGCCGAGCCGAGCAGGCGTCCGCGCACGGGAGCGGCACCCAGTGTCTCGAGTAGGCCGGGCGTGACGTAGACGCGGCAGACGGCACGTGGCCGCTCGGCCCCGGTGAGGACGGAAACGTGACCGTCGCTGAACGATCCAAACGCCGAGAAGCTCCGCTGGCCGGCCGCGACGTCCGCGAAGTCGGGAAACGAGAGCCTCGAATCGACGATGCCCTCAGGGATATTGCCGCCGAAGTGATAGGCGCCCGTGTTCTCGACGACGACGAGTTGTCGGGCGTCGCGATAGGGTGTCGGCGGAAGGAAGGCGTCGGTGAGCAGCGCGAACACCGCGAGGTTGGCGCCCACGCCGAGGCCGATCGTGATTGCTACGCTGGCGGCCAGGCCAGGCGACCGGCGGAACTGACGGCATCCAAAGAGGAATTCACGCCACATCTCGTCCACAGGGCCTCCTTCCGCCGGCACAACGGCCGGGGGCACATCTTGAAATGACAGTTCTTTCAAGGCTCTGACCCCAGCGTCGCTCTTGGGGTCAGAGTCCTGAGAATGGCAGCGATTCAAGATGTGACCCCGGCTCCAGCTCTGAGTCGCCGCCCCGTGCTTGCCAGCATTAGACACCGCCAGAGCTGCAAAGGGTTGGGCGTGGTGTCGGAAGAGGGGGTCTTCCGTCACCCGGTCCCTCGACACCTCGCTCGCTATTGCGGGCCATCCTCCGAAAGCGCCTATCCTCGATCCGCGGCCAGTTCTATCCGGTTCAAGAGCGATCTCCATGTGATCGATTTCAAGGCCGGCCGTGAAGAATATATCGAAGTCGAGGTCCAGCTGCGGAGCGCCTGTCGCGAGTACTCGAAGAACTCGGGGTCCCGCGCGCCGGCCCGTCTCCGCCGAGGGTCGCGCGAAGATGAAGGGCGCATGGGCCCGCCCTCCGACATGTGGATCGATGAGTGGCTGACGACCGCGGCCACGGAGGAGGGCGCTCGAAACACCGAGGCCGGGTCTGGTCAGCCCGGCACCAGGGAAGCCGCGGGAGCCAGCGGGCTCCGGTTGGTAGGAAGGAGGTAAGGATGGAAGGCAGACAGCGGAATCACGGACTCCGCAAACGCTGCCCGTGTCCTCGCAAGCCCTGGGCGTAGGCCTGGGCTACCGGTGGCGACGCTTGCTGAGTGTGTGTAGGAGCGTAACGCTTCACCTGCCGTTCCCGAGCCAATGCAGCTGCCTGGGAAGGGCAGGCTTCTGAATAGACCAGTTGGGTCGGTCGCCGCTCGTCGCTCGGGACACCATTCGACTCGCATGCAGGCGTGGCCTGCCATGAGCGAGCGAGCTGGGAATGGGTGGCGAGCGAGTCGAATGGTGCGGAAGCGGGGATTTGAACCCCGATGAGCTTGCGCCCACTAGCTCCTGAGGCTAGCGCGTCTGCCAGTTCCGCCACTTCCGCACAGTGGGAGAGAAAAGCGTCGGCAGGAACAGGTAGTATAGCGAAAACGGGTGCGGCCGTCGAGCGTCCGAACGGCGAATCTTCGAACGGCGAACGGCGCCGGGCGACATTTCCCGAAGATCAAAATTGAAATCCAGATCTCTGCTCGGAAGAAATGTCGCCCGACCCCGCTGACACCTCCGCACCGACGCCACGACTCGCGCCCGTCGTCCTCGCCGGCACCACGGCCTTCCTCGATCTGTACGCCACACAGCCGCTCCTCCCGTTCCTCGCTCGCACCTTCAGGGCCACGCCGCTCGAGGTCAGCCTCACCCTTACCGCCGGGACCCTCGGCGTCGCGCTCGCCGCCCCCATCGCCGGCCGCTTCGCCGACCGCGTCGGCCGCAAGCGCGTCATCGTCGGCGCCGCGTTCGCGCTGGCCGTCGCGACGTTCCTGGCCGCCACGTCCACGTCGCTCTGGCAGCTCATCGCGTGGCGCTTCGTCCAGGGCCTGTTCACGCCCGGCATCTTTGCCGTCACCATCGCTTACATCCACGAGACGTGGCCCCCGTCGCGCGCGGCCGCCGCAACCGCGGCCTACGTCAGCGGCACCGTGGTCGGCGGCTTCAGCGGCCGTTTGATCGCCGGCGTTGTTGCCGCCGACGCCTCCTGGCGCTCCTCGTTCCTCGTGCTGGGCGCACTCAATCTCGCCGCCGCGTGTCTGCTCTGGAAGAAGCTCCCGGGCGACCTGCGCTCGGCGCTCGCCCCGCGCGAGAAGTCGCGCCTCGGCGCGCTCGCCGGCCTGCTCCGCAACCCGCGGCTCGTCAGCGCCTACGCCGTCGGCTTCGGCGTGCTCTTCTCGCTGGTCGCGATGTTCACCTATGTGACGTTCCTGCTCGCGGCCCCGCCCTATGGCCTGAGCACCGTCGCCCTCGGCTCGGTTTTCTTCGTCTACCTGGTCGGCGCGGCCATCACCCCCATCGTCGGGCCCGTGATCGACCGCTACGGGCACCGGCACGGCATGGGCGTGGCGGTGGCGTTTGGCGTGGTTGGCGCCCTGCTGACACTTGGCGGGAACCTGCTGGCCATCCTCGTCGGGCTTGCGATCTGCGCCACGGGCGTCTTCATCGCGCAGGTTGCCGCCAGCAGCTTCGTTGGCGCTGCCGCCGAGCGCGACAGGGGCCTTGCGGTGGGGCTCTACGCGACGTTCTACTATCTCGGAGGGAGCGCCGGCGGCTCTCTGCCGGCCCTTTTCTGGGAGCGCTGGGGCTGGCCCGCCTGCGTGTTGCTCGTCGTCGCCGTCCAGTTGGCCGTCGCCGTCGTCTCAATGTCGTGCTGGTCCGATCGGCGCGTCGTCCGCCCCTCCCGCCCGGAGATGCCGGCTGACGGGAATGAATTCTGACGACAGCCTGTCGGATCGGCTGATATCATAAGAAGTTCCTGGGTACGTCCAAGGGGGACTGAGATGAGGTCGCCGTTGCTCCGCGCGCTGCTGCTGCTGGTTCCGTTGGCGATCGCCGCGTCGGGCTGCTCCAGCAACAACCCGACCGTGCCGACGCCAACACCAACGGTGCCCGTCCTGGTCACCCAAACGTTTGGCGGCACGATCCTCGCGGGCGGGGTGAACTACCACGTCCTGTCGGCCCAGAAGGGTGACGTCACGACCACGATGACGGGGATTGGCCCCGACCCGACCGTCACGATCGGGATGTCGATCGGGGTCACCAGCCTCGTGTCCTGCACCGTCGTCCTCGACAACCCCGCGGCAACGATCGGCAGCCAGTTGAAGGGGACCGATACCGCGGCAAACAGCCTGTGTGTGAAGGTGTACGACGCGGGCACGGTCACGGGCACGAACACGCTCAGCTACGAACTGACGGTCGCGCATTACTGACACTGACAGCGGTCCCTCGCCGAGGGTCCCCCGTCCCTCGCCCACGGTTTCTTTTCCCCGGCGTCGAAGACTTCCGCATCGAGCGTGACAAGGGGTCGGGTGTCAGGGGCACGATTCATTTCCTGGAGGTACGACCGTGGCTGTGCGACGCGGAGTCGGGCTCGTCATCGTTCTCGTCATCTTCGCCGGCATCGTCTCCTTCGGCGGCATGCTGGCGATCTGGCTGATGGTCGGTAGCGAGCCGTCAGTGCCGTCCCGGTCCACGCTGGTGCTGCGCATCGACGGCGACCCGATCGAGGGCGGCCCCGAAGGCGGGCTCGCGCAGTTCCTGCCAGGGAAGCGTGCGCGCAGCGTGCGGGCGCTCGTCGAGAACATCCGCAAGGCGAAGGTCGACCGGCGGGTCGCGGCGATGGTGGTCCGCCCCACGGCCTTCCAGTCGCCCTACCTCGCGAAGGTTCAGGAACTACGCGATGCGATCCTCGACTTCCGACGCTCGGGCAAGCCAGCCATTGCCTATCTCGAGGATGGCGGGCAGAGCGAGTACTACCTGGCGACCTCGTGCGACCGGATCTTCCTCGCGCCGTCGAGCCCGCTCCAGCTCACCGGCATGGCGAGCTACGAACTGTTCCTGCGCGGCACGCTCGACAATATCGGCGCCTATCCCGACATGCTCCACATCGGCGCGTACAAGACCGCGCCGAATCAGTTGACCGAGAAGGGATTCACGCCGGCGCACCGCGAGATGGCGCAGTCGCTCAACCTCGATAGCTACGAGCAGCTGGTGAAGGCGGTTGCGGACGGCCGGAAGAAGAGCGAGGCGGACGTCCGCGCACTGCTGGACGAGGGGCCGTTCCTGGCGGAGGACGCGCTGCGCGCCGGGCTGATTGACGACGTGGCGTACGAGGATCAACTGGCCGACAAGGGCAAGATCCCGCTGGGCAAGGGGACGAGGCTCGAGATCGACGACTACGATCGCGTGAGCTCGACCTCCGTCGGCCTCGGACGCGGACCGCGCATCGCCGTGATCTACGCGTCGGGCACGATCGTGTCGGGCCGCAGCGGCTACGACCCGATGAACGGCGCCGTGCTCGGGTCCGACACCCTCATCGAGTACATCCGCGAGGTGCGAGAGGCGAACGATATCAAGGGCGTGGTGCTTCGGGTAGACAGCCCCGGTGGGTCGGCCGTGGCCTCGGACGCCCTGTGGCGAGAACTCGTGCTGATGCGCGACGCGAAGCCCGAGAAGCCCTTTGTCGTCTCGATGTCTGACTTCGCGGCGTCGGGCGGCTACTACCTCGCGATGGCGGCGCCCCAGATCGTGGCCGAGCCCGGCACGCTCACCGGCTCGATCGGCATCTTCGGCGGCAAGGTGGTGACCGGCGGAGTCTTCGAGAAGTTTGGGGCGAGCATCGACGGCGTGAGCCAGGGGAAGCACGCGGACATGAACTCGCCCACGCGGCGGTACTCCGAGTCGGAGCGCGCGAAGGTCGGGGAGCAGCTGCAGGCGTTCTACGACGAGTTCGTCGAGCGGGTGGCGGCGTCGCGCCACATGACGCCCGAGCGCGTGGACCAATTGGCGCAGGGCCGGGTCTGGACGGGCCGTCAGGCAAAGCAGAACGGCCTGGTGGACGCGCTGGGCGGCCTCGATCGCGCGGTGGCGCTGGTCAAGCAGAAGGCGAAGATCACCGACAGCGAGGTGGAACTGGTGGTTTACCCGCCGCGTAAGTCGTTCTACGAGGTCCTGTCGTCGCAGTGGGGTGGCTCGGACGAGCGGATGCGGCTGGCCGTACTGCTGGGAACGACCGAGCGCCGTGCGGTCGGCCTGGCCACGGCGCCCATCACGCTGTTCAAGAAGGGCGAGGCGCTCGCGCTGATGCCGTTCGGGTTCTTGCGCTGACGGGGCGGAAGGCGGCCGGGACTGACGCTGAGCGGCGGGAAGGCGGCCGGAACTGACGCTCACGGGCGGGAAGGCGGGGAGGCGCGTCCCGCCTCTCCGCCCTCCGCCTTTCCCCCTGCGTCCCTATCCAACCACTCTTTGCAGATTCTCCCGATTCACCTCGATCTTCATCTTCAGCTTCGCCTTCTGCATGTAGGCGGCGAAGAAGCGGCCGCGACGATCGTTCTGCATCTCGTCACGCAGCCGGTCGCGCTCGGCGGCAAGCTCGGCGGGCGTCGGCTGTTTGTGCTCGACCACCTTCACCACCACCACCGCGTTGTCGGTCGCGATCGGGTCGCTGACGCTGCCGGCCGGCAGCGCAAACGCCACCCTGTCCACCTGTGGACTCACGCCGATATCCGGCAGGGGTGAGTCGCGCGGCAGGAGTTCGGTCGTCTTCACCTCGACGCCGGCGGTCTTGGCGGCCTTCGCAAAGTCGCCCGCGCCCTTGAGCGCCGACACCGCGGTCCTCGCCTTCTGCATCGCCAGCTCCTTCGCCTTCTGCTTGGTGATGTCTTCCTTGACGCGGTTCTTGGCTTCGTCGAGCAAGGGCAGGCGCGGCGCCTGCGTTCCGGTCACGGTCAGGAACGCGTAGCCGCCCGACACGCGAACCGCGCCGCTCACGGCCCCCGCCTTCAGGCCGAACGCTTCACCAGCCGCCTGGGGCGACGCGCCGAGGCCGAGGATTGGTTCCTCGCGCAGGAAGAAGCCAGACTCCTGCACCTTCAGGCCGCGCGAGGCCGCCACCTTGTCGAGGTCCGCCGGCTTGGCAATCTCCTTCTCGGCCGACGCGGCCATGTCGGCCGCCTTCGACTGTGCGCGCTCCCAGGTCAGCTGATCCACGATCTGCGAGCGCACCTGGTCGAGCGTCCGCGTGGACGCGGCCTTCTTGTCGGTGACCTTGACGATCTGGAAGCCGTACTGGGTCTTCACCACATCGCTCATCTCGCCCGGCTGCAGCTTGAACGCGGCCTCGTCGAACTCCGGCACCATCTTGCCCTTGCTGAAGAAGTCGAGGTCACCGCCCAGTTTGGAGGACGCTTCGTCCTCCGAGTACTTCTTCGCGAGCGCCGCGAAGTCGCCGCCGGCCTTCAGTTCCTTCAGCACCTGCTCGGCTTTCGCCTTGACCTCTTCTTCCTTCTTCCCGGCGGTCTTGAGGAGGATGTGGCTGGCGCGCACCTGCTCGGGCGTCGAGTACAGCTCGAGGTTGTCGCTGTAAGACCGCTGCACCTCGCGCTGCGTCGGCTTCGACGAGGCGCGCAGCCCCTCCAGGTCCACCAGGAGATAGCGGATCTTCCGCTTCTCACCGATGCGGTACTGCTCCTTGTGCGCGTCGAAGTATGGCGCCATCTCGGCGTCGGTGACGGTCACGTCGGGCCGGTACTTGTCGACGGGGAAGCTCACCATCTCGAGCTTCACCTTCTCGTTGCGACGCTGGAATTCCTGCTCGACGTCCTTGTCGGTGACCGATACCCACTCGGTGAGCGCGGATCGGAGCTTGTCCACGACCAGGCTCTTCCGGAGGTTCTGCTCGAACTCGTCCACAGACATCGGCGGCCGCTGCATCCGGAGCAGCGCGGCGTACCGCTCCTGGCCGATGAACTGGCCATTCTGCTGGAAGGCCGGGATCGCCACGATCCGCTGGGCCAGCTCGGCGTCGGTCACGTCGATCCCCTGGCGCGTCGCCTCGGTGAGCGATGCCTGCTCATCCACCATCTGCTGGAGGATCTGCTGGTCGATGCCCCGCTGCTTCAGCATCTGCTCGTTGACGTTGCCGCCGTAGGCGCCCCGGTACATCTGGATTTGCGCCTGGTAGGCGCGCTGGAACTCCGCGACGGAGATCTTGCGGCCGTCCACGCTCGCCACCACGTTGCTCGGCGCCCCTGCCGGCCCGCCGTCGCCACTGCCCAGGAACGCGGGAACGTAGAATAAGATGAACGCGAGGACCACGATGGCCAGGCTCCACTTGAGCCAGGCCTTGTGACGCCGCATTCGGTCCAGCATGGTCATGATTGAACTCGCCTCTCGGGAAAGGAATCGGCTGACAGAACCATCTATAATACCCGGCGGCCGAAGAATTGCAAAAATCGTGCACCCATGAGTGCGGCCGGCCCGGTCCTCTGTGCTATATTTGCGTGGTATTGAAGAACTTCGCGTAGATTCTCTGTCCGCCAAACAACCCATGCCGGGATCTCGGGCGGCACAGGTGCGCCCCACAATGCGGACGCGGCGAGCGGCGACCACTCGGACGGGAGTGACCCTTGCGGTCTACCATGCAAGCGCAGACGGCGAACCTCATCTCGCCTCGTTGAGACGGTCCAAACGCTTCACGCTTGCCTGTTTCCCCAACACTCCGGTCCACTCGACGTCGCCACGGCCGGTTTCGACGGCGTCCTCTGTGAGCGTGGACGACGGTCGGCGTTCGACCGCCGTCGCCTCGGCACGATCGCGCGTCGCTTGCCCGTGGTGTTGTACTCGACGGAGGACGGCCAGGACATGACGACGCGGTCGCGGCGTTCCGGGTTCCGCAGCCACTCGACGGCCCCGCTCGATCCCAAGGCGGTTGAGCGTGGACTTCGCGGCGCGGCCCGCGCCGAGGGCCTCTCGTCGAGGCTTCGCGAGTTCCTCCGTGGCTTGGCCCGGTCGGGACGCCGGGCCGAGGTGCTCGACGCGCTGGTCGGGGCCCTGACCACCACCCGCGTGCCCGAACGGATGGCATCGAGCATCGTGGATCTCGCGCTCGACTGGTTCGGCGGCGAGGCCTGGGCGCTGCTGGTCGTCCGTGATGTCGGCAGCCTCCAGTGGATTAGGGACCGTGGCGTGCTGCACGGGCAGCGCGCGGCGATGACCGAGGCGGCCGGCCGCGCTGCGAGCTGCGCGAAGATCGCCTGGACGTCGGACACGTCCGCCGCCGCGCGCACGCGCAGCCGCTCGCAGGTGTCGATCGTCGCTCTCCCGGTGAGATCACACGGCCGCGTCGTGGCGGCGCTGGTGGGCCTCGACCGCAGGCCCGCGACGCGCCCGGAAGAGCCTCCTGCGCGGGACGACGATCGCCTGGCGCCGCTGCTCGACTTGACCGACGTGATCGGCGGCCCGCTGGATACGGCGCTTCGCCTCAGGCGCGCCAACGCGCTCTCGTCGATCGACGACCTGACGGGCCTCTACAACTCGCGGTTCCTCGACGGGACCCTGCGGCGCGAGGTGAAGAACTCGGTCCGAACCGGCCGGCCGCTCTCGCTGCTGTTCGTGGACCTCGACGGCTTCAAGGGGATCAACGATCGCTATGGCCACCTCTGTGGCAGCCGCGCGCTGGTGGAGGCGGCCGAGCGGATTTCGTCGGGGGCCCGTGAAACGGATTTCGTGGCCCGGTTCGGCGGCGACGAGTTTGCGCTCATCCTGCCAGACACCGGCCGCGAGGGCGCCATGCTGGTGGCCCAGCGCGTGCGCGGGTGCGTCGCCGGCCACCCGTTTCTGGCGGGCGAGGGTATCGGCTATCGCCTGACCGCGTCGGTTGGCGTGTCCACGCTCCCCGACACCGCCAGCACGTCGGAAATGCTGCTGGCCGCCGCCGACACGGCGATGTACCGTGTCAAGGGCCGCGGCAAGGATGGAATCGAGATGGCGACCCTGGTCCAGCCGTCCGTGTAGACAGAGGAGTGTTCGTTGAGCCTGCGTTCGATTTTCTCTCTCTTTTCCAGCGATCTGGCCATCGATCTCGGCACCGCCAACACCTGCGTCTACGCGCGCGGGAAGGGCATCGTCGACAACGAGCCCTCGATCGGGGCGATCAACAAGATCAACGGCCGGGTGGAAGCGGTCGGCAAGGAAGCCAAGGAGATGCTTGGCCGCACGCCCGGGAACATCGTCGCCATCAAGCCGATGAAGGACGGCGTCATCGCTGACTTCGAAGTCACCGAGAAGATGCTGACGTACTTCATCAAGAAGGCGCACAACCGGAACATGTGGGTCCGCCCGCGCATCGTCATCGGCGTGCCGTCGGAAATCACGCAGGTGGAGAAGCGCGCGGTGAAGGACAGCGCCTACCGCGCCAAGGCCAGCGAAGTGCATCTGGTCGAGGAAGCGATGGCCGCGGCCATCGGCGCGGGGATGCCCATCACCGAGCCGGCGGGCAACATGATCGTGGACATCGGCGGCGGCACCTCCGACATCGCCGTCATCTCGCTCGCGGGCATCGTCTACAGCAAGGCGGTGCGCGTCGCGGGCAACGAGATGGACGAGGCGATCACCCAGTACATCAAGAAGACGTACAACCTGCTCATCGGCGAGCGGACGTCCGAGGCGATCAAGATGGAGATCGGCTCCGCCTTCCCGCTCGAACAGAAGCTGACGATGGAGATCAAGGGGCGGCACCTGATCGAAGGGGTGCCGAAGACCATCACCATCACCGACGAGGAGATCCGGGAGGCGCTGGCCGAGACCGTCAACGTGATCGTGGCCGCCGTGCGCGTGGCGCTCGAGCGGACGCCGCCCGAGTTGTCCGCGGACATCGTCGATCGCGGGATCGTGCTGACCGGCGGCGGGTCGTTGCTGAAGAATCTCGACAAGCGACTGCGCGAGGAGACCGGCCTGCCGATCTCGATGGCCGAGGACCCGCTGTCCTCCGTCGTGCTCGGCGCCGGGAAGATGCTCTCGGACTTCAATTTGCTGAGGAAGATTTCGATCGACTGACGATCGCGCCTGGTTCCATGGCTCTTTTTGATATCCGGCAGCGCAGCGGCTACCTGTTCCTGGTCGTCGCCGTCGGCCACATCATCCTGATCTCCGCGCAGGTCAACTCGCGGTCGGGTGTGCCGCTGTTGCAGGCGCTCGTCTTCGGCGCCTTCGCCGAGGTACAGCGCGGCACGGCGGCGATCGTGGGCGGCGCGCGGGGGACGTGGGACGGCTACGTGGCGCTGCACCACGTCCACGAAGACAACCTGGCGCTCCAGCAGCGCGTCCGCGACCTCGAGGTCAAGCTGCAACGCGATCGCGCGCTGGCGGGCGAGAGCGAGACCCTCCGCCGCCTGCTCGACCTGCGCGACCGCAGCCAGATGCCGACGCGATCGGCCGAGATCATCGGGACCAGCGCGACGGCCGACTTTCGCGCGGTCACCATCGACCGCGGGACGAGCGACGGCGTGCGCGCCGACATGGCCGTGGTCTCGTCGGCCGGCGCCGTCGGACGCGTGGTGATGCCCTCCCGGCACGCGTCCAAGGTTCAGCTCCTCGTCGACCGCAGCGCGGCGGTGGCGGTCATGGTCGAGCGGTCGCGCGCGCAGGGAATCGCGTTTGGCAGCGGCGAGAGCCTGCTGCGCCTCGAGTACGTCAGCTCGTCGGCCGACATCGTCAAGGGTGATACGCTCGTGACGTCCGGGATCGACGGCATCTACCCGCAGGGATTCGCGGTCGGGACGATCGAGGAGATCGAGCGGTCCGGCAGCTCGTTGAGGGCCATTCGGGTGCGACCCTCCGTGGATTTTTCCGGGCTCGAACAGGTGCTGGTTGTGCTGGCGCCGCCCGCGTTCATCGGGCCGCGGGGGTCGACGACCACGGGTGACCCAGCGCGGGCGCTGACGCGTGGTGCGGAGAGGCGCGAGTGAACGGCCTCCGCATCCTGGCGTTCACCGTGGTCGCGCTCGTGCTGCAGACGACGCTTGCGCGGTTCCTGGTGCGCGGGTCGATCGGCGTGGACCTGGTGCTCGTGATCGTCATCTATCTGAGCCTGCGGGCCGGCCCGACGGTTGGCATCGTGTCGGGCACCGTGGCGGGCCTCGCGCAGGACGCGCTGACGACGGGCGTCGTGGGGATCGGGGGGCTGGGGAAGACGATCGTCGGCTACCTGGCGGGAACGGTCGGCCGGGCGTTTATCGTGGCACAGCCCGTGCCGCGGTTCCTGGTGTTCTTTGCGGCGACCCTGATCGAGATGGCGGTGATCACCGGTTTCCACCTGCTGCTCGATCCCGGCCCGCCGGTGGTCCCGGTGGGGGCCATCTTCGCGCAGGCGTTCGGCAACTCGCTGGTTGGCATCGTCCTGTTTCAGTTGGCAGACGGACTGCCGCACATCGCAGAACGGCGACGCGCACGCAGCGGCAGAAACTCCTGACATGCTAGGTCTTGCACCCTCCGACTCCTCCAAGGTGACCGTTTCCAAAGATCGGCGGAAGCTCGCCACGCGGCTGACCGTCGTGCAGTACCTGGTGATCGTCATGTTCGCGGCGCTGGCGCTGGCGTTCTGGTACCTCCAGATCGTTCAGCACGAGAAGTTCCGCGAGTCGGCAGAGAACAACCACCAGCGCACGCTCGGGCTGCGCGCGCCGCGCGGGGTGATGTTCGACCGCCACGGGAAGATCCTCGTCGAGAATCGCGACTCGTTTGTGATCTCGCTGGTGCGCGAGCACAGCCGTGACATGGACCGGACCATCCGGCTCCTCGCGCAGGTGGCAGGTCTTGACGAGGCGTCGATTCGCGAGGCGGTCCGCCGGCACCGCGGTCAGCCGGGCTACGAACCGATCTCGATCGTCGAAGACGCGACGCTCGCGCAGGTGGCCGCCGTCACCGCGCATCGGCTCGATACCGAACTGCCCGAAGTAGTGGTGGAACGCGTGCCGACGAGGCGGTATCCGACCGACGCGATGGCCGCCCACCTGTTCGGCTACGTCGGCGAGGTGACCGAGGGCCAGCTGACGCGAGAGGGCTACCGTTCCGGCGACGTGGTGGGGCAGGCCGGGTTCGAGAAGATCTACAACAAGCTGCTGATGGGCGTGGACGGCGCGCGGCGCGTGGTGGTCAACAGCCTGGGGCGAGAGATCCGGACGATCGACGAAGTGCCGCCCTCAGAAGGCCGGCGCGTGCAGTTGACGATCGACTACGACGTCCAGCGCGCGACCGAAGAGGGGTTCAAGGCGCTGGGCTACGCCGGCGCGGCGGTCGTGCTCGACCCGAAAACCGGCGAGTTGCTGTCCTACGTCAGCCTCCCGGCCTACGATCCGAACACGTTTGCGACGGGCATCGACCGCGCCACCTGGTCCGCGCTCAACGCCGACGCGCTGAAGCCGATGCAGGACCGCGCGATCCAGGGACGCTATTCGCCGGGATCCACCTTCAAGATGGCGGTGGCCGCGGCGGCCCTGGAGGAGGGGATCATCACCCCCGATTTCACGGTGCACTGCACGGGCGGCGCCGATTTCTACGGCCGGCTGTTCCACTGCTGGAAGAAGGGTGGCCACGGCACGATGGACCTGCGGCACGCGATCGAGCAGTCGTGCGACGT
>JANYLG010000039.1 GCA_025363775.1 Acidobacteriota bacterium | reverse complement strand
CGTGAGATGGCACCCGAAGGCGCCCGCCGGGACGCTCCCCGGATACACCGTGAGCCGCCGCTGCGCCGGCACCACCACGTCCTGCGTGTACGTCTGCCCGTTCGCGTGCAGGTACTGCAGGCGGACGGTCGCCTCCGAGATCCCCGGGTTGAGCAGCGCATAGTACGTCGCGAAGTAGGCCATGTCGCCTTCCGCGAAGTTCTAGCGAGGCGGGCCTCGGACCGCCAAGCATGCCCGGCGCCGCCGCCCGCCCCGCTAGAACCCAGACCTCCTGACATAGGCCTCATGGAATTGTCCGCTTTGGGGTGCGATCGGCAGTCGCGACGGCGAAGCGCAGTCGAAGCCGTGACCCGGGGAAGAGGGTCTCGCGGTGGTTGAGATCGCCGCACAGCGCCGCGATCGCCCGAGTCCGGTGGGGCGCACTCAAGGGGACGAGAGTGATTCGCAGCTCGTTTTCCGTCACGTCCAGGTCGGCTGCGGACATCAGAGCGGACCGGACGAGGGTCCGGCCTTCGTCGGCGCTGCGTTTGTAGTACGGCGCCACGAGCTGCACGAGATCACGTTCGGCTTGGTAGGCCACCATTTTGATGAGGGTGGTCAGCCACTGGCGTTCTGGGGCGAGTTTCACCACGTCCGCCGCGGCGACGGCCCGGATCGGCACGCGTTCGGGCATGGCGGCCCGGGCCTGTTCGAGCGCGGTGATCCGCGTGAAGGCGTCTCGCAGACGACGGGCGAGCGAGCCGTGGGCGATCTTGAAGCCCCGCATGGTCGGTCGGGCCTGCTCGGGGTTGACGAAGGCTTCGGCCCCGTACTCGGCGGTCACGTGGTCAAACGCGGCGCGGGCCTCCTGGAGTTTCTTCGTCAGGGTGATCCGTCGAGTGACTTGGCGCAACCGGAGCGTGCCACGCAGGAACCACGCGCCCTGATCCGCCAGACGGTACGAGACCGGCTGGCCATCGAGGACGGCCTCGTGCAGGGTGAAGCGCGATCGGGCAACGCGACGACTCGGGCCCTTGCGATAGGTGAGGATGTCGAAGCCATCGTTGATCAACGTGCGAAAGGGCTTCGGACGGTACCCGCCGCGGTCGAACACGATCGTGATGCGACGCGGGCCGACGAGCACCCGGATCTCATCACGCAGGCGCGGCAGCATCTTCGTCATCCCCGCGTTGGCCTCGGCCGTCACCACGAAGAGGGGTTGGCCGGCCTGATCATTGACCCAGTAGTCCGTCGTGGCCGGCATCGCGAGTCGCATGCGGGCGACGTGGGCCTTCGGCAGGGTCCGCTGGCCGTGATAGACCCGGACATGACCATCCACAGAGAGGAAGCCGATGGCTACTCCGCGCGCGGCGACGCGATGCTCAGCCAGGGCCCGTCCGAACGCGACCGCTCGGCCCACGCCCGCCAGGCGCGTCAGTTTCCGTCGCAACGTCTTGACCTCGAACGCTCGGTCCAAACCGAGAAGCCGGCCGAGATCCGCTGGGACGTGTTCTTTCAGCCCCTCGGGCCGCTTGATCCGCAAGAGCGCCATCAGCAGGAGCGCCACCAGCTTCGTGCGCAGCCCGTAGAAGGCTGGACCGAGGCTGCCGTAGATGCCCCGGGCGATGCGGAAGATGCCACGGTCCACCAGGGCGGGCAGCGCACACAAGACGCCGGCGTGCGGGACCCGCGTGCCGGCGCGGAACACGGGGGCGGCGTCATCGAGCAGGCCGAGGTACGCGAGCACCCGGTCCCGGCGCCGATCGGCCGGATCCCGATCGCACGATCGCGAAAACGGCTCGGCGTCCTCGACCGTGGACGCGCCCCACGCGGCAGGTGGAGCGGTCGGCGCCGAGACGGACGCGACGGGCGTGATCGGCAAAGCGGACAGGTTTGGGTCCCCGTCTGGTCGCGCGATCGGCAGGCCCATCTGCGCCACGTCGGAGTCGCGCCACCCGAAGCGCTTCAGGAGCTTGCGCACCGCCTTCGGCGTCACGCCGAGCCGTCGCGCGATCTCGCGATTCGCGACGCCCTGCTCTTTGAGCCGTCGCACCAGGGGCTCGCGGCCAGGGGCGACACGCGTGCGCCCGCGGGGATAGCCAACCGCCCGGCCCAGCGCGATGAGGCCGGCCGCCTGGAACCGGCCTTGGTGTCGGCGAACACTCCGTGTCGAACAGCCGAAGGCCCGGGCGACCTCCTGCTGTGCGGCCCAGCCGTGCTCTACGAGATTCACCATCGCGTACGTCTCGGCCATGCGATCCGCGACCGCGTCGTGCGCCATGATCGCACCAGAAACGATCACGACACGAAACCCATCGGCCGTCCGGACCACGCAGCGATCATTGATGAGAACCGCCCCGCCGTCACCGACGGGATCGGCGAAGAGACGCGGCTGTCGATCGGCTCCTGCCATGGCAAGAGCTTGGCACTCCGCGTCGCCATCCTCCGGTCAACAAAAGCGGACAGGTTTGGGTCCCCGCCCCTTCGCAGGGGAACCCAATGAACATGCGGTCTTTCAGACTCCTATGTCAGGAGGTCTGGAACCAGAAGCGCTGTTGGCTGGCCCCGCGCGGGCGCGGGGCGTCGACGCCTTGAAGGGCGCGAGACACGTCGCAGGAATCTGGGGTCTTCGCCGTTTTCAGTGCACTGATTCCACAGGGTCCAGGTGAAGGAAGCGACTCAGATCGCGTGCGGTTCGGATCGGTCGCGCCGTTGCCCATTTCAGCTTGAGCACCAGCATCGCTTCGTCCTTCATGCCGCGTGCGCGGCGGAGGACGGCCTTGATGGTGGTGTTGAGGGACTCGACGACCCCAAACCGCACGGGGTGATCACAGTAAGCCGCAATCCCCTCGAGATGCCGGAAGATCAGATCGCCCAAGCGTTCCATTTCGGGCAGGCGCTGCCAGCGGAGCGCGTCGATCCACCCGAGCACGAACCGCAACACGCCGGGTCGGGTCGTGTAGGTCCACAGCCGATCCAACTGCTCGCGCAGAAGGTAGGCCTTGAAGAGCCGACGATTCGCCGCGAACAGCTCCCGAAGCGCCTGCCGTTTCTTCCCGCGCACGTCGCGCCAGCGTCGGAGCAGCAACCAGCGTTTGCCGCGTCCGAATTCCCGCATGACGGGCCCGGCGCGGAAGAACTCGTGGCGACGCACCTCGTCGAGGGCCTCGGCCGCGTGCTGCAGTACATGGAACTTGTCGAACACGACCTCGGCCTTCGGCAGAACGGTCGTCACCGCATTGAGGTAGGGCCGGTGCATGTCGAGACAGACGGCTTCCACGGCGGTGCGCTGGCGCGCATCGAGCGCCGTGGTGAGCAGGGCCGTCAAGGCTTCCTCCGTCCGGTCCTTTGCCAAGCCGATCACCTCGCCGTGGACGATGTCCGAGAGCACCGTCCAGAAGTGCTGTCCCCTTGCCGCGGTGGATCTCGTCGGCGCCGAGATGCCGGGGGCGACGCCGCGGCCGCCCCGCGTCCCACCGCTCGAGGAAGCGTCGTTCCGCTCGCCGGGCGGCGCCCCAACTCACGGCATGCCGCAGCGCCGCGTGGCTCGTCGGCATCGACTGACAGTCGAGCCCCACCCGGTGCTGCAGACGACGCGTCAGGCGCGCCTTCGGGTCCGCGAACTCCACGCGCTCCGTGCGGATCCCGCAGGCGCGGCACCGGACCCGGCGCTGACCATAGACCAGCGTGACCGGGTGCAGCGCCCACGGCAGGTCGCGCCAGGTGCGCACCGTCGCGTCTCGCACGCGCCCCGTCCGGCGCCCACAGCCACTGCACGGGTAGCGCCGCGCCCCGCGCCGTTCCAGGTGGACCCGCACCGCCACTTCGGCGCCGTCTCCGTCGAGCTCCAGCTGCGTCACACGAAATCCGACGAGTCCCACGATCCGGGTACAATCGGCCAGCGATCCCACGCGCCCTCCCTTGTTGGTTGCACCTCAAGAGAAGACACCATCGGATCCTCCGATGGCCAGTGGGATCGCCCTGACACCAGGCCGCCGAGCAGGCCGCCCACCCCAACAGCGGCCCGCGCAGGCGCGGGGCGTCGACGCCTTGAAGGGCGCGAGACACGTCGCAGGAATCTGACGCCATCGGATCGACTCCGGCCCTTCAAGACGTCGAGTGCGCCGACAGGCTCGAGGCCCCCGGCGTGCTGTGCCCTTCGAGGCTCCGCCTCCGTCCGCTCGACCACGATGCCCACCGGGTCGCCGGTGGCGGGCAGCCCTGAAAGTGCCTTCCCGCCCGTTGATCACCGCTCCCGCGGCGTACCCGCCACGTGCCCGTCGTCGGCCGCCAGACGACCCTGTCGTGCCCGGCCTTTCGCCACGGTGACATCGTCGATGAATGCTGCCGGCGCCGTGTTGTTCTCGGCAATGCTCCAACGCCGATCCCCGTCAACCTCAACCTGCTAGTCAGCGGGATGGAGCTCTCGGAACTTGCAGGAGAGTTCGGATCGAGTCGATCGGGCACTCGTACTCGGCCGAAAGGGCCAGCGCTGTCTGCCCCTTGTCATTCTTCAGGCTCGGATCTGCTCCCAGTCGCAGGAGCATCTGTACAACTCCATCATGTCCCCTCGCGGCAGCGAGCATGAGCGCAGTTCGCCCTCGCCCAGGCGTCGGCTCGGCGTTCAGCCTTGGGTGTCCCGGTGGTGGTGGCCAGAGATTCCAACCGTTTACGTGGGCTCCGCCCTTGACGAGGACGAAGCAGGCAGCGCCATTACCGCGGAATGCGGCAATCCCAAGGGGCGACATTCCTTCGCTGGGTGCGTTTGGGTTCGCTCCGGCCCGCAGAAGCTCGGTGACAACGTCGGGGTGCACTCCTTCCAAGGACGCTGAAGACAGCGGCTGGATGTGCGGCACCCGAGGGTCGCCATTCGGATTGGCCCCGGCGGCCAGCAACATCCGGAGGATGCTGACATCTCCCTTGAGCACTGCACGAACCAACACCGGTTGCTCGGGCGGAACGAGCGCATTGGGGTCCGCACCTGCATCGAGCGCGCGCTTGACCGCGGCGACATCGTGGACATCAATCGCATCTTTGAGCGATGTGTCCGCCGACGCTACGCCGGAACGGCCGCCCCCCGAGGGGATTGCGCGTTTCGTCGGACGTGCTTGGCATCCCAGGCTTGCGATCAGCGCGAGGATGACCGCGACGATCCATCCAGGTCGGTGTAACACTTCGAAAGCGCGAGCAGTTGATGTCGGCCGGTTGGCGGCGTGTGCCAGAATGCCTCCCCGCTCTGGCATCCTACCTGAAGATGCTGTCATACGGGCCTTTCATGTAACCAGCCGAATAGTCCCAGATGGAACTTTGGTTCCCCACCATGTAGAAGAGGTAATTGGGATAGGACACACCCGACATATAGACGTCTGACAAGGTGTTGTAGAATTGAATACCGGACGGCTGATCGCTCGTGGTGTGTCGGTGCAGGAACGCTATCGTGGTCTCGTCGCTTGCACACCACGCCAACCGAACGCTACCCGAATCAAAGTCCGTACGGGGCGTCATGGCGTAGAAGCAGTTGCCTTTTCGGCACACTGTGGTTCCCCACTCCCACTGTCCGGGAATCTTGAAGAGATCCCGAAGGGCAGGCTTGACTACTTCGGCATACACTTTCTGTCGCTCCGCAACAGACAACGTCGAGGGCTGAGGCGTCGGCGTTGGTGGCGACGTTGGCGGCGACGGTTTCTGCCCGTTATCGGCTCCTGGACTGCCGTGTTTACCGAAGAAGGGGAAGAAATTCGTCCCGCCGCTTAGCCATTCGTACCAGCTGTTCCCTCCCGCTCCGGCAAGCAGGTCGGAAAACCCCTCCATCGCCGCTTCCGACATCTGCTCAGGGGGATACTCCGGCTGATGGCCGACTATCAGGACCTTGAATGTCTGCATGCCGCTTGGGTCCGTGAAGCGCAATGGGTTGTTGGCGACGTAGGCGTACCGATTCCAGGCCTGCGGGTCACCTGTCGCGTTGCCGAACAGCGGGTCCGGCCGGTTCATCCGTCCGGTTCGCGTCTGCAGCGACCGTGCGTTGAAGTAGTCGAGGCCGGCCTCGTCATCCCGCTCCTGCCCCGTGAAGCGCTGACGCGGCAGCGCGCCGCTCTGATTCAGCGTCTCGCCAAACGGCAGGTAGTCGGATCGGCCCAGCACCTGGCCCGTCGGCGTGAACACGACCCGGACCGACCCGAGCGCGTCGGTCGCATAGTACTCGATCGTCTCGGGCGGCGGCTGTGCCTGCGCGACTCCGGCCGCACCGGTCAGTCCCACCAGCAGGACGATGACGACGAGGGCCGCGCGGCGAAGCGTGCAGCGTGACACGGGCCTGGTCGAGACTGGCCTGAATGATCGCCCGACCCGGTCCATGACGACGGCGGAGCGGCGTTGGTGTCTCATCGTCGCCTCCCGCCCGTCAGGTGGGCCCCAAACCAGGTGGTGGTGATGGCGGTGGTCGTCGCGCCCGCACCGCGCTCGAGCAGGGCCGCCGACATCGCGCCCGCCGTCACCGACGCGGCGGAGACGGCGACTCCTCCTGGCGGCCCGGTATCCGGCTCCGCGTCGTCCGCCAGGACACCGCCGCCGCGCCCGGGATAGCCGACCAGGCGCTGGTAGAGCCGCGGCCCGGTGCCGCGGAAGGTCGTGGCCGCGTACGGGTTGAACGTCTGCACCGCCGGCACGTCCGTGTCCGCGCCCGTCTCGAGCGGGATGGCGAGCGGCGCCAGCGGCGTGGTCGCCGTCCCCGCCGACGCGGCCGCCGTGGACGCCGTCCCGGCCGCCGCGCTGTAGACGCCCCCGCCGGTGGTCAGCGGCCAGTACGTCGCCCGCTCGGCCACGATCCCCACGCCGTTGGTCACGGCCACCACGGTGCGGAAGCTCGTGTCCGCCAAGCCCGTGATCCCCTTCGTCCACAGGCTCACTCGCCCGCCGGCCGGCACGGTGGTGGTCGACGTGATCACCGTCCCGTCGGTCCGCGTGAAGCTCAGCGTCGCGCTCGC
>JANYLG010000003.1 GCA_025363775.1 Acidobacteriota bacterium | reverse complement strand
CCATCGGGAACAACGTCCCCGACGTGAATTGCTCAGGGCCGTCAGGCGGCACCATGCCGACGCGCGGCACGGCGCGCGACTCGAATCCGAGCATCGCGACCGGGTAGCCGCCGACGTGGGCGTCCCAGGTCACCGCATTCTCGGCGTCTCGCATGTGCGACCACCGTTCGAGCGGCTCGTGGTCCTGATCGCTGACCGCGCGCATCACCTTGCGGATGTCGAACGGCTTCTTGCGTCCGGGGTTCTTCTCGTCCGAGAAGATGTCGCCGACCAGCTCGAACCCGGTCCCCTGCACGTCGCCGTGCGGGAAGACCCGGACGTCGCGGGCGATCGGATCGCGCGTGACCGCGCGCCGCGGGAACCGCTCACCCGGCACGACATACGTGTGATCGTAGTGCCGCAGCAGGGTCTGGCAGGCCTCGCCGAGGTCGCGCGCCCAGTATTGGGCCTGGCCATTCGGCCCCATGATGTGCTCGTAGCCGCCAATGCCCTGGTTGTCTTCGGCCGAGACCGACCCGGAATAGTCGAGCGCGGTCTTCCCCGTCAGCACCATCGCGCCCTCGGGGGTCATGATCAGGATCCCGCGGGTGTGCATCAACATCGTCGCCTCGGCGTTCCAGTACGGCTGGCCGCCGACGTTGATGCCGATGACGATAATGTTGATCTCGTGGCCTGCCTGGGTGAACTCGATGAGCCGGCGCAGCACCTGCGCAATCCAGTCCATGTTCTCGGTGCCGCTCTCCATCGAGATCTTCGCGCCGGCCGAGAGCGCGAACCATTCGAGCGGGACGCGCATCCGCTCGGCCAGGTCGAGCGCCGCCAGGATCCGCGCGCACTCGGGCTCGGCCAGCGAGCCCACTTCCTTGCTCGGATCGCCCAGGATGATCACGCGGGTCATCCCTTCCGGGTACTTGTCGGTGACGTTCTTGATCAGCCCGACGACGACGTTTGCCGTGTTATGGCCATAGGGGCGATCGACCGGAACGAGTTGACCGTCCGGGCCGAGATCGTGCTCGACGAACTCGCCAGGCGGCAGGTCGGCCTGCATCGCCTCGCGGGCGGGCGTCAGCATGCGAATGAGCTCGTACGGATACGTCAGCCCGCGCTGGCGCATGCGCACGACCTTCTGCGCGTACTCGGTCAGCGGCCGGATCGGCTCGTCCGACGCCGGGCTGAACTGGAGCGCCAACGCCTGGCCAGCCGCGACCGCCACGCGGAGCACCGTGTCACGCGGCACGCCATTCTCGTCCGGAATGCTCGCCCGCACCACCACCTTCTGCAGCCCAAGTCCCTCGGCCTCGGTGCCCATCCGCCGCGCGATCCCTTCGAGCTCTTCCTTCGTGAGGGCCAGCGTTGGACGGACGTACAGCAGCACGCGGTTCCACTGCAGCCGGCTCCCTGGCGGGCGGCGCAGCTGTTCCTGGCGAATGGCGGTGAGCGCCTCCATCAGCATCCGCTGGAGGTGTGGCACCTGCACGAGGCCGCCGCTGCTGTTCCGGATCGGCGTGACGTCGCGCACTTCCGCCAACGCGAACAGCCGCTCGTCCTTCGGGTTGTCTCGCGCCACGCCGTGGAACAGGTAGACATCCTCGACCGACGGCAGCCGGTTCACGTAGAAGTTACGCAGCCGCCATAACTCGAGCCGCTTGGCCATCATTGGGTGCATGCCGCGATACAGCTTCTGCTCTCGGAACCCGGCCGGACCCGAACGGAACGTCAGGCACTGCGTCTGCCCGGTGGCCGCGGCGACGCCTGGCCCCGATACCATGATCACCACGCGCCTGACCGGGCGCTCGAAGCCCGCCTGGTCGAGCAGCAGGCAGAGTTCGTCGGAGGCGGCATCCGGGTCGTTCAGGACGCTGCGCGTCCACACGTAGAGGTCCACGACGATCTCGTGCCCGGCCGGGATCGAGTGCAACACCTGCTGGATCGTCTCGAGCGCCCGCCTCGAGTCCGGTGCGCTGGTGTGGGTGGCAATGATGTGGATTCGACGTCCGTCCAGCGCATAGTCGGTGAGTCCCAGGGTCCGATCACCCGACTCGAGCCCTATGAACGAGCCGAGGTCGCGGATGCGGTAGAAACGACGGGTCAGCGCTTCGAGCATGACCTCGCGCACGACCGGCGTGGCCTGGTCGAAGCGGGGTGCGAACAGCTCCTTCAGCGGCTGCGGACACTCCACGAGCGCCGCGATCCGCGCCCGGCGGTCCGCACCGTACGGGTCGCGAGCGAGCGTCGCCAGGTGCGCCTCCATCGTCGCGTAGACGGACCGTCGCGACTGCTCGAAGGCGGGACGGTCGAACGCCCGATAGCGCACGTCGCGCGCCACATCGCAGACGCCAGGGTAACGATGTCGTGACACGGCAATCAGCCGGTCGAGCAGCGCGAGAAAGCCGGGGACGTCCGCCGTGTCGCCGCAGACCAGGCGCTGCGCGAGCACTGCCGCGACGGCGTCCACCTGCTGGTCCACCCGGCGGTGGGACTTGAACATCCACAACAGGCTTTCGCGCAGGGCTGAGGTCGGCTCGAGCGTGTCCACGCCATAGTGAGCCAGGGCGCGCTGCAGCTTGTCGAGGAATGCGCGCGGCAGATCTCCGCCCCTGGCCTCCAGCGTACGGAGGTACGTGAAGAGGTATTCTTCCGCGCTGAGCGTCCCATCCGCGTCGCTGCCCTCCGGCGCCGCGTGGCGCCCAAACACCGCCGAAACGTCCGCGAAGATGCGCAGCAGGTCGTCTTCTGCGCGTCGCCGTTCCGGGTCCCCCTCCTCGAGCGCCTGGGACGCGCGCACGTACTCGCTGACGAGACGCTTCGACTCCACGGGATCGACGTCGAACCCGAGCATCAAGCGTCGGAGGGTGAGGAGCAGCACCGGCGCGCGGTGCCCGGGGCCCCGCTTCAGCTCGCCGAAGCCGGCCTTCACGCCCTCGAGGACCGCGCGGGTCCGGGACACGCGGCGCTCGCGGCGCTGCTTGAGCAGCGAGATCCCCTCGAATGCGACGCGAACGCCTTCCTCGTCGCCGCTCTCGTCGCGCTCGGCGTCCACGTGCAGCAATGGCGTGCCGGCACCCACCTGGGCGTTCGCCATCACCATGACATGGCGGATCGTGCCCGAGAACGGCGCGGTGACGGCCAGCTCCATCTTCATCGACTCAAGGACGGCGAGGCGGTCCCCCGCCGAGACGTGGTCGCCCGCCTTCACGTTGACGCCAACGACCATCGCCGGGCCTGGCGCGCGGACGATGCCGGCGTCGGCCCGGGAGATGCGATGCGGGACGCCGTCAATCTCGATCAGGTGCGTGTAGCCCTGAACGAGCGACAGCACGCGGTAACGATGCTCGCCGTGAGTCGTCCACCGCTCGCACGGCCCGAGCCGCTCCACGCTCAGGTCGATGCGGGTACCGGCCACGTCGATCCGGTATTCCTGCAGTCCCTGGCGATACACCTTGAACTGGTAACGGTGGCCCAGGTAGCCGATCTCCACCTGGCGCCCCACGTCGGGCCGGCACGTCGGCTTCATGCGGGCGGACGACGAGAAGAACTCCTCGAGTTCCGCGTCCGATTCCGCGCCGTACACTTCGATGGCCGCCTGGAGGAGTGCAATCCCCGCGTGGTCGCCGGGACCGATCACCGGCCGCTGGCTCAATCGATCGAGCCAGCCGACGTCCACCCGCCCGGCCCGCACTTCGTCGCGGTCGAGCAGTTGCAACAGGAACGTCCGATTCGTCGTCCCGCCTTTCACCACGATGGCGCTTTCGGCCAGGGCCCGCTTCAGGCGGCCCAGCGCCTCCTCGCGCGTGTGTCCCAGGGCCGACAGCTTCGCGAACATCGAGCCGAATTCGGGTGGGATGAGGTCGCCCTCGGCGACGCCCGAGTCCACGCGGAGGCCCGGCCCAGTCGGCAGGCGCAACAGCTCGACCTCGCCCGGAGCCGCGGAGAACCCGGCATCCACGTTCTCCGCGTTCAACCGCACCTCGATCGCATGGCCCGTCGTTGCTGGCGGCTCGCCCTCGAGCCGCCCGCCGCGCACGACGTGCAGCGACAGCTTCACCAGGTCAACGCCGGTGGTGAGCTCGGTGACCGGGTGCTCGACCTGGAGGCGCGGGTTGACCTCCATCAGGGAGAACTGGCGCGTGGAGGGGTCGAACAGGAACTCGACGGTGGCCGCGTCCTGGTAGTCGGCCGCCCGGCACAGGCGAATGGCCGCCTCTTTCAGCGCCTGCTCTTCGCCGGCCAGCAGGGCGGGCGACGGCGCTTCGGCCAGCAGTTTCTGGAATCGTCGCTGGATCGTGCAATCGCGGACGCCGAGCGCCCACATCGCGCCGTGGTGATCGCCCTGGATTTGGACTTCGACGTGGCGGACGCCTTCGAGCCAGCGTTCCACGTACACGGTGGCGTCACCGAACGTCCGCCCCGCCTCGCGCCGAGCGCTGTCGAAGGCCGTCGCCAGTTCCGATTCGCTCCACGCGCGCCGGATGCCCCGGCCGCCCGCCCCCGCGGACGCCTTCACCACGACCGGATAGCCCAGACGCTGGGCGTGCACCCACGCGACGTCCAGCGTGGCCGCGGCCTCGCCTCCCCACGGCGTCACGCGGAGGCCCGCCTGTTCGGCCAGCCGCTTCGCGGAGATCTTGTCCCCCAGCCGTCGAATCGCGTGGCTGGTCGGGCCGATGAAAGTGACCCCGATCCGGTCGCACAGCTCGATGAAGTCGGCGCGTTCGGCCACGAACCCCCACCCGACCCAGACCGCATCGGCCTGGACCGCCACCAGCGCCTGCTCCAGCCGGTCGTAATTCAAGTAGGTCGGCTTCCGTTGCCCGTCCGCATCATCCACGAAGGTCGCCGGACCGAGGTTGTACGATTCGTCAGCCTCGCGCACGAAGCGCGACCGACGATCCGGATCGGTGAACAGCGCGATGGTGCTGATCCCTGTGGAGCGTTCCAGGTTGAATTCGCGAATGGCATGGATCACGCGCATCGCCGGCTCGCCGCGGTTGACGATGGCTACGCGCTGGAAGTCTGCGGACATCATGACCTCAGAGGGGTAGATCGGGATGATGACGACGGCAAGCCCGTTATTTTACCTCATGACTGATGGACCGAGGCGGCCTGTGCGGCAGCCACGGCCAGGCTGACATCCGCGGCGCTGCCGAGCGGGACGCAGTCGAGCGTCTCCCCGGTCGCGGGGTCCTGGACCACGATCTCGCCGGCCGGCTGCCGGTAAACGCGTTGGCGATGAAGTGCCGGTTCACCGCAGCCTCCCCGGTGTAGGATGTTATGGGCCAAGAACGCAGCCCGGCTACTGCGCTAGGATTCTGTGGTTCCGCCCAGTCACCGCCGTCCGTTGACGGCTGCACCGAAGGACGCCTCTGTGAGAAAGCTCAACTGTCTGTTCATGGTCATCGCCGTGTCGCTGCTGGCGGCGGCTCCGTTCGCGGCCGCACAGACCGCGTCGCTGACCATTCTCCACACCAACGACACGCACGGCCACATGCTCCCGTTCAGCTATCCCGATTCCGCCGCATCGGGCCGGGAACTGCAGGGGCTCCGCGTCTATAAGGACATCGGGGGGATCGCCCGCCGGGCCACGCTCGTCAAGCGCATCCGGCAGGAACTCGACAAGCGGGCCGTGCCCACGTGGCTGGTCGATATCGGTGACTACTCGGACGGCACGCCGTTCTCAATCGAGTACCACGGCGAAGCCGACGTGGCAGCCATGAACGCTGTGGGCTACGACATGGGCACCCTTGGCAACCACGAGTTCAACAACACGGCGGCGCAGGTGCGGAAACTGATCGCGATGACCAAGTACGAGTTGGTCTGCGCGAACGTCACCGATCGCACCACGTCGAAGCCGATGGTGTTGCCCTACATCATCCGCAAGGTCGGCGGAGTTCGGGTGGGCGTGTTCGGCCTGATGACGAAGGAAGCGGCCACCTACCCTGCCGGAAAAGAGACGTTCGACGTCACGGACGAAATCCCGGCCGCCAGGCAGACGGTGGCCACGCTGCGGACGCAGGTCGACATCATCGTCCTGCTCTCGCACGCCGGCGAGGACATGGACCAGCGGATCGCCGTTGAGGTCCCCGAGATCGACGTGATCGTCGGCGGTCATTCGCACAGCCGCATGCCGTCCGGCGAACTGGTCTGGCACTCGCAGGAACTCGAGGCGGCGTCCGTGAACGGCACAGTCATCGTCCAGGCGCACCAATGGGCCGGTGAACTGGGCCGGCTCGACCTGCTCTTCGCCAAGGACGAGACGGGTGCGTGGCACGTGGATCGGTACCGCGCGCAACTGATTCCCGTCAGCCCGGACATCCCCGAAGACCCGGGCGTCGCCGCGATCCTGGAACAGTTCTGGAAGCCGATTGCGCCCCGCTACGGCGAGGTGATCGGACAGGCCGCCGGCGAATTCAGCAGCCGCGGCGACGACATGGCGGAATACCACCTGATGTCGGACGCGCTGCGCGAGTCGTTCAACGCCGACTTCGCGGTTGAGAACCTCGGCGGCATCCGCGCGCCGCTCCTCCGGGGCGCGATCACGCGCGGGGACCTGGTGACGCTCGACCCGTTCAACAACACCGTGATCACGTTCAAGGCGACCGGCAAGGAGATCCGCCAGATTCTCCAGCGCTACTCCCCGGCCGTGTCGGGCATCCGCTACCGCCTGCAGAACAAGGAGCTGGCGGAGGTCACCATCAGCGGCCAACCGCTCAACGACAGCCGGACGTACAACGGTGTCACCAACTCGTACTTCGCCGGCTTCGCGCTGAAGGGGCTGGCCATCCGGGATACGGGCAAGCCGCGCCTGGAGACGCTTATCACGTACATCCGCGAGAAGGGCACGATTCGCCCGGCGTATGACGGCCGACGCATCGTGATCAGCGAACGGTAGGAACTCTGGCAGGGCCGGCGCCTTGCCGCACACGTTGTCTGGCAAGGCCGACGCCTCGCCCCACGGGAGTGACATGCCTGCTGTCGATACCGCCTCGTCCCGGCCCCGCAGCGGATTCCCCACGACGTTCTGGACCGCGAACGTCATGGAGCTGTTCGAGCGCGCCGCCTACTACGGGATGAACTCCGTGCTGGCCATCTACCTGACCAGCAGCGTGGCCAGCGGTGGGCTGGGCGAGAGCGTCGAGGCCGTGGGCTTCCTGCAGGGCATCATCTACGCGGCCACCTACGTGCTGCCGATCCTCGGCGGCGCCCTCGCCGACCGCTACGGCTATCGCCGGATGCTGATGGTGGCGTTCTCCTTCCTCACGTGCGGCTACTTTGCCGCCGGGTACATGTCGAGCTACGCGCTGGTGTTCCTGGCCCTGCTCATCATGGCCACCGGCTCGGGCCTCTTCAAGCCGATTATCTCAGGCACGATCGCGCGCACGACGGACGAAACGAACTCCGCGTTCGGCTTCGGCATCTACTACTGGATGATCAACCTCGGCGCCTTCCTGGCGCCGCTGGTCGTCAGCGTGCTCCGCGGCTGGTCCTGGCGATATGTGTTTGCCGCGTCGGCCATCTACACCGGCCTCATGCTGCTGCCCACGATCTTCGTGTTCCGCGATCCCCCGGGAACCGGCAGCACCAAGAAACTCAAGGACACGCTGATGGGCGCCGCCGAGGTGCTCGGCGACTCTCGGTTCATGCTGATGATCGTCGTCTACTCGGGCTTCTGGATCCTCTACTTCCAGAATTTCGGGACGGTCCTCTACTACCTTCGCGACTTCGTGGACCGCGCGCCGGTCAGCGCGGCCCTGACCTCGGCCTTCCACGCGGTGGGCCTGCCGTGGACCTTCGCGTTCGACGCCGAACACGTCACCTCGATCAACGCCGGCACCATCATCCTGCTCCAGGTGCTCGTCAGCCGCATCGTGAAGAACCGGCCGGCGCTGCCCACCATGGTCATCGGCATGGCGATCGGCGCGCTCGGGTTCCTCTGCCTCGCGGCGTCGCGGAATCCCTGGGTCTTCGTGCTGGGCATCGCGGTGTTCTCGATCGGCGAGATGACGGCCCACCCGAAGTACTACAGCTTCGTCAGCCTCGTCGCCCCTGCGGACCGGAAGGCGGTTTACATGGGCTACGCCTTCCTGTATGGCGTGCTCGGCTCGCTGCTCGGAAGCAATATCGGCTCCTACCTGTACGCGAAGATCATGGTGCCGGCCATCAATACCCCGATGGCGTCGGAACGAGCGCGGCTCTTCTGGCTGCTCTTCGTGGCCCTCGACGTCGTCGCCGCGGCAGGCCTGATCGTGTTCTCGCGACGATTCGGGAAGGACACACCCGAGGCGCGGCGTGGCGCACGGATGCTGATGTATGGCGCCTACAGCCTGATCTTCCTGCTGGGGGCGTTTTTTCTCTACCTGGCGTTCTCGACGTCGCCCCCGCAGTACCGGACCGGCGTGCAGGCCGTGATCTTCCTGGCGCTCGGCTTTGGCGGGCTGGTGATGAACGGCCGTCAGCCTCAGCCAGGCACGACTCCGCAGCCGGGCAACGCCTGATCGCCGACACATGTTCGCGAAGCAGGCTGACCTGTACTCATGCTCGGAGGTTCACGGCCGATTACCGAGGAGGTGGACGGCCGCGTCTGGCCGGTCTTCAGGCCGGTGTGTGCTCGAGTTTGGATGACAAGCCTATGGCGCGCATTCTGATCGTGGACGACGAACCGGACATCCTTGTTATCCTGGACCGGATGCTCCGCAAGATGAACCACCAGACGATCCTGGCCGGCAACGGCAAGGAGGCGGTCCAGCGGCTGGAGGAGAACCCCGTTGACCTCGTGATCACCGATCTGATCATGCCGGAGAGCGAAGGGATCGAGACCATCGCGGTCATCAGGAAGCGATGGCCAGGGGTGAAGATCATCGCGATGTCAGGCGGCGGAAGACAATCGCCCGTGCCGTACCTGGCGGTGGCGGCTACCCTGGGGGCGGACGCGACGCTGGCGAAACCGTTCGATCGTGCCGATCTGGTGGACGCCCTGCGTCACGTCCTGGAACCCGACGACCCTACTTCTTCCCCAACATCCCGTTCTTGAGGTCGGAGGTCGGCGGCTTCGGTCCGAGCCACACCGAGAACAGCGCCTGGGCGAATGGCAGCCCGGCAATCGTCAGCTTGTCCGTGCCGCGGATCGTGAGGGTCATGCCGGTGCCGGGCACGTACGTCGCCACCAACTGCTCCCCCTTCTTCATCGTCTCGAGCGCGTTCAGGAGCTGATCGACCTGGGACTTGATCGCGCCCGGGGCGTTGCCCTTGAATCCTTCGCTGAACGACTCCACCATCTGATCGCGGGTCACCTCACCGTAGATGAACTGCAGCACGACGCGCTTGGTGGCGTCCGCCTGGATGATGGCGTTCGCGTCGCCCGTCTTCTTCTCCACGTAGAGCCCGCCCACGTAGATCTTCATGAACATCTTGGTCCGCAGGCCCATGCCGTTCAGCACCAGGGTCTGGTTGCCGACCGTCATGGTGTCGGGCAGGGTCACATCGGCGAGAGTGGCCGCGAGCAGCGGCACGGACAACGCACACGCGCACGCGAGCGCAATGACAACCTTCCGCATCAGGATCTCCTCTTTTGGTTGAGCCGCGAGACGGCGCATCATATCATCAACTGAATCACCATGATGTCCTTCGCAGTTCACCAAGCGCTCCGTGGGATCGTCGGCGACGATCACGTGCTGACTCGACCGATCGACCTGGCGGCCTACGCGTCCGACGCCAGCGTGTATCACCTGGTGCCGCAGGCCGTCGTCAGGCCGCAGTCCATCGATCACGTCCGACAGTTGTTCTCGATCTGCCGGCTCCACCACGTGCCGCTCACGTTTCGGGCCGCCGGCACGAGCCTGTCCGGGCAGGCGGTGACCGACGGCGTGCTCGCCGACGTGTCCCGGCACTGGCGTGGCATCGAGATCTTCGACGGCGGCCGCCTCGTACGCGTCGAGCCAGGCGTCGTCGGCGCCGCCGTGAATGGACAGCTCGAGGCATCGCGCGCCAAGATCGGTCCGGACCCCGCGTCACTCCAGGCGTGCATGATGGGCGGGATTCTCGCCAATAACTCGAGCGGGATGTGCTGCGGCACCGCGCAGAACGCGTATCACACGCTCGAGTCGCTGGTCTTCGTCCTGCCGTCGGGCACGGTCATCGACACCGCCCATCCTCAGGCGGACGCCGCCTTGCGGGCCGCGGAGCCGGCACTGGCGGACGGCCTGCTGGAACTGCAACGCGAGATCGCGACGAACCCCTGCCTCCAGGCGAAGATCCGCCGCAAGTACCTCACGAAGAACACGACGGGCTATTCCCTCAATGCGTTCCTCGACTTCGCTCGGCCCGTGGACATCCTCGCCCACCTCCTCGTGGGATCGGAAGGCACGCTCGCCTTCATCGCCAGCGCGACGCTTCGAACCGTCCCGGATCTGCCGGTCAAGTACACCGGGCTGCTGCTCTTCCCCACAATTCGCGACGCCTGCGCGGCCATCGTCCCGCTCCGTGACGCGGGGGCTGTGGCCATCGAGGTCATGGATCGGGCGGCGCTCCGCTCGGTCGAACGCCAGGCCGGGGTCCCGGCATCGATCGCGCGCCTGCCGGCCGACGCGGCAGGACTGCTCGTCGAGTTCCAGGTGGCCGACGAGGCCTCACGCGGCTCGCTCGAGACTGCCGCCGCGGCTGGCATCGGCGGGTTGCGGCTGGTCGAGCCCGCCCGGTTCACCCACGCCTCGGCCGAACAGGCCACGCTGTGGAAGGTCCGCCAGGGCATGTTCCCCTCGGTGGGCGCGGCCCGAAAGCGCGGGACGGCAGTGCTGATCGAAGACGTGGCCTTCCCCGTGGACCGGCTCGCGGACGCGGTGGGCGACCTGCGGACCTTGTTCGCCCGCCATGACTACGACGACGCGATCGTGTTCGGCCACGCCAAGGACGGCAACCTGCACTTCGTCCTGAGCCAGTCGTTCAACGACCAGGCGGCGGTCGCGCAGTACGCCCGGCTGATGGACGACGTGGTGGACCTCGTCGTGCACCGATACGACGGTGCGCTGAAGGCGGAGCACGGCACCGGCCGCAACGTCGCCCCGTTCGTCGAGACGGAGTGGGGGCCGGAAGCCTACGTGATCATGCAGCGTCTCAAGGCGCTCGTGGACCCGGACGGGATCCTGAACCCCGGCGTGATCCTGACCAGCGATCCCCGGGCCCACCTGGCGAATCTCAAGAGCCTGCCGACGGTCGAAGACGAGGTGGACAAGTGCATCGAGTGTGGCTACTGCGAGCCCACCTGCCCGAGCCGTGACCTGACGCTCACGCCGCGCCAGCGCATCGTCGTTCGACGCGAGATCGAACGGCTCCGGGGACGCAAGGACCGAGCGGCGGACATCGCGGCGCTGGAAGCCGATTTCACCTACGACGGGCTCGACACCTGCGCGGCGGACGGATTGTGCGCCACCGCGTGCCCTGTGGGGATCGACACGGGGGCGTTGACCAAGCACCTGCGCGCCGGGCGACACCTGACGCTTGGTCATCGCATCGCCGGCTGGATGGCCCGTCACTTCGCCCTCGTCGAGCCGCTGGTTCGGCTGGGCCTTCGCGTCGGTCGGATCATGGAGCGCCTGGTGGGTCAGAGGACGCTCACGGCCCTGACCCGCATCCCGGGGGCGGTGCTCCGCAGGCACACGCCGCTGTGGATGGCGCCCATGCCGGGTCCTGCCGAACATGCCCGACCCGACACCGCGCGGGAGGGAGCGGTCGCCGTCTACTTCCCGTCGTGCGTCTCGCGCACGATGGGGCCACTGCCCGGCGAGCCACGCGATCTCTCGCTGTCCGACGCGCTCGTCCGGCTGGCGGCGAGGGCCGCGAACCCGGTGTGGATCCCGGACGACGTCGAGGGGCACTGCTGCGGCGTCCCGTTCTCGTCGAAGGGGTACGTGGAGGCCCACCGGCTGATGGCGAACCGCACCATCGACAGCCTGTGGCGTTGGTCGGACGGTGGCCGCCTTCCGGTTGTGGTGGATACCAGCCCCTGCACCTACGGTCTGCGCACGTGCCGGGACTCACTCACCAAGGAGAACCGCACGCGATTCGACGCGCTGACGATCCTCGACAGCGTCGAGTTCGCCGCGCGGATTCTGCTGCCCGCGCTCAGGATTACGCGCCGCCAGGAACGCGTCGTCCTGCACCCCGTGTGCGCCATTGTGAAGATGAACCTCTCGGCCGACCTCGAGCAGGTGGCGCGAGCGTGCGCCGATGACGTGGTGATCCCGGCCGATGCCGGCTGCTGCGCCTTCGCTGGCGACCGCGGCTGGCTGGTCCCGGAGTTGACCGCGAGCGCGACACGACGCGAAGCCGCGGAGGTCAGGTCGCTGCGCGCGGATGGTTACTACTCCAGCAGCCGCACGTGCGAGATCGGCCTCACGCGCGCCACCGGGCACGTCTACCGCTCGCACATCTACCTTCTCGAGTGGGCCACGCGGCCGGGAGTAGAAGGTCCCGCTGGGCGGGGGCCGCGTCATCAAGGGCCATCCCGCCGCAGCTCGGCTACGCCTGCTGGCTGATGAACTGCTCGATGAACGCCTGATCGTCGGGGCGAAGATCCAGGAAGCGCACTCCCATTCCGAACGACGGCATGCTGTAGCGGACTTCCGCGAGCACGCTGATATCCCTTCCGAGCACCGTGAATCGCAACCGGGCGGTCGTGCCGGTTGGCAGGACCGTTCGCACATCGATGAACGCCCCCCCGGTACTCAGGTCCGCAAGCCGCACTTGCAGGCGGTGGCTGACATCAATGCCCTCGATTTCAGCTTCCGCGAAATAGCCAATCCTCGTCGCGCCACGACGGTCACGATCGCTCATGATGCCTATGGGTGATTCGCAGCCAGAGCCCAAAATAACGAACAGGACAGAAGGGTATCAGCTCTGGCTCAAATGATCCACGGGCACGAGCGCCCGCGCGCTAATTCATCACATCGATCACCGGCTGACCCTCAGGCCTTTCGGCGGCGCCGGCCGCGGTACGCTCGCCTGCGTGACCCTCAGGGCCTCGCCGCCGACCGACACCGTGGCCGTCCGGGTCTGACCGGTGCCATTGCGCAACACGCTATAGCCCAACGACGCGCTCCCGACGCCGCTGGCCGTTGCCAGCGACAGCCAGCTGGCGTTGCTCGCCGCCGTCCAGCCGCACGTTCCGGCGCTCGCCGCCACCGAGACGGTCGAGGTGCTGCCGGTGGCCGCCACGCTGAC
>JANYLG010000002.1 GCA_025363775.1 Acidobacteriota bacterium | reverse complement strand
CGGCCACAAGAACGCGTCAGGGTGCACCGTCCTTGGCAGCCTCCCCGACGTGCGCCTGCAGGTGATGCCACTCGTCGAAGCCGCCGACGTCGATGCTGCCTTTCGAGCGCAGGCTCACCCGGTACTCGTTGGGCTCCCACTCCTTGAAGAAGACGACAACCTGGATCTCTTTGACGGTGAGCGGCATGTTGATCAGCCCCTCGATGTCGTCATAGGTGCCTCCTGAGGCGCGCGCCATAGCCCGGTTGAGGCAGATGGCCGCGAGGCGGCCGGACGCATCGATCTCGACCGCGCCGAGGACCGCGCCAAAGAGCCGCAGCCGCCCGATGCTGTTGGTGTCGAACACGCTGCGCGCGATGGCCACCGGGTCTATGCCGGCCTCGAGGGTCTGGCGGCAGATATCGAAGGTCCGGGGCGAAATGCCGGAGTGGTGGAACGACCCGGTGTCGGTCAGGATCGCGACGTAGATGTGCGTGGCGATCTCCCGGGTCAGCGGGACGCCCAGGCACCCGATGACATCGAAGACCATCTCCCCGCACGCCGCCGCCCCGGCGTCGAACCAGTTGACCGCCCCGTACATCGCGTTACCGGGGTGGTGATCGACGTTGACGATGAAGTAGCGCTCGAGCCCCGAAACGCCCGTGCGCGCCAGATCGCTGCACTCCATCACGATGACGGCGTCGTAGTCGCCCTCGACGTGATCCGCGATCTCGATCTCGGACACGCCGGGGAACGTCTGCAGCGCCGGCAGCGCCGGGTCGCAGTTGACGACGCGGACGTCCTTGCCGAGGGCGCGCAAGGCGTACGCCATCGCCATCTGCGAGCCGATCGAATCGCCGTCCGGCTTCAGGTGAGAGGTGAGGAGGAACCGCTGACGGCGCAGCACTTCGTCGCGAATCTGCTGCAGGTGTTCCTGATCAGTCCTGGTTGCGCTCAGGGTCATAGTTGGGATCGTCGTGACCGGCGTCGGCCTCGTGAATCTCCTGCAGCACTCGCTCGATGCGCTCCTGGTTCTCGATCGACTTGTCGAAGAAGAACTCGAGGACCGGGACGCGCCTGAGCCGCAGGCGCTGGCCGATCTGGTGCCGCAGGAACGGGGCCGCTCGGTTGAGCGCCTTCGCGGTCTCGCGCCGCTGCAACTCGGACCCCATGGTGGTGTAGTAGACGCGAGCCAGTTGCAGGTCGGGCGACACCTGGACACGGGTGACGGTCAGGAATCCGATGCCAGGATCGTGGACCTCGCGCGCCAGCATCACGCTGATTTCCGCGCGAACCTGGTCGGCGACACGTTCAGGTCGGAACCCTTGGGGCATACGGTACTGGTACGGCAGGGCTGGCCACGGCCGCACGCCGCCGCCTCGTTTTCAGGTCAGGGACTGCAGCGCGACGACCATGGCGCCAGTTACGCCGTGGCGGCCGCCACCACGCGTTCGATGACGAAAACCTCGATCGCGTCGCCGACCTTGATGTCGTTGAACCGCTCGAGGCCGATGCCGCACTCGAACCCGGTCTTGACCTCGGATACGTCATCTTTGAACCGGCGCAACGATCCGATCTTCCCCCCGAACACGACGACGTGATCGCGCAACAATCGCGCCTGCGCGTCGCCGCTGCGCTTGATCGTCCCTTCGGTGACCATGCAGCCGGCAATCGAGCCGATCTTCGGGACGCGGAAGACCTCGCGCACCTCGGCCATGCCCAGGCGCACTTCCTTGAACGTCGGCTCGAGCAACCCCGTCATCGCCTTCTTCATCTCGTCGATGACGTTGTAGATCACCGCGTGCAGGCGGAGATCCACGTGTTCGCGCTCGGCCACCTCGGCCGCGTTCCGGTCGGGCCGGACGCTGAAGCCGATGACAATGGCGTTCGACGCGGACGCCAGCAGGACATCGGACTCGTTGATGGCGCCGACACCCGAGTGGATGATCCGGATCTTCACCTTCTCGTCGGACAGCTTTGTCAGCGTGTCGGCGAGCACTTCCGCCGACCCCTGGACGTCGGCCTTGATGATGATCGGCAGTTCCTTGATGGCCCCCTCGGCGATCTGCTGCTGCAGCGACTCGAGCGTCAGGCGCGTCGTCTTGGTGAACGCCGCCTTTTCCTTCACCTGGGACTGCCGAAACAGCGCAACCTGCCGCGCCTTCGCGGCGTCTTTGATCGCCTGGAACGAGTCGCCCGGCCGCGGCAGCGCCGACAGGCCGAGCACTTCGACCGGGAACGACGGCCCGGCGACCTTGACCTGCCGACCGCGGTCATCGATGAGGGCGCGCACCTTGCCGAGGATCGGGCCCGCGATGACGGTGTCGCCGATGTGCAGCGTGCCGTCCTGGACCAGAATCGTCGCGACCGGCCCGCGTCCCTTGTCCAGTTCTGCCTCGAGCACGGTCCCGGAGGCCGCCCGCTTCGGGTTCGCCTTGAGGTCGGCGATGTCGGTGACCAGCAGGATCATCTCGAGCAGGAGCGCGAGGTTCTGGCGCTTCTTCGCCGACACCTCAACCATGACCGTCGAGCCGCCCCATTCCTCGGGCATCAGGCCGAGGTCGGACAGCTCGCGCTTCACCCGCTCCGGGTTGGCGTCCGGCTTGTCCACCTTGTTGATCGCCACGATGATCGGCACGCCGGCCGCCTTGGCATGGTCGATCGCTTCCCGCGTCTGCGGCATCACCCCGTCGTCTGCCGCGACGACAAGGATGACGATGTCGGTGACGCGCGCCCCGCGGGCGCGCATGAGAGTGAACGCCTCGTGACCGGGCGTGTCGAGGAACACCACGCTGCGGTTGTTCACCTGCACGTGATAGGCCCCGATGTGCTGCGTGATGCCGCCCGCTTCGCGCTCGGCGACGCGGGTCTCCCGGATGCCGTCGAGCAGCGTCGTCTTGCCGTGGTCAACGTGCCCCATGACGGTGACGACGGGCGCGCGCGTCACGCGATCCTCCGGGTGGGCGTCCACGGTCTCGACCTCGAGCAGTTCCTCTTCGAAGCTGCGGAGTATCACGTCGGCGCCGAACTCCCGCGCGACCATCGTCGCCGTGTCGATGTCCAGCGTCGTGTTGATGGTCATCATGATCCGCTTGTCGAGAAGTTTTTTGAGAACATCCTTCGTGCGGAGTTCGAGCTTCTCGGCGAGATCCTTGACCGTCATGCCTTCGGCGAGCGTAATCGTGCGTGTAATCGGCGGCGGAGCCATCGGCATCGACATCTGGGGAACGCGCGGCGTTTCGCGCCGGACGCCGCCTTGATGTCGCTGTCCTGAGGCCGGTCGTCCACCCATCGGAGGACGGTAGGGCTGGCCGGGCCGCGGGGCGCCTGGCCGGGCACCCATCGGGGGTGGCGCGCCCGGCCGTGGCGGCTGGGCGGGTCGAACCGGCTGCGACGGCAGCGGACGAGGGCCACCCATGGCCGCGGGGCGCGGAGGCAACTGTCCGGGCCTCGAGCCCGGGGTCCAGGGCCGCGCGCCTGCGGCTGTCGCGCCAGGTCGTGACGAATCCGGGATGACCGGCCGCTGCACGGGACGACCCACCTGACCGGTCGGGCCCGGTCGCGGCCCTGGTCTCGGGATCGGCGGCGCCATCGTGCGCGGCGTGAGCCGCGGCGCGAGCGGCGGAGGCGTTTCTTCGACGCGCAGGCGCAACTGCGGCGGCACGAGGCGGCCGGGCGGCGGCATGACCGGTCGCGGTGTCGGAGGCGGCACCGCCGGCTTCGCCGGCGTTCCCGCCGTCGCGGGGTGCGCAAGTCTGGGCGCGGCCGGAGCGGGAGCGTGCGCCGGCGCGAGGCCAGCCGGCGGGTGAACCGCCTGCGGATGCACGGTCGGCGGGTGCGGCCGGACCGCTGGCGCCGGCGTGACCGCGACGGACGGCAGTCCTGGTGCAGGCGGGGCCACCGGTTCATGCACAACAGGCGCAAGGGCCGGCAGGGGAGGCGTCGCTTTCGTCGGTTCTTCCACCGCCGCCGTCTCAATCGGAGCGACTTCGACCAGCGGCTCTGGGGGCTCGGGCTCGATCACCGCGGGCAGCGTGTCGGGTTCCGGCGGCGTGACTTCTGCCGTGGGTGCGGCCACGATCGGCTCGGGCAAAGCCTCGACCTGCGGCTCGAGCTCTACCGGCATCTCCGCCGTGCCGGTCATTGCGTCGGCCTCGGCCAGCTGCAGCTCGTCTTCGGTCGCATCGGCTGGCTTGGGCCGATGCGTCTTGACAAGGCGGGGCGGCGGAAGCACGGGCACCACCGCCTTCGGCGGTTCCGGTTTCTTGGCGGCGCCGGGTTTCTTCGGTTTGTGGACCGGCGCCTCGGCGAACATGTCGCCGCCGGGCAGCGACACTCCGCGCTGCCGCGCCATCCGCTCAACGAACTGTTTGCCAACGACCTCTTCGATCGTGCTCGACGCGCCCTTCACTTCGATCCCGTGATCGCGCTTGAGCAGAGCGACGACTTCCTGGCTGGTCGTTCCCAACAATTCCGCGACTTTATAAATCCGGACAGTGGCCAACGGATACCTCGAATAGCTGTTACTCGGGCTGCGCGTCGTGAACGTCTTCGGCCGGCGCATCGCCGGCTTCCCCGGTGTTCCCCGCCGCCTCGACAGGCGCGGCGTCGCCGGCGTCGGTGTCTGCCTGTGCGCGGGCGGCGGCGGCTTCCACCTCGGCCTGCGCGGCGGCCAGCACGCTTTGGGCGGTCGCCTCGTCGATTCCGGGTACCTCAATCAGGGCCTCGATGGAGGCGGCGGCCACCATCTCGGCCGACTCGTAGCCCGCGTCGCGCAGGCTCGCCACAACCTCGTCATGGATGTCGGGGAGCACGAGCACAGGCGCCGGCGCTTCGTCCTCGCCCGGCTCGCCGTCCTCGCCCGGCAATTCGAGCCCCTCGAGCTGGGCCTCGACCTCGCGGCGCTTCTCTTCCTCGCTCTTGATGTCGATCCGCCAGCCCGTCAGCTTGGCGGCCAGCCGCACGTTCTGGCCCTTCTTGCCGATGGCCAGCGAGAGTTGCCGGTCCTCGACGACCACTTCCATCACCCTTTCGTGTTCGTCCACGATCGACACGCGTTGCACCTTCGCCGGGCTCAGCGCGCTGGTGACGAACCCGACCGCGTCCTCGGACCACTCGACGATGTCGATCTTCTCGCCCCGCAGCTCGCGGATGATCGACTGCACGCGGGTGCCCTTCATCCCGACGCACGCGCCAACCGGATCCACGTCGCGCTCGCGCGAGTAGACGGCCACCTTCGCGCGGTCGCCAGCCTCGCGCACGGCACCCTTGATCACGACGGTCCCGTCGTAGATCTCGGGCACCTCCTGCTCGAAGAGCTTGACGAGGAGGGCCGCGTCGGTCCTCGAGAGAACGATCTGTGGCCCCTTGGCGCTGCGGTTCACGGCCCTGATGACGGCGCGGATCCGGTCACCGGGGGTGTAGCTCTCGGCGCGCGACTGCTCCTTGCGAGGGAGCACCGCCTCGATGCGCCCGATCTCGAAGATGATGTCGCCATTCTCGAACCGCTTGATCGTGCCGTTGACCACCTCGCCGACCCGCTGGTTGTACTCGGCGTAGATGTTCTCGCGCTCGGCCTCGCGCACCTTCTGGAAAATCACCTGCTTGGCCGTCTGGGCGGCGATCCGCCCGAGGACCTCGGTCGACTTGGGGAACTCGATCTCCATCCCGACTTCGGCCTCTTCGCCGTAGAGCTGCTGCGCCTCGGTCAGCGACACCTCGATGTCGGGCTTCGTCACCTCGGCCACGATCTGCTTGACCGCGAACAGATCCACCTGGCCGGTCTCGAAATTGAACCGGGCGTGGAGCTCCTCGTTGGTCTTGTAGTACTTCCGCGACGCGGTTTTCACCGCTTCCTCGATCGCGGACACGATCACGTCGGGCTCGAGCCCCTTTTCCTTGGCGAGCGCCTCGATGGTCTGCTGCAGTGTAGGATTGCTCATAGCTCTCTGAACGAGACTGACGCGTCAGAACTCCACTTCGAGCCGCGCGCGCGACACCACGGCCAGCGGCACGCGCACCTGCCGGCCGCTCTCGAAACCCAGCACCACGTCTCCCGCGTCGATTCCCTGGATCCGCCCGCGAAAATGCGTCTGCCCGTTCACCGGCTCTGCGGTCACGATCTGGGCCAGCCGCCCGCGGAAGCGCTCGTAATCGCCGGAGTGCCGCAACGGGCGGTCGAGGCCCGGAGAGGTCACCTCCAGCGTGTACACGCGGTCGATCGCCTCGTCGACGTCGAGCAAGGCGCTCAAATCATGGCTGACGTTCCGGCAATCATCGACGCCGACCGAATCCCCCGGCGACCCCGGTCTGGCCTGCGTGTCGGCGAGGCCGGCGCGGTCGATCGTGACCCGCAGCACCCAGCCCGTCGCCTCGCGGCGAAACTGCACGTCGAAAATCTCGAGCCCGTACGTCTGGCCCGCGCGCTCGGCCAGAGCGCGCACGCGTTCGAGGCGTTCCACGGTCTCCCCAAAATACAAAAAGTGGGCACCGGCCCACTTCAGTTGCCCCCCGGCCTCGACACCCGAAGCAACTCAGTATATCACGCCGTTTTCAACACGGGCAACGGACGGACCACAAGATCGTAGCCGCGGGCCGCGATCACCTCGGCGGCAATCAGTGCGCCAGACCGGCACACGCCCGGGTCGGCGTCCGACAGATACACGATCGGATCGATCTCCGGTGCCTGCCCCGGAAGCCGGCCGCACAGGACCAGTGGATGCTCCGGCGAGGGGCCGTCAACGAGCACCTGGACCCGCTGGCCGATCCGTCGCCTGTTGGCCAAAGTCACCCAACGCCGCTGCATCGTCATGATCGTGCGCTGCCGCTGCACCTTGACGCGCCGCGGAACGTCATCTGTCATCCGCCCGGCCGCCGTTCCCTCTTCATGCGAGTAGGTGAAGACGCCCACGTGGTCGAACCCCGTGGCCTCGACGAACTGCCGGAGTTCCTCGAACTCGCGATCCGTTTCGCCAGGGAAGCCGACGATGAAGGTGGTCCGAAGCGTGACTCCCGGAACGGTCGAGCGAATCTTCTCGATGAGCCGGGTGTAGCTGGCGCGCGTGCCCGGGCGGCGCATGCGCTCGAGCACCGGGTCGGACGCGTGCTGCAGCGGCACATCCACGTACTTGCACACCTTTTCGCACTCCGCGATCGCCGTCAGCGTGTCCGCCGTGATCGTGGTGGGGTAGAGGTACAGCAGCCGAATCCACTCGAGGCCGTCCACCAGGTTCAGCTGCCGGAGCAGCCGCGGCAAGGCCCCGCGTTCTCCCTGGTCGTTGCCGAAGTAGGTCGTGTCCTGCGAGACGAGGAGCAGTTCCTTCACGCCGCGGGCGGCCAGATCGCGCGCCTCGCGGAGGATCGAGTCGGCGGGGCGGCTGCGGTAGGCGCCGCGCAGGCGCGGGATGATGCAGAACGCACACTTGTAGTTGCACCCCTCGGCGATCTTCAGGTAGGCGAAGTGCGACGGCGTGGTGAGTGTGCGGGGCGTCTCGGCGTCGTAGATGTAGGTCGGGAGCGCGGGCGGTTCCCGGCGCGGGGCGACGGCCCTGACCGTTCCGGACTGCGCGTCGCGTCGGCCGCGGTACAGCGGGATCGTCTGCCCGGCCGCAGGCGGCTGGCCCGCGAGGGCCTCGACGATCCGCGGCACCTCGCCTGTGCCCAGCATCTCGTCAATCTCCGGGATCTCCCTCCGGAGTTCGTCCCGGTAGCGCTCGGCCATGCACCCGGTGACGACGAGTCGCTGGCAGCGCCCGTGCTTCTTCTGCTCCGCCATCTCGAGGATGGCGTTGACCGATTCCTGCCGCGCCGATTCGATGAACGCACAGGTGTTGACGACGAGAACGTCCGCGTCCGCGGCGTCGTGTGTGAGCATGTGCCCGGCCTGCTGCGCGAGGCCCAGCATCACTTCCGAGTCAACCAGGTTCTTGGGACAGCCGAGGGAAACAAGGCCGATCTTCATTCAGGATTCACAGACAGGATTCAGGAGTCGGGAT
>JANYLG010000214.1 GCA_025363775.1 Acidobacteriota bacterium | reverse complement strand
GGGCCTTCTCACAAGTACGGCGACGCATCGAGGGCGCCGATGCGTCCGGACTGCCACTTCGTCGCGGCGCCCAATCCCGCCGACTCTCGTTGCCGTTGACAGTGGTGCCCCGTTGTGGTTGTATACCGGACAATATTCCCTCATGTAGTCCGGCTTCGTGACGTTCGTCGTCGTTTGGCGCTCCGTCGGTCGTCGCCGTGATCGTCGCCGGGTCGTTGCGTCAGTCGTCGTCGTCGTTGCCGTCGTCCTTCCGTTGTTGTTGGTCGCCACTGCCCTGAAGCGTCGTGCTCCGGCGACGTGGCATCCGCCCATCACAGCGGCGCTGAATTCCTGCGCCAGGCTCGGCGCAGTCGTCGTCACTGTCTTCTCAGGCTCGGCTCATCCGTCTCGTCGAATCTGTTCTATTTGTAGTCCGGCGCTGCTTCTTGGTGGGATCGGCGGGTGGGCGGCCCACCGGCGCCGTGAGGAGGATTGATGACTCAAGGCTCGCTCAAGTGCGTGCTGGCAACCGTCCTGGCCGCGCTCCTGGCCATGACCGGTTCGCTGGCGTATGGACAGGGTGGCGCCACCACGTCCAGTCTGTCCGGCACCGTCGTCGATACGTCAGGGGCGGTCATCCCCGGCGCAGACATCGTCGTGAAGAACAATGCGACGTCCGGCGAGTCCCGTGCCGTCAGCGACGCAACCGGGAACTTCACCATTCAGGCTCTTCCCCCGGGGGCCTACACCGTCACCATCTCACTGATGGGATTCAAGACCGTCAACATGCCGGACGTCCAGTTGACGGCCGCGCAGCCGGCGAAGGTAAAGGCGGTCCTCCAGGTCGGGCAGCTGCAGGAGACCGTGACCGTGACCGGGGCGACGGAAATCGTGCAGACCGAGTCCTCATCGGTGGCGACGACGCTGTCCACCAAGCAGATCTCGACCGTGCCGCTGGCCACCCGCAACACGCTGGACTTCGTCGCAGCACTGCCGGGCGTGAACACGACCGGCACGATCCGCGCTTCGACCGTCATGGGCCTGCAGGCCAGCGCGACGAACATCACGATCGACGGGATCAACGTCCAGGACAACTATCTGAAGTCGAGCGACGGCTTCTTCGCGCGCATCAACCCGCGCATGGACGCGGTGGAAGAAGTGACGGTTTCCACGGCGAACCCGGGCGCGGAAAGCGCGGGCCAGGGCGCGGTGCAGATCCGGTTCGTCACGCGCTCTGGGACGAACAAGTTCCAGGGCAGCGGCTACTGGTACGTGCGTCGGACGGGCTTCAACTCGAACTACTGGTTCAACATCCGAGACGGCCTGCCGAAGGACCAGGTCAAGGTTGATACCTACGGCGGCCGTATAGGCGGTCCCCTCAGGAAGGACAGGCTGTTCTTCTTCTTCAACTATGAAGAGTTCCGTCAGCCTGGCACGCAGTCGCGCAGCCGCACGATGCTGACGGCGGACGCGAGCAGGGGGATCTTCACGTGGAACGGCGGTCCGGCGGCCGGCGTGAACCTCCTCGCGCTGGCGGCGACGAACGGCCAGACGCCCACGGCGGATCCGACCACCACAAAGCTGTTGGCCGACCTGCAGACTGCGGCCGCGACGGGCACGCTGCTCTCGACGGGCAACCCAATCACGCAGACGTTGAACTTTTCCAACGCCTACGCCCAGATCCGCCGGTACCCGACCGCGCGCTTGGACTACAACGTGACGAACAATCACCGCGTGGGCGTGTCGTACTACCTGCAGCAGTACCGGTCCTTGCCGGATACGCTGAATACGTACGACCCCCGCTTCCCCGGCTTCCCGGGCGCGGCGGGCCAGAACTCCGACCGCTACTCGTGGATGGCGAACTGGCGCTGGACCATCTCCTCGAGCATGGTCAGTGAAGTCCGCGGCGGCATTACGGGTGGCCCCGTGAAGTTCGGCGACGGCATCAGCAAGGACACGTTCAAGGGCGGGACCTTCGCCGACTGGAACGGATTTGCGCCGGCTCCGTCCACGACGCTCATCAGCCAGATGTACACGGGGCGCAGCGCCAGCGATCGCGACGCGCCGACGCGGGTCCTGGAAGACACCGTGAGCTGGTTGAAGGGGAAACACAGCATCAACATGGGGGCGTCGTTCACACAGGTCGACCTCGACTACAAGAACGTCCTCAACGCCAATCCGTCGCTCAGTTTCGGCGTGGACGGGCTCGATCCGGCGAACCCGATGTTCAGCACGACGAACTTCCCTGGCGCCTCGAGCACCGATCTGACGAACGCCAGGAACCTCTACGCGCTGATGACCGGGCGCGTCACGGGGATGACGGGGTCGGCGTATCTCGACGGGTCAACCGGCAAGTACGTGTACCTTGGGGACGCGTACCAGAAGGCGCACGAACGGGAACTGGGGTTCTTCGCGCAGGACAGCTGGAAGATCCGTCCGAACCTGACCTTGAGCTACGGCATCCGGTACGAGCTGCAGATGCCGTTCATCATGGACAACGCGTACTTCTCGCGTCCGCTGAACTTCTGCAACACGTACGGCGTGTCGGGGTGCGCGGCGGACGGCCTCACCGCGAACCTGTGGGCGCCGGGCGTGACCAATGGCACGCTGACGCAGTTGCGGGCGTTCGCGACGAAAGAAGCGGCTTACAACACGCCGAAGAAGAACTGGGCGCCGAGCTTCGGCGCGGCGTGGCGTCCGCACGTGACGGGGGGCTTCCTCGAGAAGCTGCTGAGCGCCGACCCGGTGTTCAGAGGCGGCTACTCCAAGGCGTTCACCCGCGAAGGGATCTACGCCGTCACGGCGTTGTATGGCGCCAACCCGGGCGGTGAGGCCTTGGCGAACCGGTCGATGAGCATTGGCAACCTGGTGACCAGCCCCAGCCAGTTGCCGTTGCTCCTCCGGAACGGCTTCAGCCAGTTCGGGCCGGGCGCGTTCCTCGACGCCCCCGCGTATCCGCTGACCCCAGGCACGTCGAACAGCGTCAACGAGTTCTATCCGGACTCGCAGACACCGTACGCGCACACGTTCAACGTCAGCTTCCAGCGCGCGCTCACCAAGAACATGGCAGTGGACATTCGCTACGTCGGCACCCGGAACAACGGCGGGTGGTGGATCGGCGGGCGGAATGTGAATGAGTACAACACGATCGAGAACGGGTTCCTGAGTGAGTTCAAGCTCGCGCAGGCCAACTTCGCGGCGAACAGGGCGGCCGGCAAGGGGAGCACGTTCGCGTATACGGGCGCGGGCACGTCGCCGCTGCCGATCATGCTGGCCTGGATGAACGGGATTGCGGCCAGTGGCGCCTCCAACACGGCGAACTACTCCGGAACGCTATGGACGAACACGACGCTCTACGGGTATCTGGCCAAGATGAACCCGGCGCCTCAGAGCTTCGCCAGTTACCTCCAGACGAACAATGCGAGCTATGCGGCGAACGCCGCGAAGGCCGGGTTGCCGGCCAACTTCTTCCTCGTCAACCCCGGCGTGTCGAGCGGCGGCTCCTGGGTGACGGGGCGTCCGGAAGACTCGATCAACAACCGGTACGACTCGATCCAAGTCGAGTTGCGTCGTCGGATGTCGGGCGGCTTCCTGGTGCAGGGCAGCTACCAGTACGTCATTCGCTCCGAGACGACAAGCTTCTATAGCGTGCGTCTGCCGGGCGAATTCACCCAGACCCCGGTGGCGAGGCACGCGATCAAGGCAAACTGGGCCTACGAGCTGCCGTTCGGCCAGGGCAAGAAGTGGGCGAGCGGCGTTGGCCGGATGGGCCAGATGCTGGTTGGCGGCTGGTCGATCGACGGCAACGTGCGCATCCAGAGCGGCAACGTCCTGGATTTTAGCAACGCGCTCGGCAACGTGCGTCTAGTGGGCATGACCGACGAGCAACTCCAGAAAGAGTTCTACCTGCGGTTTGTGACGGGGACGGACAACAAGACGCACGTCTATATGCTGCCGGACGACATCATCCAGAACTCGATCAAGGCGTACAACACCGACCCCACGTCGGCGACCGGCTACAGCGCGCTGGGCGTGCCGACGGGGCGGTACTTCGTGCCGGTCAGCGCGGCTGACCCGAATGCCAATCCGACCGGGTGCATCAGCGGCTACAACACGCAGTGCACGGGCAACACGGCGCTCCATCACTACGTGCACGGCCCGGCCTTCTTCCGCGCAGACATCAGCTTCGGGAAGCGTTTCGAAGTCACCAAACGCGTGTGGGCCGACATGCGGGTGGATGTGCTGAACATTCTCAACAACATCGACTACTTCGGGACCACGCTGTCCGGCGGGAGTCCGTACACGTACACGGCCACGTCGAACTACGAGGTGACGTCAGCGTATCGCGACTCGAGCAACACGCAGGACCCGGGCGGCCGCCTGATGCAGCTCTCGTTCCGGTTCAGCTTCTAGTCTAGGAGGTGAGTGGAGAGGCGACCGACCGGTCGCCCCTACGGTTCGATGTGTATTCAGAGGCGGCGTCACCGACGTGGCGCCGCCTCTCTTCTTGTACACGTGACACGCCCACTGCCGTAAGCCGTAAGCCGTAAGCCGTCAGCCGTCAGCCGTAAGCCGGGAGCCGTAAGCCGAAGGCCGTAAGCCGTCAGCCGTCAGCCGGGAGCCGCAAGCCGCAAGCCGTAAGCCGTCAGCCGTCAGCCGGGAGCCGTCAGCCGAAGGCCGTCATTGACTTGACAGCCCGCCGCCTCTCGATCCAGCGTCTCGGCACACCGTGCCGGGTGGAAGCGGCGATGGTACAATCCGCGGCGGGGAATGGAGGTTCACGATGCGTCGTGGGATGTGGCTCGGCGTCGCGTGCGGTATCGGGGTCGCGCTGGTGGCCGGGGCCGTGGTGTCGGCCCGTGACGGCCAGCAGAAGCCGGTGTTCCGATCGGGCATCACGCTGGTCCCCCTCGACGTCCGGGTGGTGGATAGCAAGGGCAAGCCCGTGCTCGACCTCCGGGTGGAGGACTTCACGATTGTGGAGGACGGCGTGCCGCAGCAGGTGCGCGAGTTCTCGGCGCTGAGCCTCAGCCAGGACCCGCCGGCGCCGGATCAGAAGCTGCGGATCCGCGAGTCGGCGTTGAGCCTGACGCCGCAGGCCAACCGGGTGTTCTTGATCGTCCTCGGGCGCGGCAGGCTGCAGGAGCCGTCAAAGGGGATGGACGCCCTCGTCCGCTTCGTTCGCAACCAACTCCTGCCCCAGGACCAGTTGGCGATCTTCGCCTACGACCGCGCCACCGACTTCACGACCAACCACGAGGAGATTGCGCGGCTCCTCGAGCGCTTCAAGAAGATGCACGAGGAGCTCGACTACGAGATCGGCCTCGAGATGACCAGCGGGCTGGCGGCCATCTACGGCAGCAAGTCGATCCCGAATCCGCTGCAGCGGCGGATCGACCTGCTGTTCGAAGGGTCGCCGCTCGTGGCCGCACACCCGATGACCGCCCGCATCCCGGCAAGCATGACCGCCGACGCCCGCAAGCAGACCGAGGCGACGCAGCGCCGGGAGGACGAGGCGGCCCGTGCTGCATCGGACGCGGCGGCGGGCCTCCCGCACATGACGATGTGGAACGAGATCGACGTCATCGAGTCGACGAGGTTCTCGGACCTGCCGTTCGAGCAGTTCATCCAGGACAACGCGCAGACGCTGCAGGACCTGGGCAACTGTTTCGCCGGCATCGAGTACCTGCGGCACATCGAGGGCGAGAAGCACCTGGTGTTCGTCACCGAGAAGGGCATGTTCCTGCCCCGGGTGAGCGACGACGAGGCGCTGGCCAGGGCCGCGAACGACGCGCGCGTGGCGATCGACACCATCCAGACCGGCGGCATCTACATCGCTCAGACCGGTGGGGCGCCGGTGAACGCCTGGAACCAGACGTTCGCCTTCCAGGCGCTGCGGAACATGTCGCAGTGGACCGGCGGCGTGTCGTCGATCATGGACCCCGGGCAGATGGCGGTGGAGCGCCTGAACGACGCGACACGGAACGGGTACGTGCTGGGCTTCTACCCGGCCAACGCCAGGTTCGACGGCAGCTACCGGAAGGTCGAGGTCAAGGTCCGGCACGCCGGGGCCACGGTCCTGTTCCGGCACGGCTACTACGCCCGACTCGAGCTGCTGCCGTTCGATCGGCGGACGTTCATCACGCAGGACCGGATTCTCGCCGCCGTCGCGTTCAGACGCGAGGTGAACGACATCAAGCTGAAGCTCGACTGCTCGCTCGCCAGGTCCGAGAGCGACGCGGATCGCGACCTGGTCGTGGGCTTGAAGATCGACCCGTCGCGCCTGGCGTTCCGGACGACCGCGGATGGCTCGCACCTCGGCCTGATCGACATCGCCGTGTTCTACTTCGACCAGAAGGGGCAGATGCTCGGCAACGTGGCGCAGAAGGCCGAGCTGAAGTTCACCGACGAGGTGTTCCAGGGCATCAAGAAGTCCGGGATCCCCTACAAGCTGCGCATCCCGGTCTCCGCGGCCACGCGGAACCTCCGGGTGGTCGTCTATGACTTCAAGGCGGACCTGGTCGGATCGGCGGACGGAAAGGTGATCTAGACGCTGCGGAAGGACGGACACAATTCCGCCGGCCAGGAGGCCGGCGCCACAAGGACCTTCGGGATCCCTGTGGTGCAAGCCTCCAGGCTTGCGGCACTTGCGGGCGACCGGCCGGTCGCCCGCCGGGCTATCGCGCGGTCGGGAGCGGCAGCGGCGCGAGCGCCTTGTCCTTGATGTCGCGGAATTTCGCGCTCACGCTCGATAGCCGCTCGTCCCACTCGGTGTTGATCGCCTGGTTCCGCACGGCGAGGTGGAACTTCGTCATCACCATGACGAGGAACACCGGCTTCAGGAAGGCCTGCCGCACGTTCGACGCGAACAACGCGGCGACCACGAATCCCAGGATCATCCCGCCCGGCTTCAGCGACACGGGCAGGACGAACATCAGCAATCCCGCCGGCACCAGCATCACCACCCACAACAGCACGGTCAGCACCTTGTCGAGCACCACAACCCAGGCGGCTGTCTTCAGGATCTCCATGCTGTTCTGACAGTAGTAGATGATCCCGTCTTTCGAGCTGCGCCACGGGTTCTCGTCGCCGCGGGCCAGGTTGTAGGAGAAGATCGTCTCGTCGATGTATGTCGTGGCCGCCCGAACGATGGCGTTGACGATCCCCACGACCGAGGACAGGCCAGGAATCGGCAACAACTGCGACACCCAGTCGAGCGTCCGGTTGAAGGCGCCGACCACGCCCCGCACGAGCAGGTGGAGGGCGAACAGCAGGTTCACCTGTCCGAAGCGCTCTGTCACCACGCGGCGGCCGTAGTCGAACATGCCCGTCGCCCCGTTCTCCACCTGCCCCTTCGTGATCAGTTCGGTCAGGACAGCGATGTGCCCGGCCTGGATGAGATATAGCGTGTAGCGGACGACAAACCACCACAGGTAGCCGTACGTGCCGAGCAGAGCGATCATCCAGCCCACACCGATGAACGGATGGACCTTCGCGCCGAGCCACGACCCGATGCCAAAGGCGGCGACGAACCAGACAATCGTCACGACTGAGAACCCGAACAGGATGCCGAACCGGACGGCGGCGTAGGGCAGCGTCCGCAGGACGAGTGAGAGGGCGGTACCGAAACCCGCGTGCTCGATGGCGAGCGCATACGAGTGGCGGACCGGCGAGTCCGGGTGGCTGTGGGCGGTATCAGGCATGGAAGGGTCCTCCATTCGTTGTGGGGCGCCGTTCGCACAGGGGCGACCAACCGGTCGCCCCTACAGTTCTTCCCAGTTTGCCACTTCTGGCTCGCGGCCCTGCACAAGCGCGGCGTGGCGGTGCGGCCTGATGACGAGGGCCGGCCGGCTGACGACAGGATCCTCGAGCGGGAACACGCGATCGAGCGTGCCGTACCGCCGCTTCAGGTCGTCCAACTCGCCGAACTCCAGCGCGCGGTTGGGACATGCGGACACGCACGCCGGGGGCTGGCCTGACTCGATCAGATCCAGGCAGAAGTCGCACTTGCTGACGGTGTTGGTCGCCGCGTCGTACCGGATCGCCTCGTACGGGCAATCGGCGCGGCACTTGTTGCACTTGATACACCGCGCCTGATCGATCAGCACGATGCCATCCGGCCGCTTCCAGATCGCATCGACCGAGCACTGCTTTCCGCAGACCGGTTCGAGGCAGTGATGGCACGCGACCGACAGGTTGTAGGCCGCGACCGTGCTCGTCCAGGCCTCGCCCTTCTTCTGCCACCCGCCCGCCGTGACTTCGTACACGCGTCGCCAGTGCAACCCCGCCTCGAGATTGTTCTTGTCCTTGCACGCCACCTGGCAGGTCTTGCAGCCGGAGCAGGCGTCCGAGTTCACGAAGAAGGCAAGCTGGGTCATGGTTCCTACATCAGAATCCAGAATCCAGGAGTCAGAATGAGGAAGCCATTCTGACTTCTGGCTCCTGACTTCTGTCAGGCTTTCACCACTTCGGCCATCACCGTGTGCTGCGCGTTGCCGAAGGCGAGCGGTGTCCAGCGCTCGGACGTCAGCACGTTCACCGATCCGCCGCGGTCCAGCCCTGTGTCAGTGGGCACCCACCACGCCCCCTGGGGGATCGCTACCACGCTGGGCATGATGCGCTTCGTCACGCGGCACCGTATCGTCAACTCGCCCCGGCCGTTGAAGACCCGCACCTCGTCGCCGTTGGCGAGGGACCGGGCGGCAGCATCGACCGGGTTCACGAACATCCGGTGCGGGAACGCCTCCTCCAGCCAGTCCACGCCGTTCATCGTCGAATGCACACGGGCGAGCGTGTGGTGGCCGACCACCTGCAGCGGGTACTTGCGCGCTTCGGCACCAAACGGGCTCTCCCACTCCTGGATGTACTTGGGAACTGCCGGAATCTCGCTCGCGTTGCCCAGCGCGTGAAGCGCCGACGAGAAGATCTCGATCTTCCCGGACGGCGTAGAGAGGGGGAAGCGGCCGGGATCCCGGCGGAAGCCCTCGAACGCGATGGCCGGCTTCGTCACCGCGACCTTGTGCACGCCGGCGTTGCTCGCTTCGAACTCGCGAAGAGAAGGCAACCCGGGGTAGCTCTTGCGGTATGACGAGAGGGCAACGTCCACCCAGTCGCGTTCACTGCGCCCTTGGGTGAAGGCTTCCCTCAGGTTCAGCCGGCCCGCGATGTCGGCGCAGATTTGGTAGTCGCTCCTCGACTCGCCGGCCGGTTCCACAGCCTTCGGCATCAACAGCACTTCGTCGCCGTACTTCCAGCCGTCCTCCACACCCCAGGTTTCGAGTTGGGTGCACGCCGGCAGCACGATATCCGCGAAGCGGGCGGAGGGAGTCAGGAAGTTGTCCTGGACGATGACGCACTCGACGAGGCGTTCGTCCTGGAGGAGTTTCGCCGTGCGGTTGATGTTGGCGTGTTGGTTGATCAGCGCGTTCGAGGCGACCGCGTAGATCAGCTTGATGCTGGTGTCGAGGCGCGGCACGCCCCGCACGCCGTGCTCCGGGCCAAGCTCCTTTCCCGAGACAACGGCTTCGGTCCAGAGGAAGGTCGGGATGCTGGCCTTGACCGGGTTGGCGCCGGTCGGGAAGACGTTCCAGAGCGGGCCGCCATCGGGCGCCTGCAGCGCCATGCCGCCGGCCCAGCCGCCGGGGACGCCCACATTGCCCGTGAGCGCGGCCAGCACGCACCCGGCGCGAACCACCTGCTCGCCGTACGCGCGCCGCTGCATGCCGTAGCCCTGGTACAGCACGCCGGGCTTGCGCGTCGCGTACTCGCGCGCCAGGCGTTCGATCGTCTCGCGCGGAACGCCGGTGATCGCCTCGGCCCACTTCGGCGTCTTGGGCGTCTTGTCGCGCGTGCCGAGGATGTAGTCCTTGTAGGTCTCAGCGCCCTTCGCCTCGGCGGGCATCTGCGACTGGTCGAAGCCCACGCAGTGGCTCGCGACGAATGCCGCGTCGTGCAGGCCGGCCGTGATGATCACGTGCGCCATCGCGGACATCATGGCCGCATCGGTGCCCGGCCGGATGGGGACCCACTCGTCGGCCAGCGCGACCGCGCTGAGCGTCATCCGGGGGTCGATGCACACGATGCGCGTGCCTTGCTCGCGGGCCTTCCGGAGGAAGAACTCGGTATTGGTGCCGTCGCGCATTTCGCTCGGGTTCCATCCCCACATCAGGATGTACTTCGAGTTCAGCCAGTCCTGGCGCTGGTTCCCCGTGACCCCCGTGCCGTACACCGTCTCGGTCGCGCGCGCCATGCACGCCCACGAGTAGGTGTTGAAGTGGCCGAGCGATCCGCCGAACAGGTTCATCAGCCGCTGCGCCACCTGGCGGCCGTTGGTCTGGCTGTAGCTGCCGGTGCCGTAAGGGACGAAGAGCGCGGAGTTGCCGTAGACCTTCTTCACACGCAGCAGTTGTGATGCGACCGTGTCGAGCGCCTCGTCCCACGAGACCTGCTGGAACTTCCCTTCGCCGCGCCGGCCAACCCGCTTCAGTGGGTGGAGCAAGCGGTCGGGATGGTACTGGCGGTGGCGGTATGCGCGTCCGCGGATGCACGCACGCAACTGCGGTGCATCCACCGTGTCGGCAGGCGCATCGTCCGTGTCGATGCGGACGATGACACCGTTTTCGATGTGCAGTTTCAGGAGACAGCGCCCGCCGCAGTTGTGGGACGGGCAGCCGACGCGAAGGATCCTGGAGGCCTCGCGCGCCAGGCTTGCGCCGCCGAAGCCGTCAGGCGTAGGCGCGAGGCTCGCGCCCCGTGGATCGGAGTCGGCCAGGAGGCTCTGGGGTAGCGAGGACAGGGCTGAGCCGACGAGCACGCTCCACTCGAGAAAGCAGCGGCGTGTCACCCCCTTGGGGTCAGGCCTTGAAACATCACTGTTTTCAGGTGTGGCGCCGGGCACATGCGGATGATACCCCGAACCGCCACGGTGTAGGGCGACCGGCGGGACGCCCGTGGTCGGCGGAGAGTGTAGGGGCGACTGGCGGGACGCCCGTATTCAATCAGCCAGTCACGCGTGGGGGAGACGCGACCTCGCGGACCCACCGTCTTGCACGGTATCTCGCACCATCTCGGTCAGCGCGCGGTAATCCACCTTGCCGCTCGGCATCTTCGGGAGGAACGGCAGCACGACGAACTGCTTTGGCAGGGCGATGCGCGGCAGGTTCTCCGACAACCGCGCGAGCGCGGCCTTCTCGTCCACCTTTTCCGTCACCGCCGCCACGATCTTCGCGCCGCGCACCGCGTCTGGCACCTCCACGACGCCGCACTCCACGGTTTCTGGCAGCGATCGCTGCAGCACGTCCTCCACCTGCACCAGCGACACCATCTCGCCGCCGATCTTCAGGAACCGCCCCAGCCGGCCCACGTGCCACAGGTATCCTTCGTCGTCCCTGTAGCCCATGTCGCCGGTGTCGTACCAGCCGTGGCGCATGTGCTGCGCCGTCGCCTCGAAGTCGTCGAAGTAGGCGGACATCACGCTGTCGCCCTTGACCAGGATCTTGCCGATCTCCTTCACGTCGCACGACTCGCCCGTCTCGTAGTGCTCCATCCGCACCTGCACGTTCGGCAGCGCCTTGCCCACGCTCCCCGGGCGGTTGTGTTCCGGCGTGTTCACCGAGATCACCGGGCTCGTCTCCGTCGTGCCGTAGCCTTCGAGCAGCACCTTGCCGTGGCGCTAGAGGAACGCCAGGCGCAGCGACTCGGGGCACTTGTCCGCGCCGGTGATCAGCAGCCGCACCGAGGCGAAATCGCCAGGATCCGACTTCTGGAGATAGCCTGCCAGGAAGGCCGGCGTCCCGACCATCATCGTCACGCCCTCCTCGCGGACCGCCGTGGTGATCGCGCGGAACTCCAGCGGATTGGGCGACGTGACGACGGTCATCGCGTTGGTCAGGGGCAGCCAACAGGTGACCGTGAGGCCGAAGACGTGGAAGAGCGGGAGGTTGCCGAGGATGATGTCCTTGGGCCCGAACTCCAGGACCTGGTGCATCCCGTCGATGTTCGCCTTGATGTTCCGGTGCGACAGGGGCACCGCTTTCGGCTCTCTCTCGCTTCCACTGGTGAACAGGATCACTGCCCTGTCATCGTCTCCGCCGAGATGGACGTGCCGGCAGATGCGGTCGGCGGACATCGAGGCGCGCAGGAACGCGCTCATCTTGTTGAGCGCCGAGACGCGTGCGGCCAGGTCCTCGATGAAGACCATGCCGTCCACCACAGGGCACTTGATCTTCTCGAGCAGCGCGCGCGAGGTGATGATCGTGCGGAAGGCGAGGCGGCGCTGCGCCATCTCGCAGTTCTGCGCGGCTCCCGTGGAGTAGTTGATCATCACCGGCGTGCGGCCGCTCATCAGCGCCGCAATCAATGCATAGATGGCCCCGCCCGATGTCGGGATCATCACGCCGATCATGCCCGGCGCGTATCGCCGGAACTTGCTCGAGAGGATCAGCGCACGCAGCAGCGTGTCGCGGTAGGTGGCGCGCTGGCCCGTGGCACGGTCGATCACGGCCAGCTTGCTCTGGTGGCTTTTCGCGGTGCGGACGAATTGTTCGACGAGGGACACGCATGCCTCCGGGCCGACTCTCGGCCCGCGGGATCTTACCATCCTTCGACTCGCATCGCTCGCTCAGGACAGGCCCTTCGACTCGCGTCGCTCGCTCAGGCGGCGAGCCGGGAAGACGGAGAGGCGGAGGGCCCGGCTCGCCGTGCGCACAGGACCCTCCGTGTCCCGACTCCTGACTTCCCGACTTTCGGACTCCTGACTTCCCGACCCTTGCTTCCCGACTCCTGACTTCCCGACTCCCGACTTCGCGACTTCGCGACATCCCGACTTCTTCCCCCTAGAACATCTTGTCGAACCACACGTCTTCGAGGATCACGGCGGTCTTCGACAGCGTCTTCCCGCCCGCGGTGATCACCACCGTGTACTCACCCGGCTCGGCGGGCGTCACGCCGCCAAACGTCGGAAGCGCCGGTTCCGCGGCACCCCCGCGCCCGCCCATCCCGCCGCCCCCGAATCCTCGGCCCGCCTGCGGCGCTGCCGTCACGCCGGGAATCGTCACGGCGTCCATCCGCATGTTCCACACGAGCTTGTTGATCCCGGCCGCGTTCGGCGCCTTCTTGTTCTCCGCCACCACACGCGCGCCCTTCAGCACCTGAACGGTGATCTCCCCGGTCGCCGCCGCCTTCTGGTAGTAGGTGACGACGACGCCGTTCGGGTTGCTCGGTCCGTTGAAGTTCGTGGACGCCGACACGCCGCCGATCCGCATCATCCACTTCACCGCCGGCTTGATGTCGAACAGATACAGGCTCTCGCCCAGCACTTTGTCGTTCACCTGCTCGAGCGCCGAGATGTCTGCGATGTAGATCCCGCGGCCATGCGTCGCGACAACCAGTTCACCATCGCGCGGGTGAATCTGCAAGTCGTACACCACCTGGGTTGGGATTCCCTTCATGTCGTTCCAGATCTTCCCGCCGTCGAGCGACACATACAGGCCGAACTCGGCCCCGACGAACAGCAGGTTCGGATTCTTCGGATCCTCACGGATGACGTTGATCGTCTTGGCCGGCAGGTTGCCCACGATCGACGTCCACGTCTGGCCGTAGTCGGTCGTCTTGTAGAGGAATGCGCGGAAGTCGTCGTTCCGGAGGCCCGTGTATGTCACGTAGGCCGTGCCAGGTGCATGGTGCGACGCCTCGACGCGGCTCACCCAGACGCCCGGGTTCCCCTTGATGTTGTCGTTCAGCTTCGTCCAGTTCTTCCCGCCGTCCTTGGTCACCCAGACGTTGCCGTCGTCGGTGCCGACCCACAGGAGGTCGCGAACGATGGGCGACTCGTCGATCGTGCTGATTGTGCAGTATTGGATGTTGCCGTCGCCGCCCTTGCCGTCCACCGTCAGCTTCGACTTGTCGTTGGTCGTCAGGTCCGCGCTGACGAACTCCCAGGCGTCGCCGCGGCTCGTGGACTTCATGAGCCGGTTGGCCGCGTGGTAGATCACGTTCGGGTCGTGCGGCGACACGAGGATCGGCGCAGTCCAGTTATAGCGGAGCGAGTCATCGCGGTTCCGGATGCTCTTCGACTCGCCCGTGTAGAGGTCGGTGCGCGCGATGGCGCCGAACTGCGACTCGTTGTAGAGGTACCGGTTCGTCACCGGGTCCACGACGTTGTACATGCCGTCGCCGCCGCCCACCGTCTGCCAGTCCTCGAACACGATCGGACGGCCGCCGCGCTTGCTGCTGGGCCCGCGCACCGACCCGTTGTCCTGCAGCCCCCCATACACGTTGTACGGCACATGGTTGTCGAGGCCGACCGCATAGAACTGCGCCAGCGGCAGTTCATCCGGGTGATACCAGTTCTTCCCGCCGTCGTACGTGATCCCCATGCCGTGGTCGTAGCCGAGGATCATGTGCTTGGAGTTGATGGGATCGATCCACAGCGCGTGGTTGTCGCCGCCGAAACGGAACGCCGACGCCCACGTCTTGCCGCCGTCCTTCGTCTCGAGCACACCCACGCTCAACACGTACGCATGGTTCACATCGGCAGGGTCGATCCGGATGTCCATGTAGTAGTAGCCAGGGCCGCCGCCGACCGGGTTCTTCTCGTTCACCTTCTTCCACGTCTTCCCACCATCGTCCGTCCGGTAGATTTCTTCGCCGATCATTCCCGCGCTCGACTTGCCCTCGCGCAGTTCCTTCAACCGGTCGGCGTCGGACATCTTCAGCTTGTTGGCGTTCTCGATGTTCGCATAGAGGACGAGCGGGTTCTTGAGGGAGATGTCGAGGCCGATCCGGCCGAGCATGCCGGTGGGCAGACCGGTGGTCATTTTCGTCCACGTCTTGCCCGCATCGATGGTCTTGTAGATCGCGCTGCCGGGTCCGCCCAGGTTGAACGTCCAGGGTTTCCGCTCCTTGTCGTAGGTCGCGGCGTAGAGCGTCTCAGGCTTCTTCGGATCCATCACGATATCGACCGCGCCAATCGCCTTGCCCGCGACCTTGATGTCGAGCGACTTCGTCCAGGTCTTGCCGCCATCGATCGTCTTGAACACGCCGCGCTCGTCGTTCTCGGAATACAGGTGCCCAAGGGCCGCAACATAGACGATATCCGGGATCTTCGGGTGGATCACCATCCGACCGATGTGATGACTGTCCTTGAGGCCGACGTTCGTCCAGGTCTTGCCCGCGTCGGTGGACTTGTAGACACCGTCACCCCAGTACGTGCTGCGCGAGGTGTTGGCCTCGCCGCTGCCGACGTACACGATGTTGGGGTTCGACGCGGCGACGGCGATGTCACCGATCGAGATAATCGACTGGTTGTCGAAGATCGATTCCCAACTCTGTCCGTTGTTGACCGACTTCCACAAGCCGCCTGAGCCGGTGGACGCATAGATGGTCCACGGTTCCAGCGCGGGAACGGCAAAATCGGTGAAGCGCCCGCTCTGGCGAGTCGGGCCGATGGCCCGGAAACTGAACGCTTTGAGGACTTCCGGCGACAGCGTCTGCGCGGCCAGATCGCCGGCGAAGATGACGACGGCGAGGGCCAGGAGGGCCAGGACGCCTAGCGCCTTTGTGACAGGACGGACCTTTCTCATGCGACCACTCCTTGAAGGGGACTGGAACAAGACCGACTCGTCTCGAGAATGAGGGAAGGGCAACCCCGGAGGCCAGCCCGCCGGGTCGGCTATGGGGCCAACAGTACTGATGCCCGGCGCCGGCGTCAAGCGGAGGAGTATCTCCTTCCGCAACAAACCTGGCGCCCTGGCGTCTGAATCGTCCGACCGGGCCGCGGCCGCCGCCCCACCGGGGGAGTCCGTGCCGATTTCCGCACTTCGCTTCACGGCGCCCGGGTTCGGCGCTATCCTGTGGTCGATGATTGCGAAACTCCGCTACGGCCGCGCCGACCTGGCGCTCGACGTTCCGGCGCGCGACGTCTCGATCTTTGAGCCCACCTTTGTTCCCGGCCTTGCCGACGAGGCGGCGTCCTTCAGGCAGGCGGTTGGAGAGCCCCTCAACTCGCGACCGCTCCGCGAAGTCGTCGGCGCCTCCCAACGGCTTGCGGTCGCCATCCCGGACATCACGCGTCCCCTGCCGTCCAACCGTCTCCTCGGCTGGCTGCTCGAGGAGTTGTCACACGTTCCCGACACACAGTGGACCATCGTCAACGGCACCGGATCGCACCGGGCCAATACCGATGACGAGTTGCGGGCGATGGTTGGCCCCGAAGTGATGCGTCGCGTGCGGGTCGTGAATCACTCCGCGTGCGACCCGGGAAGCCTTGAATTCGCGGGCCGGACGCGGGACGGCCACCCGGTGTTCCTGAACCGGGAGTGGGTCCGCGCGGATCGCCGAATTGTGCTCGGCTTCATCGAACCCCACTTCATGGCGGGGTTCTCGGGCGGCTACAAGGGCGTGTTTCCGGCGCTCGCCGACATCGACGCCATCATGCACTACCACCGGGC
>JANYLG010000204.1 GCA_025363775.1 Acidobacteriota bacterium | reverse complement strand
GTCACGTGGCTCCTGATCAAGGGGGTCGGCATCTGGGGCATCAACGTCCCGGTCGCATGGGGCTTCGCGATCGTGAACTTCGTGTGGTGGATCGGCATCGGCCACGCGGGCACGCTCATCTCGGCGATCCTGCTGCTCCTGCACCAGCGGTGGCGCACGTCGATCAACCGGTTCGCCGAGGCGATGACGCTGTTTGCCGTCGCGTGCGCCGGCATGTTCCCGGTGCTGCACATGGGGCGGCCGTGGCTGGCCTACTGGCTCTTCCCCTACCCGAACTCGATGTCCATCTGGCCGCAGTTCCGCAGCCCGCTCGTGTGGGACGTGTTCGCGGTCTCGACGTACGCCACGGTGTCGGCGCTGTTCTGGTTCGTCGGGCTGGTGCCCGACCTCGCCACGCTTCGCGACCGGGCGCGCTCGACGACCGGCCGCGTCATCTACGGCGTGCTCGCGCTCGGCTGGTGCGGGTCGGCGCGCCACTGGGCGCGCTACGAGGCGGCCTACCTGCTGCTGGCCGGCCTGGCGACGCCGCTCGTCATCTCGGTGCACACGGTGGTCAGCTTCGACTTCGCGATTGCGCTCGTGCCTGGGTGGCACACCACGATCTTCCCGCCGTATTTCGTCGCGGGAGCGATCTACTCGGGCTTCGCGATGGTGCTCACGCTGGCCATCCCGATCCGCGCCGCGTACGGCCTGAAGGACTTCATCACCGATCGTCACCTCGAGAACATGGCGAAGATCATGCTCGCCACCGGCCTGGTCGTGGCCTACGGCTACAGCATGGAAGCGTTCATCTCCTGGTACAGCGGCAACACGTACGAGCGGTTCATGTACTGGAATCGCATGACCGGGCCGTACTGGCCGGCGTTCTGGACGCTGATCGCCACGAACATCGTCACACCGCAGTTGCTCTGGCTGAAGCGCGTGCGGCACAACATCCCACTCCTGTTCGTCATCTCGCTGATCGTCAACACCGGCATGTGGCTCGAGCGGTTCGTGATCATCGTGACGAGCCTGCACCGCGACTTCCTGCCTTCGTCCTGGGGGATGTACTCCCCGACGATGTGGGACTGGTTCACGTACCTCGGGACGATGGGCCTGTTCGTCACGCTGCTGCTCCTGTTCCTGCGCTTCCTCCCGATGATCTCGATCTTCGAGATGCGGACGCTGCTGCCCGAGTCGAAGGTGAAGGAGTAGGAATGCTCTATGGGCTGATGGCGGAATTCGACAACCCGGACACGCTGGTGGTCGCAAGCCGCCGGGCGTACCAGGATGGTTACCGCCAGCTCGACGCCTACACGCCGTTCCCGATCGAGGAACTGCACGAGGCGCTCGACCTTCACCACACGTCGGTGCCGCTGCTGGTCCTGATCGGTGGCATCGTCGGCGGCGTGACTGGCTACGGCCTCGAGTACTGGGTGTCGGTTGTCGCGTATCCGCTGAATATCGGCGGCCGGCCGTTCCACAGCTGGCCGGCGTTCATCCCGGTGACCTTCGAGATGACCGTGCTGTTCGCCGCCATCACCGCCGTGTTCGGCATGCTGGCGCTGAACAAACTGCCGATGCCGTATCACCCGGTGTTCAACGTGCCGCGGTTTGCCCTCGCCACGCGCGATCGCTTCTTCCTCTGCATCGAGGCGAAGGATCGGAAGTTCGACGCGATGGCGACGCGGCGGTTCCTGGAGAGTTGTGGTCCTCGCGAGGTGACCGACGTTGAGCAGTAATCATTCAAGGCTGCTCCTGACGCTGACGGCCGCTGTGCTGCTGGGCGGGTGCCGCCAGGACATGCACGACCAGCCGAAGTTCGTCCCGCTGCGCGAAGACGGCTTCTACACCGACGCCCGGTCGGCGCGGCCGATCGTCGATGGCACCGTCGCGCGAGGACACCTGAACGACGACGGCCTGCTGCACACCGGCAAGGTGAACGGCCAGGACGCGACGGAGTTCCCGTTCCAGGTGACGGCCGACGTGATGGCGCGCGGGCAGGAGCGCTACAACATCTTCTGCGCGCCCTGCCACGATCGCACGGGGCGCGGCAACGGGATGGTCGTCAAGCGCGGGTACCGCCAGCCGCCGTCGTATCACATCGATCGCCTGCGCCAGGCGCCGGTGGGCCTCTTCTTCGACGTGATGACCAACGGCTTCGGCGCCATGCCCGACTATCGGGCGCAGGTGCCCGTGCGCGATCGCTGGGCGATCATCGCCTACATCCGCGCGCTGCAGGCCAGCGGGCACGCCACGCTCGAGGCGGTGCCGCCCGGGGAACGCCACAAGCTGGCGCCAGGAACGGGGAGGTAGCGCACTGTGAACGACTCGGCCATTCCTGAACTCTCCGGCCTTCGCCGCGCCGCGATCGTCTTTGGCGGTGTGGGCGTGCTGGCGTTGCTGGTGGGCGCGTTTCTCAGCCCGGCGCAGTTCTTCCATTCGTACCTGTTCGCCTACATGTACTGGGTCGGCTTCGGCATTGGCTGCCTCGGCATCGTCATGGTGTATCACCTGACCGGGGGCGGCTGGGGCGTTGCGGTCCGCCGGCTGCTCGAGGCCGGCGCGGGCACGCTGCCGCTGATGGCGGTGCTGTTCGTGCCGCTGCTGTTCGGTCTCCACCAGATCTACGAGTGGACGCATACCGAGACGATGATGGCCGACGAGGTGCTGCGGGCGAAGCTGCCCTATCTCAACATCCCGTTCTTCATCGCCCGCGCGGTCTTCTACTTCGCGGCGTGGATCGCGCTCGTGTTCTTCCTCACGCGGTGGTCCCGCGAGCAGGATAGAACGGGCGACCCGCGCCTCGCCGTCAACATGCGGAAGCTGAGCGGCGGCGGGATCGTGCTCCTCGCGTTCACCGTCACCTTCGCGGTGTTCGACTGGGTGATGTCGCTCGATCCGCACTGGTTCTCGACGGTCTTCGGGATGCTGTTCCTCGGCGGCCAGGCGCTGGGCGCGATGGCCTTCGTCATCGCCATCGCGTACCTGCTGTCGCGGCGCCCCGAGTTCGCGCGGGTGCTGGCGCCGACGATCCTGAACGACCTCGGGAACCTCCTGCTCACGTTCGTGATGATCTGGGCGTACCTGTCGTTCTCCCAGCTGCTGATCATCTGGGCCGGGAACCTGCCCGAGGAGATTCCCTGGTACCTGCACCGAATCGCGGGCGGCTGGAACCTCATCGCGACGGCCCTGGCGATCTTCTATTTCGCGGTGCCGTTCCTGGTGCTGCTCGGTCGGAGCAACAAGCGCCAGCACCACCGCCTGGCGACGATCGCGGTGGCCATCATCATCGCGCGCCTGCTCGACCTGTTCTTCCTGATCATGCCAGAGTTCTACCGCGACCGACTCAGCGTGCACTGGCTCGATGTTGCCGCCATCGCCGGCGTGGGCGGGCTGTGGGTGACGATGTTCCTCTGGCGCCTCGGGTCGCAGCCGTTGCTGCCGCAACACGATCCGGAGCTGGCGCCGGCACTGGCGCGGAAACACTAGCTGTGTGGTCAGAAGGTCGTGAAGCGATATGCACGAACCGCATGAGACGCATACGGCTCCTCCCAACGTTGACGTGGGTCACGAAACGCGCGATATCTCCACGCGCGTGGTGGTGAACTTCGGCGTGGCGCTCGTCGTCGGCGCCGTCATCGTCTATGTCGGGATCTGGCTGGTCTATTTGTACTTCGGGCACCTCGCCGACCGCGCCTATCCGCGCCAGTACCCGATGGCGCAGGTCGGCGCGCCTCTGCAGCCTCCGGCGCCGCGGCTGCAGACACGACCGCGCGAGGAGCTGAAGCAGATGCGGGACGAGGAAGACCGGGTCCTGAACTCGTACGGCTGGGTGGATGCGAATGGCGGCGTGGTGCACATCCCGATCGAGCAGGCAATGAAGCAGACGATCGAGCAGGGACTGCCCGCCAGAACCCCCACGGCCGGGTCGGCACCCGCGGCCCTCCCGGCGGGATCGATCTCCGGGCGGACGCCGGCGCGGCCCGAAAGGTAGTGATGAAGCACGTCCTGATTCCTGTCGCAATTCTCTTGCTCGTCACCGGGAGCGCGGCCACCTCCGGCGCGCAGTACAACGGCGTCCCGAAGTCCGGGATGATGACGAAGGGCGGGATGCCGGCTGGTATCTCGCCGAACGAGCTGAAGCAAGTCTCGTTCGAGCAGAACCTGGGTGTGCAGGTCCCGCTGGATCTGCCGTTCCGCGACGAGACGGGTCGCGCCGTCCAGTTGTCGCGGTACTTCACCGGCCGGCCGGTGGTGCTGGCGCTCGTCTACTACGAGTGCCCGATGTTGTGCGTGCAGGCGTTGAACGGCCTCGTGAAGTCGCTGAAGGTCCTGGCGCTCGAACCCGGTCGCGACTACGCGATCGTGACGGTCAGCTTCAACCCCGAGGAAACCCCGGCGCAGGCGGCGGCGAAGAAGGACGAGTACATCGCCCGCCTGAAGCGGCCTGGCGCCGCCGAGGCCTGGCACTTCCTGACGGGCACCGAGGCGTCGATCCGGCTGCTGACCGACACGGTGGGCTTCCACTACGTGTACGACGCCGCCACGAAACAGTTTGCGCACCCGACCGGGATGATCGTGCTGACGCCCGAAGGAAAGACCTCGAAGTACGTCTACGGCATCGACTACGGCCCGCGCGATCTTCGCCTGGCGCTGGTCGAGGCCTCCGACCACAAGGTCGGGACGCCGGTGGACCGGCTGCTGCTCTACTGTTATCACTACGACCCGACGACCGGGAAGTACGGCCTGGTGCTGATGAACGTCTTGCGCCTTGCCGGCGTGCTCACGGTGGCCATGATTGGCGGCTTCATCCTGCTGATGCGGCGGCGCGAGCAGCGTCGGCCGGCCGGGCAGGACGGCCCGACGACGCCCGCGACGAACTGAATCTATGCCCGCTCTACCGCTGTTTCCAGTCGCCGCCTCCACGATGGCCGGGAAGGTGGACGCCCTCTACTTCTTCCTGGTCGCTGTCAGCGCCTTCTTCGTGATTGTGATTGCGGCGTTCGTGATCTACTTCAGCATCCGCTACCGCCGCCGGGAGCACGGCGAGGTGGGCACGAAGGTGGTCCCGTTGCTGGCGCTCGAGATCGCGTGGACCATCATCCCGCTGGGCCTCGGCCTGGTGATGTTCGTCTGGGGCGCCCAAATCTACTTCAACCAGGCGCGGCCGCCCGCCGAGACGCTCGACATCTACGTCGTCGGCAAGCAGTGGATGTGGAAGTTCCAGCACCTCGACGGCCGGCGCGAGATCAACGAGCTGCACGTGCCGGTTGGCCGCGCCGTGAGGCTGACGGGGACGTCCGAAGACGTCATCCACTCCTTCTTCGTGCCGGCGTTCCGCCTGAAGGCCGACGTGATTCCCGGGCGGTACACCACGCTGTGGTTCAACGCAACGAAGGCCGGGCGTTATCACCTGTTCTGCGCGGAGTATTGCGGGACGAAGCACTCCGGGATGGTCGGCACGGTCGTGGTGATGGAACCCAACGAGTACCAGGCGTGGCTCGCCGGTGGCGGCGGCGGCGCGGGGTCGCTGGCGTCCCAGGGGCAGAAGCTGTTCCAGGATCTGGCGTGCATCACCTGCCACCGGGCCGACGGGCAGGGTCGAGGGCCGGTGCTCGAGGGCGTCTTCGGGAGCCGCGTGTCGCTCAACAGCGGGCAGGTGGTGGTGGCCGACGAGGCCTACCTCCGCGAGTCGATCCTGTCGCCGAGCGCGAAGATCGTAGCCGGCTTCCAGCCGTTGATGCCGACCTTCCAGGGCCTGGTCAGCGAAGAGCAACTGCTGGCCCTCATCGAGTACGTGAAGTCGCTGAAGGGGCTGGCGCCCGGCCAGCCTGCGGCCGACACGCCGGGTGGCCCGGCGCCAGGCAGAACGACGCCCGCGCGCGGACCGCAGTCCACGTCCGAGCGGCAACGGCAGAATCCAAAGAAGTGAACGAGCATGGATACCCTGGTATTTCCGCGCACGCATTACCTGAACGCCGAGTACGGCCTGAAGTCGTGGCTCCTGACGACGGACCACAAGCGGATAGGCCTGTTGTTCCTGGGGGCGATCTCGCTGTTCTTCATCCTGGGCGGGATTTTCGCCGGGCTCATCCGCCTGGAGCTGCTGACGCCGCCCGGCGACCTGGTGTCTGACGACAGCTACAACAAGCTCTTCACGATGCACGGCATCGTGATGATCTTCATGTTCCTGATCCCGTCCATCCCGGCCGTGATGGGCAACTTCTTCGTGCCGATCATGATCGGGGCACGCGACCTGGCGTTCCCGCGGCTGAATCTGCTCAGTTGGTACATCTTCATGACCGGCGCCCTGTTCACGCTCTACGCGATCGTGACCGGCGGCGTGGACACCGGGTGGACGTTCTACACGCCGTTCAGCACCCTGTCATCGCATTCCAACGTGATGACGGCCGCGATCGGCATCTTCATCATGGGGTTCTCGTCGATCCTCACCGGCCTGAACTTTATGGTCACCATCCACACGATGCGCGCGCCGGGGATGACGTGGTTCCGCATGCCGCTCTTCCTCTGGGCGATGTATGCGACGAGCCTGATCAACGTGCTCGCCACGCCGGTGCTGGCCATCACGATCTTCTCGGTGGCCCTCGAGCGGGCGCTCCACCTGGGGATCTTCGATCCCGCCTACGGCGGCGACCCCGTCCTGTTCCAGCACCTCTTCTGGTTCTACTCGCACCCGGCCGTCTACATCATGATCCTGCCGGCGATGGGCGTGGTGAGCGAGGTGATCGCGGCGTTCACGCGCAAGAACATCTTCGGCTACAGGTACGTCGCGTTCTCGAGCCTGGCCATCGCCGTGTTCGGCTTCCTGGTGTGGGGCCACCACATGTTCGTCGCCGGGATATCCGTGTACGGCGCGATGATCTTCTCGGTGCTGAGCTTCCTGGTCGCGGTGCCGTCGGCGGTGAAGGTGTTCAACTGGACGGCCACCCTCTACAAGGGATCGATCTCGTACCAGACACCGATGCTGTACGCGCTCGGCTTCATCGGCCTGTTCACCATCGGCGGGCTCACCGGCCTCTTCCTCGCGTCGCTCGGCGTGGACGTGCACGTGACCGACACGTACTTCGTCGTCGCGCACTTCCACTACATCATGGTCGGCGGCGCGATCATGGGATACCTGGGCGGCCTCCACTACTGGTGGCCGAAGATGACTGGCCGGATGTACCCGGACATGTGGGGACGCGTGGCGGCCGTCGTCACGTTCCTGGGATTCAACCTGACGTTCTTCCCACAGTTCGTCCTCGGATACATGGGCATGCCGCGGCGGTACCACGCCTACCCGCCGGAGTTCCAGGCGCTGAACGTGCTCTCGACCGCCGGCGCGTCGGTCATGGGGATCGGGTACCTGATCCCGGCCGTCTACCTGCTCTGGTCGCTGAAGTACGGCGCGATCGCCGGGAACAACCCGTGGGGAGCCAAGGGGCTGGAATGGGAGATTCCGTCGCCGCCGCCCACGTTCAACTTCGACAAGACGCCGGTGGTCACCGAACCCGCGTACGCCTATGACACCCGGGAGAAGTAGCTTGCCTCACGGCGCGTCTACAGGAGCTGCAGTGCACGACGACAAGACCGCTTCCCCGCACGAGCCGGCGCTCGAGCATCACTTCGACGACCTCGGCCAGCAGCACGAGGCGGCGACGCTGGGGATGTGGCTGTTTCTCGCGACCGAGGTGCTGTTCTTCGGCGGCCTGTTCACCGCGTACATGGTCTACCGCATGTGGTACCCCGAGACGTTCGGCGCCGCGAGTCGCACGCTGGACATCACGTTCGGCACGGTCAACACGATGGTGCTGATCACCAGCAGCCTGACGATGGCGCTGGCGGTGCACGCCGCGGCCACCGACGAGCGTCGGAAGCTGATGGCGTTGCTCGCGGCCACGATGGTGCTCGGCGCGGTGTTCCTCGGCATCAAGGGCCTCGAGTACCACCAGAAGTTCGTGGAGCACCACATTCCCGGGTTCGGGTTCCAGTTCGAAGGCCCGGCCCCTGAACGCGCGAACCTGTTCTTCTCGCTGTACTTCGCGATGACGGGACTCCACGCGCTCCACATGATCATCGGCCTTGGGATCATGACGGTGATGCTGATCATGGCGTGGCGCGGGAGATTCTCGGCGCGCTGGCACACGCCCATCGAGATCAGCGGCCTCTACTGGCACTTCGTGGACATCGTCTGGATCTTCCTGTTCCCGCTGCTGTACCTGGTGGACAGGCACAGATAGAGTCGGTGCTGTCGCAGATCGGCGCCGAGCAACGGGTGTCGGTGTGGCGTGGGGCTTCAGCCCCGCGAAGGGTCGGAACGGACGATGAAGGGTCGGAACTGACGATGAGGGGTCGGAACTGACGATGA
>JANYLG010000055.1 GCA_025363775.1 Acidobacteriota bacterium | reverse complement strand
CGGCTCGAGCGCGATGGCCCGCTCGTAGAGCGCCTCGGCTTCCGGCAGGTGATCGAGCGCGTAGTGGAGGTTGGCCAGATTGATGACCGCCGGCACGAGGTACGGGTCGATTTCGAGCGCCCGCCGATAAGCCCGGCTCGCCGCCCGTTGTTTGCGGGGGTCGCCATCGTCGAGCGCGGATGCGGCCTTGAAGAAGTCTTCGGCCGCCGCGGTGTCGATGCCCGGGCGGCCCTGGTCGGGCGCCGGCGGGCGGGTGAGGCGAATCACCTTGGCTGGCTCGGCCTCCAGCCAGAAGTTCAGGCTCAGTTGTCCCTCGCGCGACGCCTGGAGCGCCCGCAGCACGGCGCGGAACGGCGCGCCGCGCTCGAGTTCCGCGTGCGCCTGCCGGACGACCGTGAGATCGGGAAACGAGAAGTAGGTTTCGCCGTTCGTCCGCAGCGCCGGCCGTATCAGGTTCCACTTCTGCAGGCAGTGCAGGTGGTCCTCGCGCAACCCCGGGTACATGGCGAGGATGTCGCGGACTGCGTACCACTGCTGCCGCAGCGTGGCGGGTGACGGGATCCCGGCCAGCGCGCAGAACTCTTCTTCAGCGACGATCCGGATGCGGTCAGGCTCGCGGGCGATGATCGCCCTGGCCCGCCGGATCTTCTGGTTCTTTTCCTCGTCGCCGTCGGGCATCGCGCTGCGTTGGCCGGTCGCCGCCCCAAGGCTTGCCCCGACCACCAGCATGGTGGTCTTCGCGCTGACCTCGTCGATCACGCTGCCACCGAGCCGCGCCACGAGCAACCGCGCCTCCTTACGGCTCAGCGACGACAGTCGCCCGGTGAAGGCGACGAACTGGCCGGCCAGCAGCAATTGAACGACCTCGGGAGAAGCTGGGCTCACGCGCGTTACGATGCAGGAGACCCGGTCGAAAGTCAACCGGGCCATGGCATATGGACGCGGCTGCGTCTTTGCGCTGGACCTGCGGGCCTGGCTTCAGTACACTTCGCCTACCTCGCAGAATCCATTGGTCAACAAGGAGAAGTTCCATGACAGATCCCACTCCAGCGAGCACCCCTTCGAGCAACAGGACGATTATGATCGTCCTGGCATACCTCGGCCTCCTGGCGCTCATCCCGCTGCTCGTCGAGAAGAACGACACGGAGGTCCAGTGGCACGCCAAGCACGGCCTGGTGCTGTTCGTCGCCGAGATTGCGTTGTTCATCGCTCTCTCGATCGTCGGCTCCCTCGTCGGGATGGTCCCGGTGATCGGGTGCCTGGGCGCGCTGGTCGGCGCGCTGATGTGGCTCGTGCTGACCATCGGGATCCTCATCGTTCACATCATGTGCATCGTCAAGGGGGTGAACGGCGAGCGCTTCAAGCTGCCGTACATCAGCCAGTACGCCGATCGGTTCTAGTCCTTCGGCCTCGCTGAGGGCGGGCGACTGAGCGGGGACCTTGCATCCGGGAGCGGAGAGTGGCTGACGCCGCTCTCCGCCTTGCCGGCCCTCCTGCGGGCGAGGGCCGGGCCGAGATCCACATGAAGGCACCAGACACTCCGGGCGGCTTCCACGGGCAGCCGAGCAATCGGGCGATCATGCTCGTGCTCGCGTACCTGCCCCCGTTCGCTGTCATTCCGCTCCTGGTGGAGAAAGAGGATGCCGACCTGCAGTGGCACGCCAAGCACGGCATCGTGCTGATGACGGCGGAGATGCTGGTGCTCCTGGGACTCGTCGTGGTGGCGCTCGTCGTCGGCCTGATGACGGCGGGAATCGGCTGCGCGCTGGTGGCGCTGGTGCCCATTCCATTCCTGGCCTTCCTCGTGATGCACATCATGGCGGTCGTGAAAGCCTTCGGCGGCAAACGCCTGATCATCCCTCTCGTCAGCGAATACGCCGACAAGTTCTAGCGAGGCGTGCCTCAGACCGTTTCAAGGCACGCCCCGCTAGAACCAGAAACGCTGTTGGCTGGCCCCGCGAAACGCGGGGCGGCCAGACGTCTTGAACGGCCAGATGGATGTCGAGAGAACTTGACTCATTCGCAACGACTTTGGCCGTTCAAGACGCCTGACGGCTGACTCCCGTGAGGATCTGGTCCGCCTTCCGTCGTCGGCTTGCCCTGGTCCGCCTCGCGAGCGCGGCCGCACTCCTGTGCCTCGTCGGTTTCGCGATCCTCGCTGCCGACCTCTCGCGTCCTCCTCGTGAGCAAGTGACGTCGCGCGCAGCCCTGTCGGCAATCCATTGGTACAAGACCCACTGGTCAGGCCATCTGGGCGCGCAGTGCCGATTCACGCCCACCTGCAGCAACTACGCGATCTCGGTGATAGAGCGCCACGGGTTCCTGGTGGGCGGTTGGCGCACGGCCAAACGGATCGCGCGATGCGGTCCATGGACGCCGGGTGGAACGGTGGACGTGCCGGATTGAGGGTGACAAGGCCAACGGGCGGGGGGCGGTTCGGACCGACTCAGGGCTCGACGCGAGGGACGGCCGGAAGGTCCTGCTCGAAGAGCGGTTTCGACCGCTCGTGGATCAGCGCCCAGAGGGCGTAGAGGCCCAGCGCGGTTCCAAACGGGATCAGGAAGAGGTCCACGACGGACAGGACGATCGCAAACGCCCTCGCCCACTCTCGGTAACGGCGCAGCCGCGACCCGACCCAGAGGTGGGCGGAACCGAAGACGAAGCCGAGAGCGGCCAGCGTGAAGAACACGGCGGCGACAATGCCCGCCGCCAGCTTGCCGCCCGTCGCAGCCCCGGTGGCCGCCGCCCCAATCGCCGTCGCCGCGATCCCGGTCGAGAGCAGCGAGACGCTGAGCAGCAGGCACATCCCGCCCCACAGCATGTAGAGCAGGGCGACCAGGTCGACGTGTTTCTTCATTGCCCGTCCAGCACAACCCGGTCGAGCCGGAACCAAAGACGCTCGGCCGGTTTCTTTTCCCCGGTGTGAAGCACTCGCTACGATAGGAGCGATGCGCGAGCCTTGTCAAGGCAACGCACGGGTGGTACCATCCGGCCCGGATATCGCATGATTCCAAACACCGACACCAAAGAATGCCCGCTGTGCTGCGAACGAATGCGCCGCAAGGACATGGAACTGGTAGACCTCGTGCCGGGCACTTCCGAGGCGAAACGCCGGAAGGTCAGCGAGTGGGTCTGCCCCGAATGTGATTACTTCGAGGAGATTGAACAGGAAGGCAGGAAGTAGCGTAAGGCGACGGCCGGCTACCGCGCCCCGAGCGTCAGCAGGATTTCCTTCCGGACGGCGTCTTCGACGTCTTCGAAGTTCAGCGCCGTGTCGCACTCGTCGCACAGCACCTCGAGCACGGCGGGCCGGCCTTCTTCGGTGACATCCACCCGTGCATCTTCAAGTCGGACGACGTGCATCTGTAACGTCTTGACCAGAAAGTTTCTGGAATTGCCGCAAGTCACACAGGTCAACGCCATGAGTGGGCTCCTTGTGCCGCTACGCTCGAGACCGCTTACCACAAGGAATTGTACGGAATCAGACCCTGCTGAAGCAATGACGATCTTCTTGGGCCTGCCGCCCAGCCCCAGAATGAAGGGAAACACAGCATGAAAAGTCAGCCAGCGACCACGTTCGAAGTCCACAGCGAGGCGCGCGGACCTCACTGGGTGGCCTGGATCACGCAGCCAGGCCAGATCGGCCCCTACCGATCCGTCCTGCTCGTCGGCGCCTCACAGGATGAGGCCGAAACCAGGGCGCGGGAGTGGGGCTCCGCCGTTTCCCTTCAGATGGAAAGATCCTCTCCGTCCTCGTAGCCGAACGGGTCGAACGATTCGCCCAGTCTGATGACCTTGTTGGCCCGGTGGGTCGCGAACGTGCAGTGCGGTCCCTTCGCCTCGAGCGAGACGACCCTGACGCCCGACGGAGGGACGCTGTGGATCGCGACAATGCACCCGCACGGCAGCCGATCCAGCGTCTCCAATTGGAACTGCGCGGCTTCCGGCATCGAGGGAAGTCGTGTGTGCCTGGGTGTCATCATCATTGGATCCACCTCTTCTCCCACGATCCCGCTGGCGATCGGCCGCCCACCTGATTAGACGCCCACGAGGCGGCTCCGGTTGCATCGAGGCAGGATTCAGACCGCGGAGTGTTCGGCATCGAGATAGATGAGACGGCCGTCCACGGCGACGCCAGGGAGCAGACCGCGAGCCGCGCGCACGTAGAGATCGATCTGGGTCTGGTGCCACCGCTGCGGCCGGCCCGTCTTCAACTCCACCACCGTCGCGCCGCCATCCGGCCGCTGCGCGAGGCAATCGATGCTTCCCCTGACGATCACCGGCTCACGATCGGTGCCGTCATCTTCCGGCCGGGACGCGCGCAAGGAGAACGGGACTTCGTAGTGGCAGACTGCCCCGTCGATCAGTTTTGCGAGATCCGGTCGTGCGCGCAGCGTAAGAAACGCCGCAACGGCCGCAAAGACCAGACCGGCCGTGCCAGGCGCATCCCTGTCTTCGCGGCCCAGGATGAACGCGCGGGCGCGCTGGTCCAGCCAGGCGGGATCGGGGTCCCTCATCCCGTGACTGAGCTGGAACAGGCGATGGACGACGGTGCCGACCATGGCGGGGTCCGGACCGGCCTGGACTCGAACCGTTCCTGCCTCGGGGGAAGTCGGCTCCGGGCCGGTGGATATCGCATAGGCTGCTGCGCCCACCCGGCGCTCGCCACGCGCATCCCGCAATGGCGCAAAGTCGGTCCGCTCCGCCTCGCCTGGCCTTTCACCCGTGTCGCCCACTCCCGCGCCCGCTGATTCCGACCGGGTCGCGGTGTCCGGCCCCGCCGTCGCGAGACGGAAGGTGTGCACGCCCCCGCTCTCCGCGCGCCACTCGATCGTCTCCGCGGCCCGGGGCGCCTGGGTGAACACCTCGCGCAGGGATGCCGGCAGGACGTCGCCAAGGCTGCCCGGCGCCGCCTGGAAGCGGCCCTGCTTCAGCACGGCGGCCAGGTAGAGCCTTTCGCGCGCCCGGGTGATCGCGACGTACAGCAGGCGCTTGGTCTCTTCGCGGTCGCGGTCGCGCATCATCTCGTCGGCCTCGGGCAGGTATCCGCCCACCGACACGATCGGCCGCCCGTTCGCGCCGGCCGGGAGGATCACGATCGGATCGCCTCGCCCGCCCGTTCCCCTCGTCAGGTTGGTGACGAAAACGAACGGGAACTCCAGTCCCTTGGCCGCGTGGACGGTCATCAGGTTCACGGCATCCAGCGCGTCCACCACCGCGTTGGACTCGTCGCCCGCCGACAGTCGGTCCAGGTGATCGGCGATGCGTGCCATCGTCGCGTAGCCGCGGTTCTGCAGGCGGCGGGCCATCGCGCGCACCTTCTTGAGGTTCTCACGCGCCTGGATCGACCGCGGCCCCCGCAGCTCGAAGGCGTAGGCGGCGTCGTCGATGACCCGGTCCAGCACTTCGGCGGGCGGAACGAGATCCACGAGCGGCAGCCAGAGAGCCAGCGACATCCGCAGCCGATCGAGCACGCGGCGGTCCTCGTCGTCCAGGCCGGCGGGCCAATCCTTTGTCCCCGTGAGCCACGCGCCGAACCTGGGCGCCAGCAGCCGGACGGCCCGGTCCGACAGACGAACGAACCGTGACCGGAGCAGCGCCGCCGCGCGCAAGGCCGAGGCGGGATTGCCCAGGCAGCGAAGCAGCGCCATGAGGTCCTTCACTTCGTCGGCGTCGAAGAAGCCCAGCCCCTTGTAGACGTAGGTTGGAATCCCGCGCGATTCGAGCGCGGCCTCGATCTCACGGTGGCTCTCGCGGGACCTGAACAGGATGGCGATGTCGCCCGGGTGCGCGGACCGCGAGAGGCCGGTCTGTCGATCGCGAACGACGCCATCCGACAGCAACCGTCCGATCTCGTCGGCGATCGCCGCGGCCGAGGCCTGGGTCCCGGCGGAGGCGATCAGGCCGAGCCGATCGCCCCCCGCCTGGGGCGCATCCACAGGGAACCGGTCGCTCGCCGCAAAGCGGAAGGCATCGGCCCGCTTGACCGACGTGTCGATCGAGGCGAACAGGTCGTTGGTGAACGCCTGCAGCTCGGCGACCGCGCGAAAGCTCCGCGCGATTGTGCGGCGCACCTTGCCGTCCGGCCTCAGTGCCGTGATGTAGCGCCGCGCGCGCCGCAGCATCCGCACGTCGGCGTCGCGAAACGCGTAGATCGACTGCTTGCGATCCCCCACGATGAAGATCGACGGCTGCAGCGGGCCGTCGTGCGCGAGGCCGATCCCCTCGCCCCACGACTCGATCAGCCGGGCGACGAGGCGCCACTGCGACGGGTTCGTGTCCTGGAACTCGTCCACGAGCACGTGGTGGTACCGCGCCTCCAGGCGGTACCGGCTCTGGGCGAACTCGTCCATCTGCCGGAGGAGGTGAAGCGCCCGCGACAACGCCTCCGGGAAGTCCACCAGGGCCTGCGTGTCGAGTGCCTGCCGGTAGCGCCAGCGGGCGCTCCGGAACAGGCGGCTCACGGCCCGCACCATCGCGACGTTCACGTCGCGGTCGAATGTCTCGAGCGCCGCGGCCACCTGCGGGGCTGCGGCCGCCAGGGCGCGCGAGTGCCGCGTCCACGCGGCCGGCGACAGGAAGTGCTTCTTGAGGACGCCGAGGCCGGGGCGCGACCGCGGCTCGCCATCATCCTTCAGGAAGTAGCGTGACACCCGATCGAGGACGGCCCGCGCCGGGTGGACCCGCACCTCGGGCTTTGCGCCTGCGTTCACGCCCACGCCCACGTCGAGGCCCGCCGCCACCGCGCGCAGATCGGCCGCGACCAGCGCGTGCCCTTCGTGCTCGACGGGCCCGTCTTGGATGAACGCCTCGAGCCCCCCCTCCATCGACGTCAGCGCCTCCTGCATGCGGCCGACGACGCGCGAGAGCGCCTCGGCGGGAGACGGCCCGTGAGCGGCCGACAGGAAGCGGCGAATCGTCGGACCGGCTGACAGCCGCCGATCGAGCAGGGCCGCTAATCCGAGGCGGACCTTCCTCTCCCCCAGCGCCGCCAGCAGCAGGCCCACGTCGGCGTCCCTGACCGCCATCCGGCGCCCGGCGCGCAGCGCGACGTCGAGGGCGTCCTCGACCAGCCGCGGCATCACCGTCTCGTCGGCTACGTCGAAGCCAGGGTCGAGATCGGCCTCGAGCGGGAACTCGCGCAGCAGCGCGAAGCAGAACGCGTCGATTGTGCTGATCGCAATATCCCCGATGCGGTCGCGCAGCAGTCGCCAGCGCGCCTCGTCGGCAGGCGACACCCGCGCCATCTCGCGCAGGCCGTGAACGATGCGCTCGCGCATCTCCGCAGCCGCCTTGCGCGTGAACGTGATGGCGAGGATGTTGGCCGGATCCACGCCGGCACGCAGCAGGTTGATATATCGGGTCACCAGGACGTGCGTCTTGCCGGTGCCCGCCGAGGCTTCCAGCACGACGTTGCGCGCGGGATCCACGGCACACGCGCGCGCCGCCTGGTCGCGGGCGATCATCACCTCCACGGGCGACGGCGGATCGTCGAACGGCAGCCGCAGATCAGTCGCCATCGACGTAGTCCTTTCGGCACACGGTGGAGTACTCGCAGTACCCACAGAGACGCCGCGTGGCGGGCCGCGGCGGAAACTCGCCCCGCTCGATCCGGTCGATCGCGTCGATCAACCGTTCCTGCCCGTCGGCAAGCTTCTTCGCCGCATCCGGACCGTCGTCGATCATCATCCGGACCGGCTTGCGCTCGCCAAAGGCAATATAGCTGGCCTCGCCCACCTCCCAGCGCCCACCGTGCGTGCGCTGCAGTTGCTGCTGGGCACAGACCGCGTAGACCGGCAGCTGGATCGTCTGTGCCGGCTCGGGCGAGCGTCCGTTCTTGTAGTCGATCAACCGAAAGCGGCCGTCCTCCAGCAGGTCGATCCGGTCGGCCTGCCCGCGCAGCCGGACCGCGCGGGTGACGCCGTGCGCCGTCACGGTGAACTCCCCGTCGAGCGCGTACTCGAGCAGTCGTTCGCGCACCGGCGCGGGGCGGGACGCCTCGGCAGCCAGGACGATCTCTCCCAGGCCGGGTGTGCCCACCGAGCCCAGCAGTCGCATCCGCTCGAGGGCAGCGTCCGCGGCCGGCAGCGTGTCGAGCAGCCGGCTGGCCACCTGCGCGAACTGCAGGCGCGCCTCGGCGAGCACGTCGGCCGTGATCGTCCCGCCGCCTGCCGCCTGCCACGAGTCGAAGAACGCCCGGAACACCTCGTGAACGAACTGGCCCTTCGCCCTCGGCGTGCTCGACGGCTCGTCGGCCACGTCTTCGGGCAGTTCGAGAATCGTCGCCGCGAAATACTTGAACGGGCACTGCAGGAAGCGGTCGATCGCCGTCACGGTGTGAACGCGCCGCTGCCCCGGACCGGCCTGTCCATGGAACTCCGGCGCGCTGGCGGCTGACCGGTCGAGCCTGAGGTCGAGCCAGCTTCGCGCATCGCCCGACACCGCCTCCTGGACGGGCCGAGCGGCTCCAAGCGCCTCGTCCACGAACACGCGCGTCTCGGACGGATCGACCCGGTCCGCCTCCAGCCCGCTATTCGACACCTCCTCGAGCAGCGGCGACGGGTTGACGATGGAATCGTCCTCGAGCGTGAAGGTGAAGACGGATACCCGCTCGCGCGGGAGCCGCAGGAGATCGGCGAAGGCGGCGCGCGCCGCGGCCAGCCGCGCAGATTCCAACGGCCATCCCAGCTGCGAGAGCAGGAATGACGGGTAGAAGATGTTCCGCCCGGACGGTTCCGGCCAGTCGCCTTCGGCCAGGCCGGCGAGATAGACAACGTCGAAGGCCCCGTAGCGGGCGGCCTGCGCGTCCACCAGCTGCACGCCGCGCGTGCCCAGGCGAGGCGAGAATGTCTGGGACTCGATCCACCGGCGAATCGTGGCAGCCACCTCCGCGAAGCCCCTCTCCGGGTCGTCGAAGGCGAG
>JANYLG010000177.1 GCA_025363775.1 Acidobacteriota bacterium | reverse complement strand
CGCGCCCTCGTCGCGAATCTCTCCGCCCGATCCGGTGGCCGCACCCGGGAACGGCGAGATGGCCGTCGGGTGATTGTGCGTCTCCACCTTCATCAACGTGTGCGTGAGGTCCTCGTGATAGCGGTAGCGTCCGGTCGCCGGGCTGGCGAAGAACCGCTTCACGCGGCGCCCCTCCATCACCGCCGCGTTGTCGGAGTAGGCCGACACCGTCCCTTGCGGGTTCGCCTCGTCGGTCCGGCGGATCATCCCGAACAGCGACTCGTCCTGCGGCTGGCCGTCGATGATCCACGAGGCGTTGAAGATCTTGTGACGGCAGTGTTCCGAGTTCGCCTGCGCGAACATCGTCAACTCGACGTCGGTCGGATTGCGCGCGACGGCCTGGAAGTAAGAGACGAGATAGTCGATCTCGTCCGGCGCCAGCGCGAGGCCGAAGCGCACGTTTGCCTCTTCGATGGCCGCCGCACCAGACCGCAAGACGTCCACCTCGGTCATCGGCCTGGGCGCCACGTGCCGGAACAATTCGTCGGCCGCGTCGATGGAGGGCAGCACCGTCTCGGTCATCCGGTCGTGCAACAACGGGAGGATGGCCTCAGGGCTCACCGGCCCGGACAGGCGGAAAACCGTGCCGCGCTCGATCCGTCGCACGAAATCGAGATTGCAGAGACGCGCGATGTCGGTGGCTTTCGACGACCAAGGTGAAATGGTGCCGAGGCGGGGCGTCACCAGCACGGAGACTGCCCCGGTGCCGCTCGTGGGCGCCGGCGAGCCATAAGTCAGCAGGCGGCCGAGTACCGCGGATTCGCGGGGATCCGGGTCTCTGGTCACCTCGACGAAGTGCCAGTGCCGGGCCGACCCGACCGACATCTCCGCGTGCGCGCGGCGGATCAGCTCGTTCAGCTTGTCGAGCCGGAAGAGCGAGAGCGCCGCACCGCCGGGAAGCTTGAGGACAAGCATCCGCAGATTGTACCCCGCCCGCTGGTTCATCCGTGGGTCCACCCGGCCACAGCCTCTCTCCGGCTGAGAAACGCGGTATTCTGATGAGCCTCGACGTGGGGAATCGCTTGGAATGGCTTTCGAAATCAGTGATGGGAATGCTGCGATCAACGATGCGCACGGTGTGGGTGGCGGTCCTGGCGACGATGGTCGCCGCGGCGGGTGGTGCGTCGGTGCCGATTCGCGGGCCTGCCTTCGCCTTCGCTCAGGCCAGGATAGGGACACGCCGCACCGACACCGGTCATCGCGGGCCTGGCTTCGGCATCGCTCTGGCCAGGAAAGGTCCGCGCCACACCCTCCATCTGACGTTCGACGCAGACATGACGGCCGGGATGTTGAAGCGCCTTCAGGCCGGCAAGGTGGCGTCGTGGTACGACCCGGCGATCGTGCAGTACCTCCGCGACAACCAGATTCCTGCCGTCATCTTCGCGAGCGGAATGTTCGCGGAGACCTATCCCGACCTCATCGGGCGCCTGGCGCGTGACCCGCTCTTCGCGATCGGCGTCCACGGATACCGCCACGCTGCGTTCACCGCGAATTGCTACGGCCTGCCGTTCCTGCACACGGACGCCGAGCGGCTCGACGATCTGACCCGCGCCCGGGACACCATTGCGCGGATCACTGGCCGCGCGCCCACGCTGTTTCGCTATCCCGGCCTGTGTCGGGATGCCCATGACGATGCGCTGGTTCGGCAGGCGGGCCTGACCGTCGATACGCCGACCGTGGTGGCAGGCGATTCGTTCAACGACAACGTGGATGCCATCGTCCGCCAGGTGATCAGGCAGGCGCGGGACGGCGGAACCGTGATCTTTCACCTGGGCGGGCCGAATGCGCCAGTCACGCTGGAGGCATTGAAGAGAGTGGTGCCGGAGCTGAGGAAGCAGGGCTATGAGTTCGCAAGGAAGTGACAAGAAGGCGGGCGGATGGCGAGACCGAGATGAAGATCACTGGGCGATCTCGAGACTGAGGTGCGAAAATGGGGGCCTGCAGAAATCCGCTTCAACCGTGACGATCTCAACCCTGGAAGCTGTCTAGTGGAAATCGACCCGCAGCAAACCGTGATCGACGAAGGTGTGCCGGCCGAACCGGTGGCCGAACGCCAGGTGCTGGGCGTGCCGCGAACCGTGCTCGTGATGTCGGGGACCCACCTGATCAACGATGTCTTCGGCAACATCTATGCGCCTCTGTTGCCGCTCTTCATTCCCCGGCTGGGCTTGTCGCTCACCGCGGCCGGCACAATCGCCGCGATGATTTATGTTGCCGGCTCCGTCGCGCAGTTGATCTTCGGTCCGCTGGCCGACCGCTGGCGCCCCAAGGTGCTGGCCGTCGCGGGACCGATCGTGGCGGTTACCTTCATGAGCCTGGCCGGCCTCGCGACGTCTCAGACGATGCTCGCGGTAATCCTGACCGTCGGTTGTCTCGGCAGCGCAGCCTTCCACCCGACGGCAGCCGCCATCGTGAACCGGGTTGGAGGCGCCAGACGAGGCACGTCGATGTCCGTGCACGTCACGGGCGGGGCGATGGGGAACGCGATTGCGCCGGTGCTGTTCGCTCCGTACGTACAGTATTTCGGCCTCAGCTGGACGCCGCTCCTCGCCATCCCTGCGCTCGTGCTGCTGGGAGCTATCCTGCGACACATCCCCGACGTGCGGCTCGCACACGGGCAGGCGCCCGCAGGGTTCAAGGCGATCCGACCGTATGCCTCTCCCCTGGCGTTGCTCTGGTCGGCGGTCGTCATTCGCACGGTCGTCGCCCTGGGCTTCTCGACGTTCCTGCCAGTCCTGATGACGAAACGCGGGATGTCGGTGACCGAGGCAGGCTTGGCCGTCGGGGCCTACCTGGCGGCCGGCAGCATCGGCGGCCTGACCGGCGGCCCGTTCGCGGACCGATTCGGCCCGCGGCGCGTGATCGCGTGGTCTCTGGTGCTCTCGGTGCCGCTGCTGTTTGCCGCGCTCATCGTGCCGGGGCCGCTGGCGCTGGTCCTGCTGACTGCCGGCGGGTTCTTCCTGGGATCCACGCTCCCAGTCAACATCACCTACGCGCACGCTATCGCGCCGGTGGCGACCGGCACCGTGTCGTCGCTCATGCTGGGCGTGGCCTGGGGCGTCGGCGGGCTGGCGGTGCCGGTGGTCGGCATGGTGGGCGACGCCGTGGGCCTGCAGCCAGCGCTGCTGATGCTGGCCTTCCTGCCAGCGGTTGCCGCGCTGCTGACGATGCGGCTACCCGAGCGCGCCTCGCACGCAGCCTGAGAACAGCCTGCGCCCTTGTTGACCCGCGCCGGACACGATCCGGAACCGGCCGGGCCAACCACGGAGGTCACAAAGATCACGGAGAGAAACGCGCCTCTGCGTGCACGCCTCGGGGTCGCTCAAGGGGTCGGTTAGTGCGCTCTCGGGTAACGCATCTCCCCGGCGCGGATGGCGACGGTCAACGTGTTCTCGCGCGGCGGGATGACGCAGTTGAAATGCGGCGAGTAGGCGCAGTAGGGATTGGTGGCGAGGTTGAAATCGAGGACGTAGGGCCGCTCCGGTCCCTCGAACTTCAGGTTCAGGTATCGCCCAACCTCGTAGCTCTCGCTGCCGGTCGTCGCATCCCGAAACGCGATGAACAACTCGTCGCCCGGCTTGGGGGTTGGCGAGGAAGCGAGCGCGACCAGTTTCTGCGGCTTCCCTTCAACGATGAAGGTGAAGGTCCCGAGGCGAAAGTACTCCTTCTGCAACCCGCGGCTCGTGGCCACGGTCACCTTGTCCGGGTTGTCGAAGCGCGCGAACGTCGCGGACACACGATACGCGACATCGGGCGCAAACCACTTCAGCCCCGAGAACGCCTTCCTCGAGGCCGAGTCCGGATCGTGCACGATCGCGCCGCCTGCGTCCGCTCGGGCAAACGTCTCGAGGAGGAGAGGGCCGAGGCCGACGATATCGCCTGAGCCCAGCTTCGTTCTCGCGACGAGCGGCGTGTGGATCGCCGTATCGACATCACCGGCGGCTGACTTGCCGTGAACCGTCAGTTCCTTGCCGCCATTCACGGGTGTGATCCAGAAGGCACGACCGTCAAAGGCGAGGTCGGCCACGCCCTGCAACGTGGAGAGGGGGCTGAACGTGACGCCGCGGCCGACGAGCGCGACCCGCCAGGCCTGTCCGATTTCGAAGTACTGGTAGGCGACGGCGGTGAACGGCGAGAGGCGCGAGTCTTTGAACTCGCGATCGATCTTCCGCTGCGCAGCCCGGACAGCGGCCGGATCGAAATCCTGTCCCGCCGGTCGTCCGACGGATGCAAAGGCCACCATCACCACCGCCAGCGCAACCACCGGGCGTGTCATCGTGTGTCTCCCCATCCCTGAACCCTCTTCTCACCCCCGCCGATAGACAAGCGCCACCAGCGTCTTGTCATCGCCGCCCATGTTGACGGAAAGGGCGTAGGGCCGGTCCGTCGGGATCTCGATCTGGTTGCGGTGGGCGCGGCCCGTCAGTTGTTCCCAGATCGTCACCGCCTGGTGGACGCCGGTGGCGCCGGTCGGGTGGCCCCACCCGATCAGCCCGCCGGTGGTGTTGAACGGGACGTGTCCTCCGCGCGCCGTCTGCCCGTCGAGGACGAAGTCCGGTCCCTTCCCGGGATCCGCGAGCCCGATCGCCTCCACGGCGAGGATCCCGGCGATCGTGAAGCAATCGTGCGTCTCGACTGTCGCCAGCCGATCGACGGTGATGCCCGCCGATTCGAGCGCGCACTGCACGGCGCGTCGCGTTGTTTCAAGCCGTGTCGGGTCGGAGGGTGGGCGGGTGAGATCCGCTTCCACCTGTCCGATGCCGACGATCTCAACCGCCGCGCTGGTGGGGATGCCTGCGCGTTTCAGACCGTCCGCCGACGCGATGGCAATCGCCGAAGCGCCGTCCGACACCTTCGAGCAGTCGAAGACGTTGAGGTGATCGACGAACGATCGGGGATTGGGTTCGGCGAGCGCGACCGCGTCGAGATCGGCCGACGTGTTGTGGTACTCCTGCGCCGTCGGACACAGGCGCGCGTTCTCGATCGCATTCCGGTACCACCGCGCCATTGCCTTTCGCGTCCGGTCGCGGCCGTACTTCTCGTAGTAGGCGCCCGCGCGGTCGCTGAACTTGCCCGGGAAGAAATAGGCGTGCCCCGCCTTGCGCTCGCGGCTCCACCCGGCAGCGGCCAGGATGTCGGCGCCGTAGATCGCCTTCACCGTGTTTTGCACCTCGACGCCAACGGCGAGGACCATGTCGGCGGTCTCGGCCAGCACCGACTTGATGCCCGCCGAGAGCGCAAGCGCGCCAGAGCAGCACGCGCCCTCGACGCGCGAGCACGGCTTCCACTGCAGCCCCGCGTCGATGGCCGGAATGAGCGCCGCCAGGTTCCCCTGACTGTTGAAGCGCGCGGCCATGAAGTTGCCGATCACGCCTTCGTCGATGTTCCCGGCCCCGCCCACCTGCTGGAGGACGCCGCGCCCCGCCTCGCAGATGTAGTCTTCGAGGCCGGGCCTCGATTGTTTCGGGTGGAATTCCTTCCGGCCCGTTCCCATCGACACCGTGTTGTACCCACCCGTCATGTAGACGTTGCGTCGCAGCTTGTTCATACGCTCATCACGCAAAGAATTCGTTGATCGGGCCGTAGGCATGGAAGAAGCCCGTCAGCAGCACCTGGTTGACGTCATGGGCGTTATGCGCCACCTCGTCGCTCACGAGCTTCAGGCCAATGTCCCGCGACCTGGCCCCGTACCGCCGCGCGAGTTCCGCACCGGCGGTGTCCATTGATCTCAACGCGCCGAAAAACTGCGCCAGCAGCGTCTCCCTCGCCGGGTCGCGCACGGCCACCTTCCATGGCAGCCCCGGCTCCGGCAGCGGCCCGAGCCTGGCGTCGCACGCCGCCTGGAACTCGGTGAAAGCCAGGTAGCGCTTCGCGTCGGGATCGTAGACGCCGGACGGCTTGCCCTGCTGGTACTGCAGGAACCCGTCTTTCTGCGATCCGTCGTGATTCTGCCCGCCCCTCACGCCTTGCTCGAGCAGCCGATCGATCAACGGGCTGTGGAGGTTCTCCCCTGGAATCCGTGGGTTCATCACGGCGAGGATGCACTGGCAGACGTCGAGTCCCACGTAGTCGACGAGCTGGAAGATCCCCATCGGCCGGACCAGGAAGTCCTGGCTGACGCGGTTCACGCAATAGACCGCTTCGACAAACGGCATGCCCGCCCGAAGCCGACCGGCCTCCTCCACGGCGTGCAGCAGATCGCGCATGAAGTGACCGTTGCCGATGAAGCCGGCTCGATCCGCGGAGGGCACGACGATCTTCCGCAGGTTCTTGCACAGGGCTTCGGCGAAGGCCCCCACTTCGTCGGTCGTCGTGCGGCTCCGGATCAGCTCGACCAGTTTCTGTACGGCCGGCGGGTTGTAGAAGTGAAACCCCATGACGCGGCCGCCGAGGCGGGCCTTTTCGTCGATCTCCTGGATCGGGATGGACGACGTGTTGGTGAAGACCCAGGGGCGGGCGGGATTGTCAGTGGCGGTGCGCGCGAACAGCTTCAGCTTGAGAGAGAGGTCCTCGGGCGCCGCCTCGAAGATGATGTTCGCCTCGGCCGCAACTTCGAGGGTCGTCGTCGGGCGAACGACGTCCAGCACGTCGTTGACGTATTGCCGGACGATGTCGCCGTTGTCTACGAGGTCGGCACGGTCCGCGTAGACCGTGCGGAGGGCGACGATTCTCTTCTCGGCTGCCTTCTGCACCTGCTCGCGCAGGTACTTTACCAGGCCGCCGAGCGCCTGATGCGACACGTCTACCGCGTGGAGCACACGGTGGCGGGACCCGTTCCCTGCTTTCAGGCCGACATCGGCCATCTCCATGGCGAGGAGGAGCACGATGCCGCTGCCCATCTTGCCGGCGGCGCCAATCACCGCGACGTTCTCGAGCCTCTCTGCGTAGTCCATAGGCCTCCGGCTTGGTGGGGGGCAAGACCCCCCAAATTGAGAGAGAGTGCCAGCACCACTCTACGACAAGAGGACGGAAGGCGCCAAGCGGCGTTATGATGCAATGGATCAGCTGCCCCCTGTTGGAGGAAGACGAAGTGAAGAGACTGTTGATTGCCCTCGTCATCGCGCTGCCGCTGGCCTTCGGCGTGGCGGCACTCGCAAAGGCACCCCAGGAACCGTCCACCAGCGTGCCCGAGCTAGAGAAGTTCCACGACGTGATCATGCCGATGTGGCACACGGCCTACCCGGCCAGAGACTACGCTGCTCTCCGCATGATCTCCAAGGACGTTGAGGCCGGCGTCGCGAAGATCGCCGCGGTGAAGCTGCCCGGCATCCTCCGCGAGAAGGAAACCGCCTGGGCGAAGGGCATCGCCGATCTGAAGGCTGCCGCCGCCGCCTACGCGAAGGCCGCCGCCTCGACCGGGGACAAGGCCCTGCTGCTCGCCGCCGAGAACCTTCACACCGCCTACGAGGCGCAGGGACAGATCATCCGGCCGGTCGTTCCCGAGATGAACGAGTTCCACAAGACGCTCTACGTGGTGCAGCACACCTTCGTCCCCGAAAAGAAGTGGGCCGACGTGTGCAAGATGAGCGGCGAGTTGCAGACCAGGGCGGAAGCGATTGCGAAGGCCACGCTGCCTAAACGCCTGGAAGAGAAGACCGAGGCGTTCAAGAAGGAGACCGGACAGCTGGTCGCGGACGCGACGGCGCTGGTTGCCGCGTGCAAGGTGAACCAGCCGGCCGGGATCGAGAAGGCCACCGACACGCTGCACTCGCGCTACGAAGGCCTGGGGAAGATCTTCGAATAGGAGGGACCCCACAGAAGCCTGAGTCATTTGTGACGACCTCTGCCACGAAGATGTCCAGAGAAGGACTGCTGCCATGTCATCACTGGTTCCGTGGCTGGCCGGACTGGGCGCGCTGGCCCTCCTCGTTGTCATCATCGTCGTCAGCCGCCGCAAGGAACGCGAGCGGACGGAGGCGATGGAGCGCGTGTGCATCGAGATGGGGTTCGTCTTCGAACCTCAGGCCGACATCGATTTGCTCAGGTCGCTTGGCGACCTGCCGCTCTACACGCGCGGCCACTCGAGGCGCGCGAAGAACATGATGACGGGACGCGGGGGCGACGACGCGGTGAAGGTGGTGAACTTTCAGTACACCACGGGCGGCGGCCAGCACCAGCACACGTCTAGACAGACCGTGGCCGTCTTTCCACAAGCCACCCGCTCGCTCCCGGACCTCCAGTTGGCCCCGGAGAACGTCTTCGACAAGATCGGCCAGGTCTTCGGATACCAGGACATCGACTTCGAATCGAACCCAGACTTCTCGGGCCGCTACCTGGTGCGGGGACCGGACGAGACCGCCATCCGGGCGGCGCTCTACCCGGAGACCCTCTCGTTCTTCGCCGGGCACGAGGGATGGACGGTCGAAATCCGCTCGGGCACCGTTGGCATCTACCGCGCCGGCCAACGATCCAAACCCGAAGATGTCCGGACATTCCTTGAAGAGGCGCGCGAAGTCCTCAGGAGCCTGAGACGGGGGTAGCTGCCCCGTTCGTCGGTACTGTCAGACAACGCTCGTGACGGTATCGGACGCGATGGGTTCGGTTGGTGTGCCGAGCACCGCGCAGCAGGCCGTGCGGTCGGCCGGTCATGATGACAACGCGCCTACACCGGCGAGGTGTTTCCCGGCGGGTCGCCGGCAGGCGGCAGGGCCTGGAGCCTCGAGGCCAGCGCCTCCACGATTCGCGTCAGCGCCTGGTCCTGGGCGCTGAGGTGGTCGAGCACGGCGCGGACTTCTTCTTCGGCTTTGCGGTTGATCTCGTAGTCATTGTGCGCCTCGAGGCGATCGCGGGCGGCCAGGCGGTTTTGGCTCATCATGAGCACCGGCGCGGTGTAAGCCGCCTGGAGCGACAGGAACAGGTTCATCAGGATGAACGGGTAGGGATCCCAGTGATGGACGGCGGCGGTCACGTTGAGCCAGGCCCATCCGAGGAGGATGACGCTCTGGGTGCCGATGAACCACCACGATCCGACGATGGCCGCTACGCGGTCGGCTGCCCGCTGGCTAGGAGTGAGACGGTCGGCCTCGATCTCGTTGACGTTGCGTACGGGCGGGTGCGCGTGTTCGAACGGTTTCGGGAACTGGAGATGCTCCACGGCGGTGACTCCCTTCGCTGGTTGCGCCTGGCACATACTAGCGTGCGCGGTCACCCTCCGGCGAACCCATTCCCTGACGGCTTGCGGATTCCCGCACGTCACCACTGGCGGCGGCCCGCCGCAACGGTCCGGCGCAGGCGAGAGTCCCTCCCGGCCGCGCCGAAGAATCCGGCCCGCGGTCAGAACCGGAAGGTCATGCCGGACAGCATCCGGGTCTGGGTCGAACTGCCGTCCAGGATCCGTTCCGCCGTCATCATCAGCGAGGTTCTGCCCGAGAGGTTGAAGACGCCGGACAGGGCCATCCGGCGGGTTTGTGGCCGGGTTTCGATGAGGAACCCGTCGGCCCTGGTGAACCGGAAGACCGACAACGAGGAACTGAAGTCGCCGGTCAGGTAGATGTGCGCGCCGATCGACCGCCCGAGCGACACATACCAGGAGTCGTACGACCCGCCCGCGCCGCGGTCGATCCGGGAGTCGGACGCGGTGAAATCCAGGCCACTGCGGGCGACGTTCGAGGCGAAGACGCCGAACGTGGCGCGGCCCGCGACCGAGTCGTCGCGGTTGTTTCGATCCTGGCCGTAGCCGGCATAGACTCGGACGTTCCGCGCGATGGTCACCGTCGCCCGTCCGCTGACCGACTCGTAGCGCAACCCTTCCAGCGCCCGGGGATCGATCGGCCGCCCGTCGAGCTGGTCGCGGATGATCGAGCGCGAGTCAATCGACCGCCCACGGTGGAAGGTGCCCTGCAGCTCGAGGCGGTCGCTCACGACGTAGCGCGCGTTCGTGAAAATATAGGTCAGGCTGCCGGCGCCCGACACGCCGGGGCCGCGCACGTCGTACTCCGCCGACTGGTAGGCGAAGAACCGCTTGCCGACCGGCAGGAAGTTCGTCACAACGATCACCGCCCGCTCGGTCATCCCGCCGTCACGGACGTTGACGAAGCCCAGGACGTGCCGGCGCATGCCCTCGCCGTCGTAGGCCACCAGCCCGCCGGCCTTCACCACGCTGCTTTCGTACCCTACGTCGAGCGTCTTCGGCTCGAGGCCGCCAAAGAGCATGGCGCGCCAGCGGCCGCCCCGGCTCCGCTTCGGCTGGCGGAACTCGACCATCGCGCCTCCCAGCGATCCGAGACCGCCGAGGTCGTTCAGCCACATCTGCCCGCCGCGAATGCCGATGGTGCCCCCGCGCAGCCTGACGCCGGCGTAGGCGTCGTAGATCGACACCCGCCGCGTCCGATCCCTGGCGCTTGGGTAGCCGGCCAGCCGGATGTCGGCGCGGTACTCGTAGTTCACGTCCTCGCCGGACGCCGACTCGAACGTCACGTTGGCGATCAACTCGCTGAACGAGCTTCGGAAGCCAGTGTCCTGCAAGGTCGAGGCGCCGTTGCCGAAGAAGGCGATCCGTCCCCAGGCCGGTCGCGTCTGCGCGTGCGCCGAGCGGGACAGCGCAACGCTCCCGAGCGCGATGATGGCGATGACGAACACACTTCGCTTCATGCAGGCTCCTGGCCGAGCTACGGCCGTGGCGCCCCGGCGACGCCCGCCGGATGGCACGAGTAACAGGCGGCCGAGTCGTACCGGTACCCGTTGACACTTCCGTGGTGGCTGTCGATCGACGCGCGGACGTGGCAGCCGGTCGTGCAGGAGAAGACGGCGAACACGTTCGCCGTCGTGTGGCACGCCGAGCACGGGTTGCCGGCGTGACGCCCGGAGGTAATCGGGAACCTCGTGTGGTTGAACGTGCCCTGCGTCCACGCGCTGTCGCTCGCCTTGTGGCACGTCTCGCAGGCGGTCGGGAAGCCCGCCGCCGTGTGGTTCGGGGTCGTGGTCCGCTGGTAGTTGGCCAAATGGCAGGCCACGCACGCGGTGGGCGTTCCCTTGTAGAGGTTGTTCTGGTGGCACGCACTGCACGGTTGCGACAGGTGGCGCCCCAGCAGCGGGAAGAACTGGCTGTGGTTGAACGTCGCGCCGGTCCACGCCGCATCGGTCGGCTTGTGGCACGTGTCGCAGGTCGTCGGGAAGCCCGCCGCCGCGTGATTCGGGTTCTTCGTCCCCTGGTAATTGGCCAGGTGGCAGCCGACGCAGTCGCGCGGCGTGCCCTTGTACACACCGTTCTTGTGGCAGGCCGCGCAGGCCTGCGTGGCGTGGAGGCCGACCAGCGGGAACGCGCTGGCGTGGTTGAACGGGACGCCGCTCGACCAGGTCGGGTCGGTCTGGCGATGGCACTGCACGCACGTCGTCGGGATGCCGGCCGCGGTGTGGTTCGGGTTCTTCGTGGCCAGGTACGCCGGGAGATGGCACCCCACGCAATCGGTGGGTGTCCCCTTGAACACGCTGTTCCGATGGCACGCACTGCAGGCCTGCGACGTGTGCACGCCGACCAGCGGGTATCGGCTGGCGTGGTTGAACACGCCCTCGTGCCACGTCGCATGCGCCGGCTTGTGGCACACCTCGCAGTTGGTAGGGAAGCCCGCCGCGGCGTGCGCCGGCTGGGACGTCTGCTGGAAGGCGGCGAGGTGGCACGACACGCAGTTGATGTTCGCACCCGCGAACCGGCCGTCCTTGTGGCACGAGTCGCACCGCAGCAGTTGGTGGGCCAGGTTGATCGTGAACCCCGTGCGGGCCCCATGGTTCCAGTTCACGCTGGTCCACGCGGTCGGCTTGTGACAGTCCTCGCACTGGGTGCCGAGCTGCGTATGGTAGGGGTCGTCCTGGCGGCGGACCCAGTGGCAGTCGATGCACTTGGTGGGCGTTCCCTTGATGACACCGTTCTGGTGGCAGCTCGCACACGCGACCACGAGGTGGCGTCCCTCGAGCGGGAACACGGTGTTCTTGTGGAACGCGCGCGATGCCGACGGCCAGTGCTCGGGTGTGTGGCAGTTCTCGCACGCGCTGCCGAGCGCGCCGCGGTGGGCGTCCTTCTGGGCGTGGCACGTCGCGCACCCCGCGCCGAAGCCGGTGAATTTCACCGCCGTGCCGGCGCCGGCGGGGAACTGCCCCTTCTCGGGCTTGTGACACGCCTGGCAGGCGAGCTTCGCGTGGCTGCCAACCAGCGTGCGGGCGCCCGGTCCGTTCTTGTGGACGTATCGAGGCAGCTTGAAGTCGCTGGTCGCGTGGCAGCTGTCGCAGCGTGCGCCGAGTTGGCCGAGGTGAACATCCTGGTGGCACGACACACAGGCGGTGCCGACGCCCTTGTATCTGACGGGTGTTCTGGGCGCGCCGACGGTGGCGTCCGGCTTGTGACACTTTGCGCACTCGGTGGTCGTGTGCCGCCCGGTGAGCGGGAATGCCGTGCTGGCATGCGGGAACCGGCTGGCCTTGAAGCCGGGCTCGTCAACGGCATGGCAGCGTTCGCACCCGGTGCCGAACTGCGCGCCGTGTGGATCGGCGTGGCACGACGCGCACGCAGTGCCGATGGCTTTGAACCGCCACGCGCCGATGGCCGCGGCCGGTTGGGCGGCAGCGGCCGCCGCGCCCGCCGGCCGCGTGGCCGCTCGGATGGCGATAGGGGCCGTCCGGCCGTGGCACGCCGCGCACGTCTCGCCGGCGTGCCGGCCGGCCAGAAATACCGCGAGTGCCGGCGGGTGCGTGTAGGCGGTGACGCCCCTGAACGCGGACGTGCCGTGGCAGGTCTCGCACTGCGGGACCGTGGCCCCGCGATGCACGTCCTCGTGACACGATGCGCACGCTGGCGATGCGCCGCGGAAGGCGATGGACGCGGTGGCCGCCGCGCCGACGGTGCGCGGCGAGGTCCCGGCCGACGCGCCCTTGTGGCACTTCACGCAGGCGACACCGGCGTGCTTCCCGGTGAGGGCAAACCTGGCGGACGCGGCGTGGTCGAACGTCGCCTTCTTGAACGTCACCTCGGAGTGGCACGTGCTGCAGTCCTGCTTGAACTGCCCGCGGTGGACGTCGCTGTGGCAGTCGCTGCAGCGGGCCGCCTTGAGGCGCACCTGAACGGCTGACCGCACGTGGCAGGACGTACAGCTGATGGTCGCGTGCGCGCCCTTCAAGGGGAAACCGGTGCGGGCGTGATCGAGCTTCTGCGTCTTCCACGTCTCGACGGTATGGCAGTTGGTGCATGCCGCGTTGAACGACGGGCGGTGCGGCTCGCGGTGGCAGTCGGCGCACAACGCGAACTTGAGGCCGGTGTAGACCTTGTTCACGTGGCACTTTGCGCACTCCACGTTGCGGTGGGCGCCCGCCAGCGCGAACTTGGCCCGCGAGTGGTCGAAGCGCTGTCTGGCGTCGGCGAAGGCCACCGCGGTCGGGTGGCAGCTCGCGCAGTTGGGGCCGAGGCCCCCCTTGTGGACGTCCTTGTGGCAGGACGCGCAAGCGGTCTGGGTTCCCAGGAACGACCGGGTCTTGTGGCACTTGGCACAGGCGCGCGCGAGCGGCGCATGACGGCCGTCTAACATGAACCCGGTTTCCGCGGCGTGGTTGAACTTCTGCGTGTCCAACGGCCGCAGGTCGGCGTCGAGGCCGCCGTGCTCGCCGTGACACCTCGCGCAGTTCTCCTTCACGTCTCGGTGGACGCCCTTGCGTGCCGCGATGCGCTCGGCGATCGGCTTGTGACAGGCGAGGCACCGGGAGCCGGCCACCTGCTGGCCCGGTCGGTGGCACTTCTCGCAGTTGCCGATCCCCTCCAGCTTCGTGTGCGCCCGGGACAGGGGACCGGGCGACACCAGCTGGCCGACCTGAGCCCCCGCGACGGGGGCGAAGACGGCAAAGACGACCCAGGCCGCGAGCACGGTCAACCGCAGTGGTGGCATCATGCGCATATCGGTCGGAATCGACACCGGGCGGCCTCAGCCGCGCAAGAAGAGTCCGTATCCAATGCTTCGTGTTCTGGAGATACGCGAGCCGGCGAAGCAGGAACGCATGGTCGCCCGCCAACGCCGTCGCCTCGAAACCGCTGGTTGAGGATTTCCGTGTGGTTGGCTAGCAAGGACGGTGCCGGCAGCCTGAGCTGGACCCGGCCGCCGAGTCTGTCCGGGTCCGAATCACATGAAAGCGCATGCAATTTCCCGCGCGAGGGGACGTCTCGGACGCGGCAACCTTCGGCAGTATCGAGAGTCCGCGCACCTCGCCGTGCTCGCGGCCGCTGTAGCGTTCAACGACGATTTAGTGTGAAGACTACTCGCACGGCCGCCCGCAACTCCTGAATGTCAGAGACCTGCTGCACGGTCTGCGGGTCACGCGGATCGCCCGCCTCGACATCGACGAACCGCGAGTGCCGGATGCGTACGTCTTCTACCGCGGCGACAAGATTGGTCCGGAGTGAACTGTTCACAGTCCTTCACGACAGTTGGACCAAAGGGCTGATCTTTCCGCCAAAATTCATCGGGCTGTCATGTTGGCATTGCCCATGCTTACTGTCAGGCATTGCCAATCATGCACTCAGTTCCCCGCCGGCCGGCAGCGTCTGGCGTGAACCTCGTCATACCCAGGGAGCAAGAATTGTCAGCCCCCGTTGAATCTGGACACCATCCGAACCCCCGGGTGACCGCCAAGCCTCACGAAATTCTCCGATTCCAGCGGTGTGAACGGCACCTGCACTGGGCGATCGCGATTCCGTTCAAGGTGTGCTACGCGACGGCCTTGATCCTGGTCATGGTCTACAATCCGAATCCAACCCGACCATACCGGGAAATCGTGACTTGGATTCACCGCGGGTCCGGGGTGGCCCTGGCCGTCCTGCCGCCCCTGATGATTTTCCTGCACTGGCGCGAGTTTCGGATCCACCTGCAGAACATCCGGCACGCCTGGTCGTGGAAACTCGACGACGTGAAGTGGCTGTTCCTGATGGGCCCGGCGTCTCTGAGCAAGAAGATCTCGCTGCCGCACCAGGGCAAGTTCAACGCGGCGGAGAAGATCAACTTCATCGTGGTGATGTCGACGTATCCGCTCTACGTCATCACCGGCCTGACGATCTGGTTCTTCCGCCCGGCGTACCTGTCGTGGCTCATCCACTTCGCGATGGCGACGGCCGCCACGCCGCTGATACTGGGTCACATCTTCATGGCCACCGTCAATCCAGACACGCGCGTCGGTCTGAGGGGGATGTTCACCGGGTTCGTCAACCGCGAGTGGGCCCGGCACCACTACCGGCTCTGGTACGACGAGCACTTCGGGCATCTCGACCGCGACGACGACGCGACGCAGCCATTCATTCCAGTCACGCCTGTGCCGTGCCGGCCGGTCGCGACACCTGTGGTTGCGGCCCCGCAGCCTGTCGTCGGACCCGCGCGCCCCGCCGCGGCTCCCGCGGCGGCCCCGGCCCCGGCAGGGACCAGCTGGATCCTGTCCCCGTCGCCCATCCACGGGGGGGCTTGCGCCCGCGCCAGGTCGTTGCAGCCGCTCCGGCATCACGTCACGCCGGACGCCGGATTGGGCGAGGCCGATCTGTCACTCGGCTCGTAGCGCCATGATGCATACGAGCGGGCACGCGGGTGCCACCCCAGGCTGTTCGCCTCGGACGTGCTGCTCGTCAGGACGATCGTGGACGTCGGGGTTGGTGAACCGGTCAGCCGCGCCGGCAATGGGGGGCGGGCGGGAAAAGCGGCAGGGCACGATAAACGTTGCCCTGCCGCTGAATCCTGGCTAACTCCCGAATCCTACTTGAACATCGGATCCGGGCTGACCGTCAGCCGCTTGGTGGCGACTTCCTTGCCGTCCACTGTCAACGTCACCTTGTAGACGCCCGCGTCCACCAGGTTCCGTACGCCGCCGCGGCCGCCGGCCGGAGCCTGCGGAGGTTGATCCGGGTTGTTCACGACCGGCGCATCGGGCGCACCAACTGCCGGCACACCAGCTGCCGGCACACCACCACGCTGTCCGCCGCCTTGTCCAGCGGCCATCTGGCGGTTCAGGCCCCAGAACACCTTCTGAAGGCCCTTCTTGCTGCTCGGCGTCAGCTCCTGAATGGTGTTTCCCTCGAGGTCCTTGATGGTCATCTGCACCTTCTGGGCGTCGCCCTTCAGGTAGTAGTACAGGGTCGAGCCGACCGGCGGGTTGTCCGCCTTCGCCATCTCGCCCAGCGTGTCGCCGCGCCGCTCGAACCGGTTCCACTTGATGGTGGTCTTCGGCTCGAACAGGTAGGCGTTGGCCTGGAACACCTCGGCCTTGAACTCCTTGATCGGGCCGACGTCTGCCACGTAGAAGCCGCGCCCGTAGGTGCCGATTGCCATCTCGCGGTCGCGTTTCTGGATGGCGAGGTCGCGAATGGTCATCGGCGGCATCGAGGTCGAGAATGCCGACCACGTCTTGCCCTGGTCGATCGTCACGAAGATGCCGTTGTCGGTCCCCAGGTACAGGACGTTGGCGTTCTCCGGGTCTTCCTCGACGTCGAAGATCGTGTTGTTCATCCCGCCGGAGATGTTCGTCCAGGTCTTTCCGAGGTCCTTCGTCACGAACAACCAGGTGGTGTCCTCGTTGTGCGTGCGATAGCCGCTGAACGCCGCGTAGGCCGTCTTCTCGTCGAACGCCGAGGCCACGACGCGCTTCACCCACCGGTCGTACGGGATGATGTCGCCCTTCACGCCCGCCTTCGGCTTGCCGGACGCATCGTAGAACTGATCGGTGATGTTCACCCACGTGTTGCCGCCGTCAGGCGACAGCTGCACGTTGCCGTCGTCGGTCCCGGCCCAGTAGAGGCCCGGCTTCTTGGGCGACTCGGAGAAGGTGTAGACCGTCGCCCACTGCAGGTTGGTCTTCTTCGAGAGGGCGATCTTCTCCTTGTTGGCCTTGCTGAGATCCGGGCTGATCCTCACGAACGTCCCGGTGTTGCCGTTGCTCATCGACCGCCACACGTACTGGTTGGCGATGTAGACGATGCTCGGGTTATGCGGGGAGAGGACGATTGGCGCGTTCCACTGGTAGCGGAGGGCAGGCTCGCCGGCCGCTACCTGCTCCGGGGTCAAGCGCACGGCGAGCGACTGGGTATCGCCGTTCTTGAGGTTCATCCGGCTGGATCCGCCGAACTGGCTCTCGTAGTAGACCCACTCGGGGTTGACCCAGTCGCGGACGACGTAGAACGCGTCGCCGGTCGGCAGGTACTTCCAGTCGGAGCTGAACATGCCGTAGCTGTTGCGGTTCTGCGACGGCCCGAGCCACGCGCCGTTGTCCTGGGTGCCGCCCATGATGTTGTAGGGCTGTTCGTTGTCCACGAACACGTCGTAGAACTGCTGCGCGTTGATGGTGCTGCTCTGCTTCCAGTGCTTGCCACCATCCCTGGTTTCCGACGCCCCGCCGTCGTTGCCGCTCAGGATGTGCTGCGAATTGAGCGGGTCCACCCACACCACGCGGTGATCGACGTGCGTCTTGCCGTTGCCGTCCCAACCGGTCGGCTGGAACGTCTTGCCGGAGTCGCGCGACACCGTCGTGTTCGTGTCACCGCAGTAGATGACCTTGTCGTCGTTCGCGTCGATGATGATGCGGCCGTAGTAGCCGCCCTCGGTCTGGTTCACCTGCGCGCTGCCGTTCGCATTGGCAGCGGCCGGCGTCGTCGTCGCGGCCTGCCCGCGCGCGCCGCGCGCACCCTGTGGGGGAGCCGGCGTCGTCGCGGCTGGCGTGGCCGGCTTCGCGGTGGCCGGGGCCTGGGCGGCTGGCGTGGCTGACTTCGCGGTGGCCGGGGCCTGGGCGGCCGGCGGCCTGGCATCCTGCACGCTGTCGCTCTGCGCCGCCGCGGCGTCGAGGTCGTCGTCGGCCTCGTCCACCCTGGCCGCTGGCGCGACCGCCGCGGGCAGCTTGTACTCGGTCATCCGCTTCCAGGCCTTGCCCTGGTCGTCGGTTCGATACACGACGCCGTTGCGTTCAACGGGCTGGAGGCTCGCCACCGCGCCGGCGTAGAGGACTTCGATGACGCTGCGGTTGACGAGCTGCTGGCGCGCCTTGGCTTCGGTGGAGTCGGCCG
>JANYLG010000131.1 GCA_025363775.1 Acidobacteriota bacterium | reverse complement strand
CGCCACGGCCGCCGTGCTCGATCGGACATCTCTCGTCACGCGCAACGCGCGCCACTTCTCGAAAGTGCCGGGTCTCACGATCGACGTCTACTAGCCACGGGGCGTCCGCAGGTAGCTGGGACCCACCGAGTTCACGTGGGGGGTTCATCAAGAGATGAGCGCGCATCACCCGGCCGTCGGCCCAATGTGAGCCGTTCGCCTCCGGACACTTGGGCCGCGACTTCGAACAGGTGGGGAAATGCGATTCTGCGGCGGCGCTGATCGTCATCTTCGGCTCGATCTTCACGCTCGCCGCAACGCGTCAGCCTGGTGGCGCACATCGTCCGATGATGGCCTCGGCGACGCGGATTCCGTCGGCCGCAGCCGACATGATGCCTCCGGCATAGCCTGCGCCCTCGCCCGCCGGGTAAATTCCCCCAATGCTCCCTTCGCACTGCGGCGAGCGGGGCATGCGGACCGGAGAGGAGCTGCGGGTTTCTACTCCGGTCAAGACCGCATCGGGCAGGTCGAACCCCTCAATGCGCCGGCCGAACTGGGGAAGCGCCATGCGGATCGTGTCCACAACGTAGGGCGGCAGACAGCGGCCGAGATCCGCAGGCAGCACCCCCGGACGGTAGCTGGGGACCACCCTGCCGAGCGCAGCGCTTGACACTCCACGCAGGAGGTCGCCAACCAGTTGCACCGGAGCCGCGTAACTGGCGCCACCAAGCGCAAAGGCCAGCGCTTCCCAGTGCCGTTGGAACACAAATCCGCTCAAGGGCGATTCGCCGGGAAAATCCTGCGGAGAGACGCCAACCAGCACTGCAGCATTGGCATTGACCGAGCTGCGCGCCGCGAGACTCATTCCGTTGGTGACCACGCCCCCGTCCTCGGATGCCGCAGCGATCACCTCGCCGCCCGGACACATGCAGAAGGTATAGGCGCTCCGGCCGTTGGGCGCATGGTAGGCCAGTTTGTAATCGGCAGGCCCCAGGCGGGGATGCCCCGCGCAACCGCCGTATTGCGCCGTGTCAATCAGCACCTGCGGATGTTCGATACGCACACCCACCGAAAAGGGCTTTGGTACCAGTTGCAGACCGCTCTGGTGGAGCATGGCGACCGTATCGCGTGCACTGTGCCCGATGGCCAGCACACACACCTGGGCGGGTAGCGTGTCGCCATTGCGCAGCCGTACGCCCCTGAGTGTGCCGTTGTCCAGATCCAGACCGCACACCTGGTGTTCGAACAACACCGATGCCCCCAGCGATTCGAGCTGTCTTCGTAAATTGACAACCACGCCTCGCAGTCGGTCGGTGCCCACATGGGGCTTTGCCGTCACCAGAATTGAGCTGTCGGCCCCCGCTGCGACAAACTCCTGCAGCACCTTGCGGCAGCGTGCGTCATTGATCAGCGTGGTCAGCTTTCCGTCAGAAAAGGTCCCGGCCCCGCCTTCACCAAACTGGGTATTTGATTCCGGGTCGAGCGCACCGCCGTTCCAGAAGCGTTCCACGTCACGGCAGCGCTGCTGCACCGGTCTTCCCCGCTCGAGTACCACTGGCCGGTAGCCGGCCTGCGCCAGAATGAGCGCAGCAAAGAGCCCGGCGGGGCCGGCCCCTACCACCACCGGACGGTGCTGCAACGGAAGCGACCCGGGAGTGACCGGCTGGTACGTTTCGTCGGGTGTCGGTGTGACGTTGCGGGCGGGCGAGGATCCCAGGATCTGCTGTTCGTTGGCAACCGTGACGTCAACGGAATAGGTCAGCTGGATCGCGCCCTTCTTTCGCGCGTCAATGGCCTGGCGGCGTACCTCCCAGTGCTGCAGGGCCGTTGGCCTCAGCCCCAGCACCCGCGCGACCGCATCCGCAATAGCCTCCGGTTTGTGGTCCAGCGGTAGATGAATGTCGTGAACACGGATCACGGCTCATCCCCTTTTGAACACCGACTGTGCCGCCTGCACGCCGGCCACGTGGCCCGATGCCCAGGCCCACTGCAGATTGTACCCGCCGCAGTCTCCGGTCACGTCGAGCAACTCGCCCGCCAGGTACAGGCCTTCTACTTTACGAGACTGCAGCGTGTCCGGGTCGACATCGGCGCAATCGATTCCCCCGCACATGACGTGCGCCTCGTTGTACGACAGCGACCCGGTCACCGTCATGGCCCACGCCTTACAGACGCCGGCGACGCGTGATGCGAACGCCGTGCTGCCGTTGGAAGGCGCGGTTCTCGAGAGGCCCGCCGTGGCCAGCAGGGGCAGTATCAGCCGCTTGTTGCAGAATCCGATCAGCGCTTGCTCGAGTGGGGTGTCGCCGGCCTTCTCGAGACGCGACTGCAGATGATCGGTCAGGGCCTGCTGGTCCCATTCCGCAAAGAGGTCGAGTATGAGTCGGACCTTACTGCCGGCGTGCAGCGCCTCTGCCGCCGACATGCTCAATTGAATAAGCGGCGGTCCGGACAAACCGTATTCAGCAAAGTGTACCTCGCCCCTCCGGGACAGCGTCGAGGTCCCCGCGATGTCAAGTGTGACGAGTGCATCGGCCTTGGTCCCCTTGAGCTGCCGGTTGTAGGGACAATCGGTTTTCAACGGGACGAGCCCAGCATACGTCGGCACGAGCCGGTGCCCCAGACTGGTCGCCAGCCGAAGGCCGCTCTCGCCGCCTCCCAGTTGCGGCATGGCTTTGCCGCCGGCGGCCAGAACCACGGCCATGGCCTCTGTCGGCGGCCCATCGTGCACCAGGGCGAATCCCCGCGCGCCAGGCACGATACGAGTGACCTCGGCCCCCACCACGGTCTGCACTCCAAGCCGCTGTCCCTCGAAGCGCAAAACGTCAAGCACTGCCGAAGCCTGTGCACACAGGGGATACACCTCTCCAGCATCTTCAATGGTGGTGAGAATGCCCAGGTTGTTGAAAAAGGCGAGAGTGTCCTTCACGCAGAATCGCTGCAGCACCGCATTGACAAAGCCGGGACTCTTGCCGTGGTAGTTCTTTTCAGTAACGGTGGTGTTGCTCAGATTGCACCTCCCGTTGCCGGTTGCCAGCACCTTTCTCCCAACCCGGTCCTGCCGTTCCAGCAGACACACCGATGCTCCGGCGCGTGCAGCCGCGATGGCGGCCATCAGGCCCGAAGCGCCACCGCCCACAACCGCGACCGTATGTGTCTCTCTGCTCATGTTCCTATGTCCTGCAAGGGGCTTCGGCGCACTGAGGATACAACCCCGGCAATGCCTTGCCAGCGTACTTCAGAACCGGTGCGCCGGCGACATCGCGTGCGGATGGGTGTCGCGTTCGTCCGCGCTGAGACTGGCCAGCGTGCCGTTCAGCGAGAGCACCTGGTCCCCAACCGGAGATTCGGTACCTGCTGTGGCTGTGGCCGTTACTGGCCGAAACTGACACCGCCAGACCCTCTGCTTCGTTGATCGGTCCGGAGTCGTCAGGCCGAACCGTCCAACCAGAGATCCGGCACGAGGCCGACGGACTCGAGGAGATGACTGTGGGGGGCACACTCGAGCGTCGCCCGATCGTGTGCACCGGTCAGTACCCCGATCTGATAGGCCACCCCGGCATTGGCGCCAGCTTCCAGATCCAGCCGGGTGTCCCCGACCACGGCCACGCGCCGCACGTCGCGCACGTTGGTCCGCTCCATGCTGCGGAAGATCATGAACGGGGCTGGGCGCCCGGCGGAGACGTCGTCAGAGCAGATCACGGCATCGAGAAGGTGCTCGGGCCAGCCCACCACGGCCAAAATCACGTCCAGGATGGCTCGGTCAAACCCAGAGTTGAGCGCAACGCGAATGCCGGCGCGGTGGAGCCGCTCGAACGCCGGGCGAGCCTCGGGGAGCGCGAGGTCACGGGTGCCGCCGAGGCGTTCCGCGAGCACGTTGCAGAAGTGACGGTAGGCGGCGGCACCGAGCGCCTCGCGCTCGGTTTCTCCAAGTGCCGGGCGTTGCTCGGCCACCAGACGGGAGAGCACCTCCCGCTTGGAGGCGCCCCGCCATGCGGAAAACGCGCCAGGATCGACAATGAGGCCGGATGCCTCGAGGGCATCGGCAAAGGCGGCCGGAACTTCCCCGCGGTCCCGGATCGTGGTTCCGCCCAGATCGAAGACAACGAGTGTGGGCGCCGGCAAGGAAGGGGGTATTGGCACTTGGCACCTGGTGGCCACCCGCCCGGCGCGTTGCGAGGGCGCACCAGGGCGCGGCCAATCGCATGAAACAAAGGGGGCGGCCGCAGCGGTCGCCCCCCAGGTCGCCTGCGTAGGGGCGGGTTTGAAACCCGCCCCTACGCCCTAGAAGCGGATCCCGAACGAGAAGCTGACGGAGCGCGGTTCCTGGAAATCGCTCGGGGCAGTCGGCTTCCCGAAATTCGAACCGTACCTGTAGTTCACGTCCGCGATCGGCGCGGTCGTGAACGGGTTGAAGACCGGCAGGCTGGCGGCGGTGTAAGCGCCAGGGGAGGCGTTCGAGGACACGGTCCTGTCCGCGCTCATCACGCCCTGCCTGTTGAAGAGATTGTAGGCGAGACCCCGGAAGAATACCTCCGTGGATCCCCGGAGCTTCCTGGACCAGACGAACGAGAGGTCGGTGTTGGCGATGGCGTCATTCCGCAGCGGGCCACGACCCGAGATGTAGTACGTGACGCTCGTAGGGGGGGCGAGGTAGCCTGGGTTCGCCACGTACGCGGTGGGATTCACCAAGAACGCGATGTCGTCAGGCGTGCCCGAATTGACGCGCTGGATGACGCCGAGCGTGAACTGGCCGAGGGTGGGGTTCACGGGCAGCAGGAACGTCGCGTAGACACGTACCTTGTGCCGCTGGTCGTTCGCCATGTAACCGATCGGCCAGTTCCAGGCCTCCTGGCGGTATTCGGGGAAAACGTTGATGGTGGCCATGACCGGCCCGCTGCCCACGTTCTCGCCGTCGTTGTTGCCCTTCGAGTACGCCAGTGTGTAGTTGCCACCCAGGATGACCCTGTTCAACCGGTAGTTCGCGGCCGCCGTCAGCGCGTGATACGACCGGCGCCCGTCGGGTGTGTTCTTGATGCTCTCGGCGTCGTACGAGCGGCCGGTCGAGTCGGTGACCTTGCCCGTCGTCGTGTCGATGAAGCTGCCGTACATGTCCTTGTAGTTGCGGTAGACGTAGTCGAGACGAACGGTTCCGCCCCGGCCCAGCTCGTGCGCGACTCCTGCGGTGATCTCGTTGGAGCTCGGTGCGGTCGTGCCGCCGGCGACCTTGGTGGTCACGCCGGGAATCGACGGCGCGCTCCGGTAGGTCGTGCTGTTGATGCCGCCAATGGTGTCGAACCAGGCGAACACCTGCGGCAGGAGGGCGGCAATCGTCTGACAGTTGGGCGCCGTGCAGGTGGTGTTGAGCTTCGGTCCCGTGTAGGTCCACGCGTAGGACGCCGTGCGGCCGCCGGACGACCCCGAATCGACCACCGCGCCGTTGACTCCCATGACGTATCGGGCGTACCCGGCGTTCGCAATCCACTTCCCGTTGGCCCCGATGTCCCAGCTGAGGCCCAGACGCGGGCTCCACTGCGAGTCCTTCAATACCGGCACGCCCCCCTGGTCCTTCGAACTGTTCCGGTCGTAGCGGAACCCGAGGTTCAACGACAGCCGGTTGTTGAAGCGCCACTGGTCGTTCGCAAACAACGAGTAGGTGCGGATGTCGCTGCCGACGCTCGGCGCGACCAGCGGGGTGTAGTTGATATAGCTGGTGCCGTCGAAGACCGGGTAGATCGTCTTGTCAGGCGTGTCCGCGATGTAGGTCTTGGTGGCGTACACCCGGTACCCGCTGCCCGACTGGTAGTTGTCAACCTGCCGCGATTCCTTGAAGTTGTCGAAGCCCACCACCACCGAATGCGACCCGGCGTTGTCGGTGGAGAGGAAGTACCCGAGCTTCACGAAGGCATCCCAGTTGTTGCGCTCCTCGTGCCAGCCGTTTCCGCACACCGCGCAGAAGGTCGGCGAGTTGAAGCGCGCGTTGCCTCGCGACCGGTCGAACATCAACGTGCCCTTCACCAGGTCGGTGAACTGCGCGCCCGTGTTGTCGGTCGCCATCGTCTTTCGCGAGAACTGGCTCTCGAGAAACAGCTTCGAGGAAAGCACGCCGGTGTAGTTGATGGCCGTCAGCGAGTCGGTCGTGCCGTTGCTGTACAGGCTGTCGAGGTCCATGGGGCTGTTGGAGGCATTGTTCGTCGTCGAGATCTTCCTGTTCGTGTACGACGCCTTCAACGTGTTCTGGGGGGTCAGCGCGAACGTCCCCTTCCCCTCGTACCGCTTGTCGCTCTGTGCATACGGGTAGGACAGGAAGGTGTAGGGGAGCGTCACCTGTCGCTGAGTGTTCGTGTAGCGCCCGTCCGTGAAGAACCAGAGCTTGTCCCGCATGATGGGACCGCCGAAGGTGCCCTCGTAGGCCGGGACGATCTTGTCCAACTTGGTGTCGTTCAACGGCCGCAGCGCCCGCCACGCATCATTGCTCAACGAGTCACGGAACGACCCGCTGAACTTGTTGCCGCCCGACTTCGTGATCATGTTGACGACGCCGCCGTTGAAGCGGCCGTACTCGGCCGAGATGTTGCCGCTCGAGACCTTGGTCTCCTGGATGGCGTCTTCGACGTACAGGGTCCGCGGCTGGCCGCGCAGGTTCTCGTTGACGTTCACGCCGTTGATCAGGTACAGACCCTCGTAGGAAAGCGCGCCCGCGATGACGATGGCTCTGCTGGGCCCGTTGTCGTTCACGCCGGGCGCGAGCAGGACCGCGGATTCCATGGTTCGGCCCATCGGGAGCGTGTCGACCTTCGTCGCGGTGTAGGTTTCCGCGATGGTGCCGGTCTTGAGGATCTCGGTCGACGCCGAACCGATTACGGTCACCGTTTCGGTCACGGTCGCGAGCGCGAGCTTGGTCTGCATCGGCTGCGTTTCCGCCATCGCCACGCCGATCGTCTGTTTCTGTACCGCGAAGCCCTGCAGCTCGAAGGTGACGATGTACTCACCGGGTGGCAGGAACGGAATGATGAAGTCGCCGTTGGCCGAGGTCACCACGGTGCGGGCGCCCTGCAGTGCGGGCGATGCGACAGTCACGGTCACGCCCGGCAACGCCAGGCCGTCTGGATCTGTGACGGCGCCTCGGATGGCACCGGTTGGATTGCCCTGAGCCCAGGCACCCGCCGCGACGGCAAGCACCATGAGCATCGCTATCAGTGTTCTGCTGTGCATTTCGGTCTTTTTTCCTCGAGAGGATCACGGAGCATGATGAGGCGTTGGGGGCAGGTAGAAGGTCTGATTCTAGCACCATAGGTGCAGGAGCTCAAGGACAGCGAGAGTGAGCGTCACTGCCGCCCCCGCAGCACCCGTCCCCACCCGCCGGCGATCAGCGCACTGACATGGGCGATCGCGACCGGCCACTCCCACGCATTCTGGTAAGCCATGTAGCGCGGCGTCCACTCCGGGCCGAACTTCTCCTTGTAGAGACGGAGCCCCTGGAAGTTGTACCAGGTCTCGCCGTGCTGGGAGAACAGGTTCGCGAGCCGCTCGCGCGTGTGGGCGCCGCGAATCTCGCCGACGCTGGAGAGCGGCGCCATTCCCATGTTGAACCGCTGGTATCCGCGTTCCTTGCCGTAGAGGAACAGCGACGTGAACATGAAGTCCATCACCCGCGGGGCATCGTCGCGATGGCGCATCAGGTCGATGGACAGCTCCTCGCGCTTGGGCCCGAGCAGCATGTTGGCGAAAGCGATGATGCGCCCCGATGTGTCCTCGACAACCGCGCACGGGAAACGCTTCAGGTAATCCGGGTCGAAGAAGCCGATGGAGAACTGGCGTTCGCGGACACGCTTGTTCTCGAGCCAAGTGGCTGAGATGGCCGAGAGCTCCGGCAGCACGCGCTCCACTTCGTAGGGAGGGAGGACGCGGAAGCGGACCTCGTCGCGCTCGGCGCGCCGCAGGAATTGCCGGTACTCCTTGCCCGCGTGTCCCTCCAGCGTGAACCTCTCCAGCGAGACCTGTGCCTCCTCGCCCAGTTTGAAGAAGGCGTAACCGCGGTCGTGCAGCGGCGGGATCCAGTTGAGGGAGACCTGGTAGAAGACCGGCCGGCGATCGAGATTCCCGGCGTGGTCGAACAGCGCGTTCAGGAAGGCGCCGCGATCAACCGGGGCGCGCACGACCGGATCGGAGAACACGACGAGGTACGGGCCGATCGTCCTGTAGAGACAGAACCCGCGATCGCGGTCCACGAAGAGATCCTTGTCGCCGCTGGCCACGAGCATGGCGTTGGTATCGCCGCCGAGCTCCGCGTGCATCTCGAGCGCGCGCGCGATCTTCTCGTCGCCGAGCCTCCTGAAGCGCACCGGCACCCGCATCAGCACGTAGGCCGCGCCCGCCGACATCACGAGGATGAGGGTCGTCGCCGATCGAAGAAAGCGATTCCGTTCGACCTCCGCCCACTGCACCGATCGGAAGGTCTCGATGTCCGAGACGGTGGGCATCCGGACGCGGTAGGCGATCGTGCCGAAGACGATGAAGACCAGCAGCGCAAGGAACGCGACCCCCACATCGCGGGACTCGACCCAGTTGCCGCGGCCGCGGCGTGTGAACAGCGGGCGCTGCGATGCCGCCAGCAGCGCAACGAGCGCCAGGACGACCGCCTCTTCCCAGTCCAGACCCTTGAGGACCGAGAACACCACTCCCATCAACAGCAGGACGACCGTCGAGTTGAGAGCAGCCCGGTACCCGCGACTCATACCTCTCGCCAGGACGAGCAGCAGGATCCCGGTGGCGGCGGCCGCGAGGTGCGAGACTTCGACGACGGGCAGTGGCACATATTCGTTCAGGAGGGCAAACCGCGAGCGAATCGAAAACGACGCCGCGCTCAGCAGGATCAGCAGACCCGCGGCGCCGACGAAGCCGGCCAGGAACCGGCGGGCGAGTTCCAGCCGCTTGGTGGCGCGATGCGTCGCCCAGCTGAGCAGCAGGAGCGACGCCATCGCCCACGGAATCACGTAGTAAATCAGCCGGTAGGCGAGAAGCGCGGCCGTGGCCACGCTGGTCGCGAGCGGCAGGCGCGCGATCCAGAACGCATCCGCACTGCCAAACCCGCCGGGCACAAGACTGGCGAGGCCGATCGCCTGTCCGAAGAAGAACACCCGGACCGACTCGATGACCGACGTCTCCACGCCGGTCGCCCGCAGGCACGTCGCGAACGCGAATGCGGCGAGCAGCCAGTCGAGCCAGCCGACGAGCGCCAGGTGCAGCGCGGAGATGGCCCCCCCTGTCGGCGTCGCCAGCCGCTCGATGCGGTTGAAGACGGCGCGAGCGATGTGCACGGCCGCCAGCGTCGTCACGAAGGCGACGGTGACGAGGATGCCGACCCAGATCGGGCTGTTGGCGTGGGGCAGCAGCCATGCCGCAACCGTCCACCCACCGAGTCCGGCCGTGAATGCGGTGGCGATCGAGACGACGCCGCCTTCGAGATCCGAGGGCTTGTCGACCGCCGGGCGGTAGAGCCAGAAGCGAATGGCCGGGCCGGCCAGCGGGCCCAGTGTCAGGAAGTTGCTCCAGGCGAACGACACGGCACCGTATCGCCATCGCTCGAGCCAGCGTGAACGGGTATGCTCGAAGACGATGACGTCGTAGAGCCCCATGACGCCGATGTTGAGGAGGGTGGCAAACGCGGCAATCAGCAGCCAGAACGGGTCGAGGCTGTGCAGCGCGGCGCGCACAGCGCGCGGATGGATGGCCCTGAGCTCGTCCCACGACAGGATGCCAACGAGGCCGATGACGACGACCGGGAGAACCTTCGGGGCATGGCCGAGCAGCCACAACAGGCCGTTCCTCAGTCGGACGAAGAGGACCGATTGCTGATCGTCTTGGGCGTTCATCTGCACGGACACTACTATACGATGAGTAGGATGAAGAATCTGATTGCCGGCCTGATCACCGCCTCCATGTTTCTCTCGGGGTACTTCGGGATGGTGCCCACCGCGCAACGGGCCGCGGAGGCCGCACGTCGTCCGGGCCCGATCGACCAGGCCACGACGCTGCTCCCCAACGGCTGGCGGATCGCGCCCGCCGGGCGGCACCTGCCGGTGGGCGACCTGCCTCTGGCGTTTGTCGCGTCGCCAGATGGCCGCAACCTGATTATCACCAACAATGGCTATAGCAAGCCGTCGTTGACCATCGTCGACACGCAGACGTTCTCCGTCAGGGCCACGGTGCCGGTGGAGCACGCGTGGCTCGGCCTCGCCTGGCACCCGGACGGGAAGCGGCTATATTCGACGGGCCAGGACCAGGTGCAGGAGTTCGCCTACGAAGCGGGAACGCTGAAGCTCGCCCGCACGTTTGTGTTGCCCAGGTCAGCGACAGCGCTGGGCGGAGGTCTCGCGGTCTCGGCGGACGGCAGGCGGGTACTCGCGATCCGCGCGCTCGAGCAGCAGTTGCTGGCGATCGATCTCGACACCGGTGAGATTGCCAAGACCGTGACGCTCCCCGCAGAGGCCTACACCTGCCTGCTGTCGCAGGACGGCAAGCGGTTGTTCGTCTCGGTGTGGGGTGGCGCCCGGGTGCTGGCCTTCGAGGCCGACACGCTCGAGCAGGTCGGTGAGGCGACGGTTGGCGAGCACCCGAACGCCATGGTGCAATCGAAGAAGGGCGATCGGCTGTTCGTCGCGTGCGCCAACACGAATGCCGTGTGGGTGATCGACATGGAGTCGATGACCGCGAAGGAGCAGATCGGCGTCGCGATGTATCCGAACGCGCCGGCCGGCACCACGCCGAACGCTCTCGCGCTGTCGCCCGACGGCCGCACCCTGCTGGTCGCCAACGCGGACAACAACACGGTCGCGGTGGTCGATGTCACGACCGGCGGTCGGAGCCAGGTGTCAGGATTCATCCCGGCCGGCTGGTATCCCACGGCGGTCGGGTTCGATCGCGACGGCCGGCAGGTGTACATGCTGAGCGGAAAGGGGCTGTCCTCGGCGGCCAATCCCCGTGGGCCGAGCCCCTTGACGGGACGGACGGATCAGTTCATCGGGGGCCTTCTGAAGGGCTCGTTGTCTGTGCTGCCGTTGCCGGGCGGTGACGCGCTCGCAAAGATGACGAAGAAGGCCGTGAGCCTGTCGCCCTACTCCGACGCCACCCGCCTCGCGCCGGCGGGCGCACCCGCCGCCTCGTCGATTCCGAGGGAGGTCGGGAAGCCGTCGCCGATCAAGTACGTCTTCTACATCATCCGGGAGAATCGCACCTACGACCAGGTGCTCGGCGACCTGAAGGGCGGAGATGGCGACCCTGCGCTGTGCCTGTTTGGTGCCGACATCACGCCCAATGCTCACGCGCTTGCGCGAGAGTTCGTCCTGTTCGACCGCTTCTTCGTCGACGCCGAGGTGAGCTACGACGGCCACGCATTTTCGACCGCGGCGTATGCGACAGACGTCGTCGAGAAGATCTGGCCGGCCAACTACGCGGGCCGTGGCGGCGCCTACCTCAGCGAGGGCGGCGGCAAGATGCGCAACGCCTACGGCAACGTGGCCGCTTCCTCTCAGGGTTACATCTGGGATGCCTGCCGTCGCGCCAACCTTGGTGTGCGAAGCTACGGCGAGTTCGTTCTGCACGGCGACGATTTCGGCGACAAGACATCGCCGCTGAAACCAACCGTCCCCGGTCTGCAGGGTGCCATCAGCCCCGACTTCCCGCCGTTCGACATGGACATCACGGACCAGGTTCGGGCCGATATCTGGCTCGAGGAGTTCCGCGCGTTCGACGCGTCGGGCAACCTCCCTCGCCTGACGATCATGCGCCTCCCGCGCGATCACACGTCTGGCACGCGCGTCGGCTCGGCCACACCGCGGTCGATGGTCGCCGACAACGATCTCGCCCTCGGCCGCATCGTCGACGCCATTTCTCACAGCCGCTTCTGGAAGGAGTCCGCGATCTTCGTGCTCGAGGACGACGCGCAGAACGGGCCGGATCACGTGGACGCGCACCGGTCGGTCCTGCTCGTCGCGAGCCCGTTCGTTCGGCGAGGAGCGGCGGACAGCACTCTGTACACGACGTCAGGCGTCTTGAGGACCATCGAGCTGATTCTGGGTCTGCCGCCGATGAGTCAGTACGATGCCGCGGCGACGCCGCTCTACAAGGCGTTCGTCGCGATGCCGAATCTGAGGCCGTATTCCGCGGTGCCCGCCAGGGCTCCGCTCGACGAGAGAAACGGGCCAAGAGCGCCTGGCGCGGCGGAATCAGCCGCGATGGACTTCAGCGCGCCGGACCGGGCGCCCGACCTGCTGTTGAACGAGGTGATCTGGAAGTCGGTGAAAGGCGCGAACGCGGTGATGCCGCCGCCGCGCCGCGCGGCGTTCGTCACACCCGCCGGCGACCGCCACTGAGCGTGGCGCGAAGGTAGGAGGCGCATCGGTTCGACCGTGGCCGTCGAGCTGGCGCAGCGCGGCCGTTTCCCGGCCGCTATAATGTCTCACCGGGTTGACCTGATATCCAGGTGATCCAACGCAGTTCGGGAAGCTGATGTCACTGCCACTCTGTTCCTGTTGCCGTCGGCGTTCGACCGCGGGCGGCCACCGCCTGCTGACGATGATCGGGGCGGCCCTTGTGTGCCTCGGGTTCTCGTCCCCCGGCTTGGCTGGGGTGCCTGTCGCCCTGCGCGCTCCGAAGTTGACGCGCCCGGTCAAGACCGAGGCTGGGCTTGTCGCGGGAATGACGGTCGTTGGCGGACAGGTACAGGTCTACAAGGGGATCCCCTTCGCTGCCGCGCCGGTCGGCAACCTGCGCTGGCGGTCTCCGCAGCCGATGACGCAGTGGACCGGCGTGAGGCAGGTGGTGGAATTCGGTCCGTCCTGTCCGCAGGTCGAACGGCAGGGGTTCGGCGATCGGATCGGAAAGACGAGCGAGGACTGCCTCTCTCTGAATGTCTGGGCGCCCGTGAACCCGACCAGCCGCCGGGTTCCGGTGCTGGTGTGGATTCACGGCGGTGCTTTCACGCAGGGGGCAGGGTCGCTCCCCGCCTACGACGGCGAAGTCCTGGCCCGGCGCGGCGCCGTTGTCGTGACGATCAACTATCGCCTCGGCCCGTTCGGCTTCTTTGCGCACCCGCTCCTCACGAAGGAGTCGGGCCACGACGCGTCCGGCAACTATGGCCTGCTCGACCAGCTTGCGGCGCTGCGCTGGGTGAAGGCCAACATTCGCGGGTTCGGCGGCAGCCCCGACCGCGTCACGGTGTTCGGCGAGTCGGCGGGAGCCATCAGCATCGGATGCCTGCTGGTCTCCGAGCAGGCGCGGGGCCTCTTTCACGCGGCGATCCTTCAGAGCGGCTCGCCTTACGGCGTCACGCGGTATCTCCGTGACGCGCCGGCCGGCGAGGAGTCGATGGAGGAAGTCGGCGAGTTGATCGGCCGTCGCCTGGGCTGCGACCGGGAAGACGATGTTCTGGCCGCGCTGCGCTCGCGGAGTGTGGACGACATCCTGAATGCGTCTCGTCCCGCGCCCGGGTTCTTCGGCGAGGGCATCAAGTTCGGTCCGATCGTCGACCGGTGGCTGATCAGGGAGAAGCCATCGGTCCTTCTCGAGAAGAAGCAGCAGCTGAAGGTGCCGGTGCTCCTCGGATCGAATGCGGACGAGGGCGCGATCTTCGTGGCGCGGCTGCAGGGCCTCGACGTCGATACCTACCGCCGATTTGTCCGTTCGTCGTTCCGCGACCGGGCCGACGAAGTGCTGGCGCGGTTTCCTGTTTCGCGCGATGCCGAGGTGAAGCCGGCGCTGTCCAAGGTCGTCGGCTACTCGACGTTCGTCGCGCCGGCGCGGCGCCTGGCTCGCGCGATGGCCGACCTTGGCGCGCCCGCCTATCTGTATTCGTTCACGCGCGTTCGCACGGGCATGCCGACCGCGCGTCTGGGTGCCTTCCACGGCTCGGAGATTCCGTTTGTCTTCGGCACGCTGTCGCGCGGCGGCCGACCGGTCGCTCCGGAACGGTACGACGATGATCGGACGTTGTCGCAAGTGATGATGGCGTGCTGGATCCGCTTCGCGGCAACGGGTGACCCCAATGGCGAGGGCGCGCCGGCGTGGCCACGCTACGGATTCCGGACCGATCTGTCGCTCGAGCTTGGCGACGAGTTTCAGTCGCGCAGCGGAGCGTCGCGCGACATCTGCGACTTCTTCGACCGCGTTGCGTCAGAGCGTCCCCCGCGCACATCTGCACCGGCTCGCTGAAGAGAATCCTGCCACAGGGCGCGAATCGCAGTCGCCGGCGGCGACGGCGTGACGATCCGCGCGGGCCAAGCCTCGCCGTGCGGAGGGGATGCGGGATGGGGAAGACAGAGCTCGGACGGCGTCCCGCAGGCGAGGGGTCCGCCCGCCGACGCGCAGCGGGCGACTAGGGTCGATCGTTGAGCGCAGGGTAGGATGACTCGATGCGAAACCTTGTGGTCGCCGTCGTGTGGCTTGCGGTGCTGGCGGTCTGTGGCTGTGTGCACCGGGCTGCGGTGCCTTCGCCTCAGAAGCCGATCGAGTTCCAGCGGAGCATCACGTTCTACGATCACCCGCTGGACCTGCACCTCGCCCGGCCGGCGTACTTGCAGCCCGGCACGCCGCTGCTGCTCTATGCGACCGGCGATGGTGGATGGCGGGGAAAGGATGTCGAGACCTACCGGCGCATGATCCGGTGGGGATACCCGGTCGCCGGGTTCAGCGCGCCGAGCTATCTCAAGCACCTCGGATTCGTGTCCGGTACGACCACGCCGGGACGCCTGGCCCACGACTACCAGCAATTGATTGAGTTCGCGAAAGCCACCTTGAGCCTGCCGACCGGTACGCGTACGATCCTGGTCGGCATGTCACGCGGGGCGGGCCTCGCGGTGGTGGCCGCTGGCCGGCCGGAGCTCAACGGGGAACTGGCGGGTGTGCTGGCCGTCGCCCTCACCAAGGAAGAGGAATACGTCCGGCAGTACCGGGTGAAGTTCGGCAAGTCGCCGAGCGATATGCCGAGGCGCGAAGTGGTCGAATTTCAGACCTACGAGCACCTGGACCGGCTCCAGTCGCTTCCGCTCGTCGTGATCCAGTCCACTGGTGACAACTACCTGCCGGCGGACGCCGCGAGGGAGTTGTTCGGACCCGACACGGCCCTCCGACGGTTGTTCGCCATCCAGTCGCGCGACCATAGCTTCACCGACGCCCGCGATGCGCTCTCCGAGCAAATGGCCAGCTCGCTGGCCTGGATTTCCGGGATGCCGCCGGCCTCCGGCACGCCGCCCGATCGCTGAAAACGAATATCCGCTATGAAATCATCCTGCGTTCTCTTGTTTGCATGCACGCTGGCCGTGGGCTTCGTGATGACATCCGCACAGCCCGCCCAGGCAACCGCCGAGCAGCGGATCGAGTTCCGGCTTCGCGGCAAGATCCTCACGATTTCGGTGTACAAGGCCCGGCTGGCGCAACCGCTCGGCACCATCCTCATGGGCAGCGGCGACGTCGGCTGGGTGGGGCTGGCCGTGGACATGTCGGAATACCTGTCGGACAAGGGCTACACGGTCGTCGGCATCAACGTCCGGCAGTATCTGGGCGCGTTTACGTCTGGGAAGACGACGTTGACGACCAGCGAACCAGCAGGGGACTACAGCAGCTTGTTTCATTTTCTGACGGCCCGGAAACTGATCACGCCGCCCGTTCTTGTCTCGGGGGTGTCCGAGGGCGCGGCGCTGGCCGTGTTGGCGGGCGCCGGCGCGCAGAACCGGTCGTGGGTGAACGGCGTGATGACCATGGGGCTGCCGCCGACGGCGGAGCTGGGCTGGCGCTGGACCGACTTCACCAGCTGGATCACGAAGAAGGACTCGGACGAACCGATGTTCAGGCCCACGGAGTTCGTAGCGGCGATCGCGCCGCTGCCGCTCTGCATGATCCAGTCGACCAAGGACGAGTACGTCGCCGAGGCCGACTATCGGCTGCTCGAGAAGGTGGCGCGCAACCCGAAGAGGCTCGTGCTGATCAACGCGAGCAATCACCGGTTCACCGACCGCCGGAAAGAACTGCAGGTGGAGATCCTGGGCTGCCTGGCCTGGATGCGCGAGCACCAGCCGCCGATGTGACCTGGCCCGCACTCACACCCACAAAAAACACAAAGAGCCCTGGAAGGTGTCTAGCACAGAACGTCGCGCTCGCCGGCCTTCACCTTCCCCATCAACTGCGTGGCGCGTTCACGGGGCCAGGCGTCCATGCTGTCGAGCGCCTCGGCGATGCACCGTTCGCCGACCGCCCGCGTCTCGGGCGACGCGTAGTCGATCAGGTACTCGAGGAACGTCGAGAGCCCGTTCGGGTCGCAGTGCTGCTTGATATCGCCCGGCTTGGCGAGATCCATGAAATCCGCGCCGGTGCGGCCGAGTCGATAGCACCCGGTGCAGAACGACGGGATGTACCCGAGCGACGCGACATCGCGCACCACCTCGTCGAGCCCGCGATGGTCGCCCAGGCAGAACTGGCTCGCGTCCGCTCGCTCTTCGTCCGCGTACCCACCCGGATTGGTGCGGCTACCCGCCGAGATCTGCGACACGCCCAGCGCAAAGGTCTCTCGCCGGATGTTCGCCGCCTCCCGGGTGGACATGATGATGCCGGTATACGGCACGGCAAGCCTGAGCGTTGCGACGATCTTCCGGAAATCGACGTCGCTGACCGCGTGAGGCGGGTGCAGCGCGATATCCGAACCGGTTGCCGGCTCGAGGCGCGGCACGCTGACCGTGTGCGGCCCTACGCCGAACCGGCGTTCGAGGTAGCGGATGTGCTGCATCAGCGCCAGCACCTCGAATCGCCAGTCGAACAAGCCGAACAGCACCCCGATCCCGACGTCGTTGATCCCCGCCTCCATCGCGCGATCCATGGCGCTCACACGCCAGTCGTAGTCGCGTTTCTTCCCGCTCAGATGCACCGACGCGTAGGTCTGGCGGTGATACGTCTCCTGGAAGAGCTGGTAGGTTCCGATCTTCCGCTCCCCGAGCGCTCGGAACTCGTCGAGCGTGAGCGGGGCGACGTTCACGTTCACGCGCCGAATCTCGCCATTCCCGTGCGTCACGCTGTAAATCGTATCGACGCACTCGAGCACGTAGGAGAACCCGTCGCGCGGGTACGACTCGCCGGCGACCAGCAACGCGCGCTTATGCCCCTGGTCGATCAGGATGCGCACTTCCTGGGCGATTTCCTCCTGGGAGAGCGCCCGGCGGACCACCGCCCGGTTGCGCGCGCGGAACGCGCAGTACGTGCACTCGTTCGCGCACATGTTCGACACGTACAGCGGGGCGAACAACACCAGCCGCCGGCCGTAGATCGTGTCCTTGACGTCCCGGGCGGTCGCGAACAGCTCCGCGAGCAGTTCGGGGTCGCTCACCTTCATGAGCACGGCGATCTCGGGGGCATCGAGTCCCCGAAGCTCGCGCGCCTTGGCGAGAACCGCCCGAACGGCGCCGGCATCCGCAGCACCGACCCGCTCCAGGGTGGCGAAGATCGCGGGTTCGTCTACAAGCGGACTGCTCGGCGCATTCATGGCTGGCACACGTAAGAAATAGGAAGCGTGAGCGGTTGGCGACAGGAACGGTTCGCGCACCGCGTATTGATCAATTATACGTCGCCGCGCCCATCGAGGGGGTGTTCGAGCCGTGTGGTAACATGTTGAGTCTCTGCCTCGATCACACGTTTCCGGTTCGAACACCTGCTTCTTCCAGGACGGGCATCGTCATGCAGATCGAGACGACGAAGGCCCAGGCGCCAGCCACGGTGCCCCGCGCCGAGCACCTCGCGCGTGTCGCGGGTGACGTGTGGTCGGAACACACCGAGATGGTCCGGCTGTGCGAGCCACTTTGGTTCCGGGTCGGCTGCGTTATGCCGGAGCCACCGGTCTCGTGAGCACCAGGGACACCGATCCTCAGCGTCTGCGTGTGCACATCCGCGGCGCGGTGCAGGGGGTCGGATTCAGGCCGTTCGTCTACCGGCTTGCCGGTGCGCTGGGCCTGCCTGGCTGGGTCAACAACTCCTCGGCGGGCGTCAGCATCGAGGTCGAAGGTTCTCCTGCCGCGCTCGAGCGGTTCCTCGTGTCCGTCGGCCGCGACCACCCGCCTCGCGCCGTGATCCAGGGGCTCGAGGCCTCGTATCTCGAGGCCGTCGGCTTCGTCGGTTTCGAGATACGCGAGAGCGCGGACGGCGAGAAGAGCGCGCTCGTGCTGCCCGACATCGCGACCTGCCCGGACTGCCTGCACGAGGTGTTCGACGAGGGCAACCGGCGCTTCCGGTACCCCTTCACCAACTGCACCAATTGCGGCCCACGCTTCACGATCATCGGGGCGTTGCCTTACGACCGCCCGAACACGACGATGGCGGCCTTTCCGATGTGCGACGCGTGCCGGGAGGAATACGAGAACCCTGGCGACCGGCGCTTCCACGCGCAGCCCAACGCGTGCCCCGACTGCGGTCCGCGCCTCGAGCTGTGGGACGTGGATGGCGCGGGCCTGGCCATGCGCGACGAGGCGCTCCGGTCTGCCGAAGCCAGGATTCGTGAGGGGGCGATCGTCGCGGTGAAGGGGCTGGGCGGTTTTCACCTGGTCGTGGACGCGCAAAACGACGAGGCCGTGCGCCGTCTGCGGCGGGCAAAGGCGCGCGAGGAGAAGCCGCTCGCGCTCATGTTTCCCTCGCTGGCAGCCGTCCGCGTCGCCTGCGAAGTGACCGAGCGCGAGGCCAGGCTGCTCGCCTCGCCCGAGGCGCCGATCGTGCTGCTTCGACGACGGAAAGAGAAGAGAGACCCGGTTGCGGTCAGCGTGGCGCCAGGGAACCCCAGCCTGGGAGCGATGCTGCCGTATACGCCGCTCCATCACCTGTTGCTCGGCGACCTGGGATTCCCGGTCGTCGCGACGAGCGGCAACCGCAGCGACGAACCGATCTGCACGGACGAGCGCGAGGCGCTCGAGAGGCTGCGCGGTCTCGCGGACATCTTTCTCGTTCACGACCGGCCGATTGCGAGGCACGTGGACGACTCGATCGTGCGCGTGGCAGCCGGTCGCGAACTGGTGCTGCGCCGGGCGCGCGGCTATGCTCCGCTGCCCTTCGCGCTTCGGTCGGAGATGCCGCCCGTTCTCGGCGTGGGGGCGCACCTCAAGAACACGGTCGCCCTCTCCGTCGGACGTAACGTGTTCGTCAGCCAGCACGTGGGCGATCTTGAAACACCGGAGGCGTACGGCGCCTTCGAGCGGGTGATCGAGGCGTTCGAGCGGATGTACGAGTTGACGCCGGTCGTGGTGGCGCGCGATGAACACCCAGACTACCTGTCTAGCGTCTACGCCTCGCGTCGGGGCGTGAGGGTCGCCAGGGTGCAGCATCACCTGGCGCACGTCCTGGCCTGCATGGCCGAGAACGAGATCGAGCCGCCTGCGCTTGGTGTGTCATGGGACGGCACAGGGTACGGTCTTGACGGGACCATCTGGGGAGGCGAGTTCTTCTCCATTGCGCCCTCGTCGGCCGCACGCGTCGCTACGTTCCGAACCTTCCCGCTGCCCGGTGGCGATCGCGCGGTCACGGAACCGCGGCGAACGGCGATAGGGCTGCTGCACGCCGTGTTCGGCGACGAGGCCTGGACGATGACGGACCTTGCGCCGGTCGCGGCATTTTCGGACTCCAAACGGCAGCTCGTGCGGACGATGATCGAGCGGGGCGTGAACTCACCGCGCACGTCGAGCGTCGGCCGACTGTTCGACGCCGTCGCTTCGATCGCGGGATTGCGCCAGGGGGTCCGCTACGAAGGGCAGGCGGCGATGGATCTCGAGTTCGCCCTCGACGGCGTCACGACCGATGACTGTTATCCGCTCGACATACGATCTCTTTTCCCCGCCGTCCAAGACGTCGCGCCGAATGGACTGAGCGCGACGCGGCCCTCATCCCCGGGCCAGGCTGTCGGGGTGTCGGGTTTGGCCGCGCGACCCGCGTGGGTCATCGGATGGGCGCCGCTCGTCCGCGCCCTCGTCGACGACGTGCGTGCGGGCTGCCCCGTCGGGGTCGTCTCCGCCCGCTTCCACAATGCCCTGGCGGAGGTCATCGTCGAGATTGCAACACGGGCGTCGGCCCAACGGGTGATACTCTCAGGTGGCTGCTTCCAGAACCGGTACCTGCTCGAGCGCACCATCGCCCGGCTGAGGGCGACAGGGTTCCGCCCGGCATGGCATCAGCGGATTCCGCCCAACGATGGCGGGATCGCGCTCGGCCAGGTGGTCGCGGTCGCCTGGGGGCTGGCGAGAAACGACACGTAGCACGGAGAACCGGGCCGCCCGTTTTCAGCGGCCAGTGGGACCCGTGATCGGTGGAGTACTTATGTGCCTGGCAGTTCCTGGCAAGATTGTGAGCATGTCCGGTGACGATCCGTGGGCGCGCACCGCAAAGGTCAGCTTCGGCGGCGCAATCAAAGACGTGAGTCTGGCCTTCCTGCCTGACGTGAACGTGGACGACTACGTGATCGTCCACGCGGGGTTCGCGCTCAGCCAGATCGACGAGAAGGAGGCGTTGCTGATCTTCGAGGACCTGAGCAAGCTGGCCGCAGGGCTCGATGGCGACGGGGAGTCAGCGGCGTGAAGTTCATCGATGAGTACCGGGACCCGGAAGCCGCCAGAATTTGG
>JANYLG010000104.1 GCA_025363775.1 Acidobacteriota bacterium | reverse complement strand
GACCTGCGCGCGCCAGCGGTGGCCGACGGGCACGGCGCGCCCACGGTGACCATTCCACGCATCGACGCCGTCGTGCAGGTTGACGGCCGGCTCGACGAGGCCGTCTGGGCGCGGGCGGCGAAACTGATCGGCTTCTCGCAGTATCAGCCCGTTGACGGGCGCCCCGCCGAGGAACAGACCGAGGTCCTCGTTTGGTACTCGCCGACCGCCCTGCACGTCGGGATTATCGCGTATGATCGGGAACCGTCTTCCATCCGGGCGACGGTGGCCGACCGCGACAACCTCGACTCCGAGGACACCGTCACGATCTACCTCGATACGTTCAACGACCACCGTCGCGCGTTCTTCTTCACGGTGAACCCGTTCGGCATTCAGCAGGACGGCGTGCTCAGCGAGGCCGGCTTCAACGCGGGCAATTTGAAACAGGACGGCGGGGCGCTCCGCCAGGCGGGTGGAGCGACCGACAAGAACCCGGACTACCAGTTCGATTCGAAGGGCCGCATCACCGATGACGGTTACGTGGTCGAACTGCGCATCCCATTCAAGAGCCTGCGCTATTCGGGCAACGGGCCGCAGAGATGGGGTCTCAACATCCTGCGGACCGTGCAGCGGACCGGCTACCTCGACACGTGGACCGATGTCCGTCGGGCTGGCGAGAGTTTCCTGGCGCAGGCGGGCGGCATCGACGGCCTTCATGACATGCAGCGCGGTGTCGTGACCGAGATCCAGCCGTTCGTCACGGCGGCCGTCAACGGCTCTCGTGGTGACGCCGCGTCTCGGCTGGTGCGGGGGCGCGCGGACATCAACCCCGGCGTCAATCTGCGGTTGTCCACCACCAACCTGACGTTGGATTCGACCGTGAACCCGGACTTCAGCCAGGTGGAGTCGGACGCGAGCCAGGTGACCGTGAACGAACGCTTTGCGCTGTTCTTCCCGGAAAAGCGGCCCTTCTTCCTGGAAGGCATCGAGCTCTTCGCCGCGCCGAACCAGCTCGTATACAGCCGGCAGATTGTCAATCCGTTTGCCGGCGGAAAGGTGACCGGCAAGATCGGGGGGTTGAACATCGCCTACCTCGCCGTGAAGGAGAAGGAGGACGGCGGCGGCGCCCTGTTCAATGTCGCCCGCCTCCGGCACGACGTCGGCCCCAACTCGACCGTCGGTGTGACGCTCACCGACCGGACGGGCGGCGGAACCTATAGCCGCGTGGTGGCCGCCGACACTCGCGTGATCTTCAAGCGTGTGTACTATGTCCAGGCGCAAGCCGGCGGATCCTGGACCGACGACGGGACCGGGCGTCATGGGTCGCCGCTGTGGATGCTGGAATGGGATCGCACCGGGCGCGGCTTCGGCTTCAACTACAAGGTGACCGGCACGGGGCCGGGATTCGAGGCCGCTGCCGGCTACGTGCCGAGGAACAACATCATCGAGGCGCGTGTCTCCAACCGGTACTCGTGGTACGGCGCGCGCGGCTCGTGGCTGGAAACTGTTTCCCCCCGCCTCAACCTCACGCGGACCTGGCGCTACGACGCGTTCGACCTGGGCCCGCTCGAGGGCACCGACCAGGTCAGCGTGCAATCGCAGTGGCGCGGGGGCTGGACGGCGAACGTCACGGTGAAGCGCGTCTCCTGGCGTTTCGAGCCGGAGGCATTTGGTGCTTACCGTGTACCCGGGGACGGTGGACCGATCGCATACCGGCCGATCGACCGGGTGACCGGCGTGACGCCGAGCATGACGTTGAAGACACCGATCTTTCGGACCCTGAACGCTCAGCTCGACGCGCAGCGTGGGCCGGTGGCCATCTTTGCGGAAGGGGCCGGCGGGCGTGAAACGCGCGTGAGCACCACATTGAGCGCGCGCCCGACCGGGTCGATTCGCATGGAAGCGACGGCGACGTATTCGAGAATCACGCGGGAGCGGGACGGCAGCGAGTTCGCGCGGACGGCGATCCCGCGGTTCAAGGTCGAGTACCAGGTGGCGCGATCCGTGTTCTTCCGCATGATCGCCGAGTACCGGTCGCAGCGACAGGCGGTCCTGATCGACGCTGTCGACGGCGTCCCGCTCATCGTTGGCGGCGTGTTCCCGGCCGCGCAATCGACGACGGGGCTGCGCCTCGACTGGCTCGCATCGTACAAACCGACGCCTGGCACCGTCGCATTCTTCGGCTACGGCAGTTCGCTCGCGACCGATCGCATGAACCCGCTCTCGAATCACCTCGAGCGGATGAGCGACGGCTTCTTCCTGAAGATCGCGTATCAGATCCGTCGATGAGGGAGGAATCGGGCGGGCAGCGAGAATCTCATTTCATCCGTGCCACGGCCTCTGCAAAGAGGCTCCGCATGTCGGGCCCCTCGAACCTCCTCCTGTTCAATGTCGCGACGGATGTCCCGCAGTGGGCCGGTGCCGTGTCGGTCGGCACGAGTCCCACCGACGGGATCCTCCAGTAGGTGGTGCTCGAGGGCGCGGGGGGGTACGTGGCCATCGCCGGCATCGGCAAAGGGATCCAGGTCATCGATCTCGTCACCGCGCGGGATCTGATGACCGCCGAACTCGGCGGGACGTTCGAAGGCCACCCCGCCTCTTGGACGTTCCTCGGGAAGCTGAACACTGAGGGCAGCGGCTTCGGCTCACCATGGCGGGCCGAAGCCGGATCGGGCAGACATCCGCCGGCCCCTTCACCGCGGTGGCTGCGTGGGCGGGCCCTTCGGGGCGGGCAGCGGCTTGCGCGGCATCCGCTCGTCGCGCATCGCCGTCTGATACGCCACGCTCGCCGCCACGACCGCCATCTGGAGCATGTCGTCCCGCTGCACACGGTCCACGTAGTCCATGTTCGAGTGGTGCGTGCGGGACATGTACTCCAGACGATCCTGTATGAACTGGAAGGCGGGGATGCCGGCCTCGTCGAACGACAGGTAGTCCGAGCTGCCGTCGCCGCGGGGGGCCAGGGTCGTCACGCCGAGATCCCGCAGCGGCTCGATCAACTGCTGGAAGATCGGCTTCACGGCCATGTTGTATTGCATCCAGATGCCGCGGATGCGCCCGCTGCCGTTGTCCAGATTGTAGTAGGCCGACAGCTTGTCGTGCTCCGGCTTCAAGGTCATCGTCGCCACGTCGGCGAGGTGCTCGCGCACGTAGGCCTTCGACCCGAGACGCCCCGACTCCTCCGCGTCCCAGAGCGCCACGCGTATCGTGCGTCGCGGCTTCGCGCCGACCGCTTTGAGGATTCGCAGGGCTTCGATCATCGCCGCGCAACCGGCCGCATTGTCGGTCGCGCCGGTTGCGCCAGGCTCGGTGTCGAGGTGAGCGCCCAGGATGACGACCTCGGTGGCGAGATCGGTACCGGGCAGTTCGCCGAGCAGGTTCATGCCGTTCTTGTCGGTCTCGTCGAAGAACTGCGTGTCGATCTGCACCTCCATCTTCACGGGCACGTGCTTCTCGAGGATCCGTACCATGCGGTTGTACTGCTCGACCGCGATCGTGACCGACGGCACCTGTGTGTTGCGGCCGCTGACGAAGACGGTGCCGCCGTCGGGCCGCTGCGTCATCCACGAGAGGTTCTCGGGACCGCCGGCGGTCACGACGAAGTCGTTCCGGCCGCGGTCGAGCGCCACCGCGACCTTCTCCTCCACGAAGAACTGGTTGATCTTGTTCTGCAGGGCCGGAGGGACCGTGGGGCGCCCGGCGGCGCGAGCGGGCGGGATCGGCATCGTCTCGGCTTCCTTGACCAACGCCTCGTCCATTCGCCAGGTGACACGGTCTTCGAGCATCTTGACTTCGCGTGCGGGCTGCGTCAGGACGATCTTCCCGGCGAGTTTGCCGCGGTACCTGTCGAAGTCGGCCTCGGAGGTGATAACGACCTGGACCACGTCGGCTGTGACCGGGCCGTTGGTCCCCTTCGTCCAGGCACGTACGGTGCCGATGATCGGCATCACCTGGGGCTCGGTCATCGCGGCGTAGAACTTCTTCATCTGCCAGCCCTTGCCGAACGGCCATTTCTCGATGTGTACGTTCGAGAAGCCCAGTGCCGTCATCTTCCTGGCCGCCCAGTCCGCGGCCTGCTGGTAGGTGGGGGAGCCGGCCATGCGCGGCCCGTAGACGTCGGCCAGCCAGCTCACGATGTCCATCACCTGCGAGCGGTTGAGACCTTCGTCATGGATCTGGGTGAGGACTCGGTAGTCGATCTTCTCGCTTGCCGGTGCGCCGAGGGCGACGGTGGGCTGTGGCCGGGACGCCGGATGCTGTGCGCTGGCGGTCGCGGCGAGGAACGTGAGCAGAGCGGCGGCTATTCGGGATGTGCGCATGAATACCTCGGCGTGGCGTGAGCTCCTGAGGCGGATCGACACGCAAATATTGTATACCAGACTCCGCCAAGGTGTCATCTGATATGATATATAATCTGCCGCGTTTTCCGGTTGCCGTCGCAACCCCGCCGCAGATAGCCGCCAGGCAGGGGCGAGATCGGGACGCCCGTGAAGGGCGTTGCTCAGGCGGAAACAAGGCGACGGGTGATGGGAGGAGTCCATGCTGCAACCTCTCGGTGTCGTGCTCATGGCCGCGCTCGCCATGAGCGCTGTCCGGTTCGACGTGAATCCGATCATGACACCGACATCGAGCCGGTCGCTCGGAACGAACATCAACGGCCCGTCGCTGATTCGCGTGCCCGACTGGGTCCAGCACCCGCTTGGCCGGTACTACCTGTACTTCGCCCACCACAAGGGCTCCTTCCTCAGGCTGGCCTACGCCGACCACCTGGCCGGGCCCTGGAAGGTGCACGAAGCGGGCGCCCTGAAGCTCTCCGAGGCGCCTGCCTGCGTGGATCACATCGCATCGCCCGATGTCCACGTCGACGCGACGCGCGACGAGATCCGAATGTACTACCACTGCCCAACGAACCCCGCGGATGCCGAGAATTCCCAGCGCACCTTTCTTGCGACCTCGAAGGACGGCGTCCACTTTGTCGCGCAGTCGACGGCCCTTGGTCCCTATTATTTCCGCGTATTCCGGTGGGGCGGTTCGTACTACGCCATCGCGCGCGCCGGCGTCTTTCTGCGATCGCGCGACGGCGAGAGCGCGTTCGAAGAGGGGCCGTCACTATTCGGACAGGATTCCCGCTACGTGCTGAGACACGCCGCGGTCGATCTGCGCGGCGACACGCTCTCGGTGTACTACTCGCGTATCGGGGACTGCCCCGAGCGCATTCTCGTCTCGCAGATCCCCCTGACGTCGGATTGGACGACCTGGCGGGCGTCGAATCCTGAAGACGTGCTCAGGCCCGACACTGAGTACGAAGGCGGCAAGCTTCCACTAAAGCCATCGGTAACGTCGCTGGCACCGGGTCCGGTCCGCGAGCTGCGCGATCCGGCGATCTTCCGCGAGGGCGGCCGTACGTACCTCCTCTATTCGGTCGCGGGTGAGAGCGGAATCGCGATCGCCGAACTGATCCCGCGTTCACCACGATAGCTGCATGTTGTTCGAGAGCAGGGCGTCAGCGATCTTCGGCGAGGCGCTCAACAAGCCCATGGATCGCTTCGGAATCGAGTGGGTCTTTCGCCACGTAGCTGACAACGTTCGCCCACGCCGACGTGCCGGCGAAGGCGTGACACACCGAGGCGCCGGCGTTGCACTCGATTCCGACCAACGTCTATGCGGCGAACAGCGCTTTGCAACACGCGTCTCGCCCGGGTCGACGTAAGATAGCACCCATGGAAACGGGCCATGCCACGGATTCCGGCAACCGGTACTGCGAGCGGCTCGGGCTGCCGGTACCCGATCTCGGCACCGCACTCACACACACCGGGAGGTGAGAGTCGCGCACCTGATGGCGCTCGCCGTACTCGAGGCGGGCGGACCGCTGTCGCTCGAGGCCCTCGCCGAGCGACTCGGGCGGCTCGCCCTCCCACCGCGCCTGGCCGCCGCCGGCAATCCGGCGTCACTCCGCAAAGCCTGGCACAGTCAGTCGCCTCTCGGCCGCGACCCCGTGGACGGCCGTTTCTATCTCGAGCTGCTGGCGCACCACGACCTGCGCTACATCGCCTACCTGGCCGACCCGCTTCGCGCGCCCGCCACACGCTCGCGGCAGGTGGACTTCCGACAGCCGCCAGACAGCGAGCCGCTCTCGCAGATCGAGGTCGACACCGCCTTCCGTAACCGAACGTTCTACGCCTGCTCAGGGGCGAAGGCGTTCGGCACGAACCGCACGAACCGAGCGGCGTAGACGCGCGGGGGCTTCTGATGAGCGAGTACGAGTACTACGAGTTTCAGGCGATCGACCGGCCACTCTGCGGGGACGAGGTCCGGACATTGCGCGCGATCTCCTCGCGGGCGACCATCACCCCGACGCACTTCAGCAACTTCTACACCTACGGCCGCCTGAAGGCGAATCCGCACGACCTGCTGGCCAGGTACTTCGATGTGTTCGTGTACCTCGCGAACTGGCGGTACCGCGAACTCGCCTTCCGGTTTCCCCGAGCATCGTTCGACGCGAAGACGGCGAAGCTGTACAAGCTGTCGAATGGCCTGACGGTGCGGACGCAGAATGCCTACGACCTCGTGATTGTCTCGGCCGAGAGCCCGGATAATGAGACCGAGTTCGAGGACGACGAAGGGAGAGGGTGGCTTCCCACGCTGGCCGGCCTTCGTGCGGACCTGGCCGCCGGAGACAATCGGCTGCTGTATCTGGCATGGCTGATGGGCGTGCAGGCGGGGGACATCGAGGACGATGCGGTCGAGCCGCCCTGTCCGCCAGGGCTCAAGGAGCTGTCCGGGACGCTCGAAGCCTTCGTAGACTTCGTCTGGCTGGCCCGGATTTGGTGGCGGCGGCGGCCGAAGGCAGCCAGTCGCTGCAGCAGACGTCGAACGCGGACTTTGAACGATGGATCGAGTTGTTCTCGAGTCTCGGCGCGGTCCGCTCGCTGACCGGACTTCGCGCGAAACTCTCATGCGACGGCAGGAATTGTCCGCGCAGACTGTGTCAGGGTAGGTCACAGCGGCCGGGGACAAGTCGCCGGGACACTGCGCGTTGGTGGCGATGATAACTCGAAAACGCGGCAAAGGAGGCGGGCCGGGCGTCAGGGTTCAGCCTCACCGCCGGGGACCTTCGCGCGGTAGTCGCGCCGGTCGAGGCAGGCGTCATAGGTCGATCGGTCGATCGGTATCCAGTCGGTTTTGGCGATGCCCCGTCGATTCTGCGAAACCGGGCTGAGCGGGAAGGCGCTCGCCACCTTGATCCACCGCACCTGCTCGCGGGCAATCTGACGGATCTCGTCGGCTACCTCGGACAGATCCTGGTCCTGGCTGAAGATCAGCGCCACGGAAGCTCATCGTGATGCCCCGGTCCGCCAGGGCCTTCTGCAGGTCGACCACGAACCAGTCTGCCTGGTCCATGGTGCGGAACCACTCCGACTTCGGGAGGAACTTGCCGTCGACCTTCAGCGCGACACCCACCTTGTCCTTGTAGCGGATGACGGTCGCCTCCGTGGTGCTCTGGTGGAGGCCTTCGTCGGTCACCGCGATCGTCGTCCCGGTGCGCGGATTCACCTGCCACCACGCCGTCCGCGACACCCCCGCCACCGGGACGGGGTCCCTCGGGGCGAGCACGAGCTGACCGGCAGCCAGGGCCGCGTCGATCCGGGCCCGGCCGTCGGGAGGGACGTCGGCACTCAACGCCGTGCGTTCCCCGTTCGGCAGCAGCACGACGGGCACCCGCCCCGCGTCTGCGAGTTCGAACACGACGCTCGTGCTGAACGGTGCCGCGCCGGCGTTCTGTTCGGGGGAGGCCCCGACGACATGGTCGATCACGAGGCGTTCGAGCGTTCCATCCACGACCCCCCGAAGCACCTGGGCGAAGAAGAGTTGTCCGGCACCGGGAAGGGCAGACGCGACGCGCGCCTGATCGCGTCGAAGGTCGATGCAGACCCGGACCGCGCCGGCATGGATCGACGCCTCGCTGATGACGACCCGCGGTGACTCGAAGTACGAGCGCACCACGTTCCCCCGGGCATCGACGACCCGACCCAGGAGGCCGTCGGACAGCGCCGAGAACGCCAGGCCGAGCCGGCGAAGGCTCGTGCGGAGGTCCAGCGGCGATCCCGGGTCGGCGGTCGGCCGGGCGAGTCCCGCGACGAACGCCGGGTGCACCGCGCCCGTCGTGAGGCAGATGTCGAACGTCGCGTCCGCGACCTCGGCATGGGCGCCGTCGGTCAGTGAGCGGACCGCGTCGGCCGTCAGTCTCTCTCCCTTGGTGCGCTTCGCCGGTCCGACCAGGTCGAACACCTCGCGCACGACCGATTCGGCGCGCCCTCCCGGCCAGACGAACTGCAACTCGAGGAACTCCGCCGTGGCGACGGGACCGGAAGGGGCAGGTTCCGCATCGCCGGAGAGCGCGCCGAATACGCCCGCCGCCCCCCTGCTAGCCGACGCGCCCCGGACGTTCAACTGGAACGGCGAACCAGGAACCTGCTGTTCCCCGACGCGGATGACCGGCCTCACCTGGTGCCCGGCGGGCCTGGCCTCGCGGGGCGCCCCCAGAAGGCCGCCCTGCGGGTCCTGCGCCGGCTCGCCGGCCGACGTGTCCTCGTGGGTCAGCGCGAGATCGACTCCCGACAGGTCGGCCGCGCGGGCCGCGTAGCTGAGGACGTCCCGGCTCGAAGGCTTGTCGCCCGTGTACTCTTCCACCCGGACCCGGATGTCGATGCGGTGAAAGAGCGCGTCGGGCAACGTCTCGAACGTCGCCGCGGCCGTCGTGTAGGCCGTGCCGGGCGTGGCGGTCGCGTAGGACGGATCGAGGTCGGTCCAGGCTCCCCCGCGCTCCCACTGGACCCAGTAGTGATCCTGGGTCTCCGTGACGAACGACTCGGAAGTCGTCAACCCGTCCGGACCAGGAATCCCGGCTTTCGTGAGGCTGTCGCGCAACCGGTCCCCGTCACGCTTGATGCCGGCCAGGAGGCTGGCTCCCGCCGCGTCGACGTCGGGAAGCGGCTTGCCATGGCCATCGGACGCCGCGAGGGTGGGATGCTCCACCCACATCGACGCAGCCAGCTCGCGGGCCCGCTCTTGCGGCAGCGTGCCATGCGCGAATCGCACCCGCTGTCCGGCGTTCTGCAGCAGGCTCGCCAGCAGCGACGCCCGGTCCACCGAGTTGCCCGCCATGGCCAGCAGCGTGCCCCTGGGCCCACGCAGGCAGCCCGCGTAGGACTCGTACGCCACCTGGTCGCGCACGAAGTCGAAGATGCGCGCCGGGTCGTTCCCGAGGGCGGCGGCGAAGTACTTTGGGTCCACGTGGGACAGGTCGAACGTGCGGGGAACGGGCAACTGGAGCGACGCGATCGTGACGGGGCGCAGCCCGGGTCCGTTGATCCCGAATCGCGCCCACCCCGAGAGCCCGGCCGCTCCGCCGTCCCCGGGCGCACCGAACCCGGCGGCCACGACGGTGACCGACAGCGCGGACACCCCGGCGAACAGCCACTCGGTCGACCGGCGGCTGCCCCGCCTGCCCACCAGCCCCGTCACCGCCTGGATCAACAGTCCGGCCGGGACGAGCACCAGGCCGCCGATGAACGCGCCCTGCAGCCAGAACGGCAGCCCCATCCACGCGCTCTGGCCGTGGATGAGCGCCGGAAAGGGCGTGGCGGCCGCGATGCCCCAGACGGTCCCGGTCACCGCGTAGAGGACCAGCAGCGCGGCGACCGCTCTCAGCGCCGCGGGCAGCGCCTTCAGGCGCAGCATGCTCCACCCGGCCAGCAGAATCGCCATCGTCGTCAGCGCCGCGAACGTGGAGGAGGCCGGCTGTCGCACCATCACGAGGCCGGCGCTCGTGCCGCCGGGCCACCAGGCGGTGAACGCCACGAGCCCGCACAGGACCAGGAGCGACAGGGACGCCGAACCCCCGGGCGACAGGCGGCGCCAGGCCAGGATGCCAACGACCAGGTACGCGACAACGACGGCGGCCACGACCCACCTCACGGCCGCACCAGCCAGGAACGTCTCCACCGCGGCATCGAGCAGGAGCACGCAAACCAGGGCGGCGACCACCGCGAGGCCGGCTCGACCGAGCGCCGATGGGGGTCTCGTGGCCGGATCGGGTCCGGTCACCACGGCCGCCGGCTGGTGCGCACCCGACGGGACGTTGAGGTTCTGTGTCACGTGACTGGTCCTTTCAATGGACGGACATCAGCGCTGCCGCGGCCCCTCGCCTGTCAAGAGAGGATGGTCGGGCAATTATCGCCGTTTCCGCCTCCGTATCAAGGAAGTAGTCCCCAGTCAGATGCAGTCGGATGCCAGCCAAGTGCCCATTGAAGCGCCAACTCGTCAAACGCGAACTCGTGGAACAGCTTCAGCCAGGGGTAGGCGCATCCCCGCAGATCGCCCGGTACTCGCAGCCCCGGCACCTCGCGGTCTCGGGCACCGCGGCACAGTACGGCCGTACACCTTCTCCGCGCCGGCGTCGATATCACCACGATCAGTCATTGGCTCGGCCACGCCAGCGTGACGACCACGAATCGGTACGCGACCGTCGATCTCGACATGAAACGGAAGGCGATCGAGCAGGCCCGTCCTGCCGACTTCGCGCCAGGCCCAGCGCTGTGGCGCACGGATGCGTCCGTGCTGGCGTGGCTTGAAGCGCTCTGAGGAAGGAGATACGTAATGTGGAGTCCTGACCTCTGACGAGGCCGGTGGGCGTCTCGCCGGTTTCAAGAACTGGAAGCGCGGCGGCTGCTGGGTCAACGGCTCTGCCGCCTCGCGCAGTGACCGGACCTGGACGGTCGCCGACGGGCTGACGATGAGACCGCTGCCGCCACCGCCTCCCACGCGCCCCCGGGGCAGAGACGGCCTGCGCGACACCACGCCGTCAGGCCAGGACTGGGCGTGGGTCTGCACGCTCCTCGAGCACCACCACGACCCGGATACGATCTATCGCCGCCTCGTCGACCGCGTGCGACCACGCCGCGGGCCCGATGCCGAACGCTATGCGCAGCGTACCCTCGACCACGCGCGGCAGCACATCGCGCGATCCCCACGCTGACCGCTCCCCGCCACCTCCTCCACGCGCCCCCCACAGGGGAGAGACGCCAGACCGCCACTCCCCAGCCCCCTCGCCCCAGGCCGGATCCGTCCGACACCAAACTGAATGGTGTTTCTCACCTGGTCCGCTTCTGCCGAGCAAGAGTGGGTCAATCCTCGGCAGCGGCGAAGCCGCGGGCCAGCCGGCAGCAGACCCGGAACGTCTGGGCGTCGCCATGCTGGCCGCCACTGCCGGTGGAACCGTCGCCAGATACCGCCTGGCTCGCTCCACGATGTCGGTGTCCACGCCTGACGCGAGACTCTGGGCGGAGACGGCCGCTCGCGGGCTCGGTGCGGCGGTTCGGCCGGGGTGGGGAAGTCGCCCGGCCCGTAGACGGCGTCGGCGGCCCGGTACTCAACGGTGACGACGGGGGCTGGCGAGTGCTTGCGATTGAGGAATCCAGGTACCCTCATCGTCTGCGAGCACGCGGTCGCGGCGAGGTCCGCGCCCAGCTCCCGCGCGAGCTGTTTCTGCAGCCGCTCGACACCCTCTGATGAGAAGGCCCGCACACGCCAGAGCAGGTGCAGACGGCCCGGCGATGAGTGGACGACACACGACGGCTCCGGCAGGTCCGTTCGCGTCGCCAGCCGCTCGACCACGTCCTCCGCATCCTCATTCACATCCAGAAACACATGGCGGACGGCGCTGACCGCCTGCCAGGTCCGCTCGCGGCGGCCCGGCGTCATGGCGTTGACGCTGACGTAGACGTTGAACCGATACGCGTTCATCACACGCATCCACGGCTGCCAGCGAGGCTCGCAGAACGTCGCCAGCGGCGCCAGCCGTGCCGGGCGACGAGCCCGTTGCGAGCGCGGCCTCCGCCGGTCTATAGTGAGCGCGAGCAGGCGGACGATGCACTACTGGTGGGTCAACCAGAACCAGACGTATCGGGCTGAGGTCCGCGGGAGCTTCATGTGGTCCCCGAAGCAGAACGCGAATGGGGCCCGCAACCAGTTCTACGAGAACATGCGAGAAGTGTCGCCCGGCGACGTCGTCTTCTCGTTCTGCGATACGCGCATCAAGGCGATAGGGGTCGCAACCGGAGGAGTGGAGACCGGCCCAAAGCCCGACTTCGGTGCCGCAGGCTCGAACTGGTCGCGAGAGGGCTGGTTTGTGCCGGTCGACTACTGCGTCCTTAGCAATCAGATTCGGCCCAAGGACCACGCAACGATCCTCCGTCCATTCTTGCCGTCCAAGTACTCGCCCCTTCAGGAGAGCGGTGACGGGCTGCAGTCCGTCTATCTCGCTCAGGTTCCGCAGGCACTCGCCGACGCCCTCATCGGCGTAATCGGCCAAGCCTACTGGGACGCCTACGCCACGATTGCAGTGGTCCAGAGCGCCTCGGAGCCACCGGACCTGGGAGACACGATTGCCGACCGCGGGATACTCGGGCCGACGTTCAGGGACCAGCTTGTCAGGGCCAGGCGTGGCCAGGGTGTATTCCGGTCAAATGTTCTCTTGCGAGAAGAGTCCTGTCGGGTAACAGGAGTGAACGAGCCGAGACATTTGAAGGCGAGTCACATCAAGCCGTGGCGGGATGCCACCGATGTCGAACGCCTCGATGGCGCCAACGGACTTCTGCTGTCGCCACACATCGATCACCTGTTCGACGAGGGGTACATCACCTTCTCCAGTAACCAGGGACTGGTGGTCGCTTCAAAGGTAAAGAACACACTCCTGGATGCGTGGGGGATCGACGGTGGCGTCAACGTTGGCGAGTTTTCGAGAGAGCAGAACGCCTACCTCGAATACCACCGCGTGAACGTGTTCAACCACGCGCTCCTCGGGCGCCAGACGGGCCTCAGTGTCGGCTCAGTGTCGGCTCGGCGCCGGGACTCGGCCCCGGAACTCCTGCGACCAAGGCAGGCGCGCCCGTTCGTACCGACCTGCTACACGGACCTCACCAGAAGCGTACGCCATCGCCCAAGGAGACAACGGCGATGAGCGTGACAGTTCGACCCTATCGACACGGCGGTTGGGACGTGGACATCGTCTGGCGGTCGCCAGACGGCCGTCGGCGGCGCGGGCGCAAGCGCGTCACGGTGAAATCGAGGTCCGCCGCCCACAGGTGGGGCCAGGCCCGGGAGCGCGAGCGGCGCTGTCAGAGGTGCCGCCTGGCGAAGGCGCGGCCGGAGCCGGACTCGAGGTAGTGCTCGAAGTCAGGACGAGGGGCTGCGTGTTTTCAGGAGAGCGCGGTCGCCCGCGATCAGGGCTTCCTTCTTGGCGCGCGTCCAGCGCTTCAACCGGGCCTCACGCTTCTGGGCAGCCGACCGGGAGTCGTGGGCTTCGAAGTACACGACTCGCACCGGCCAGTGCGCCGCCGTGTACTTCGCGCCACGACCGGCGTTGTGGGTGAGTTCCCGTCCCTGGACGTCAATTGTAGAGCCCGCGTAGAGGGTGCCGTCCGCGCAGCGAAGGATGTAGACGAAGTAGGTGCCCGGGTGGGTGCCCTTCGACTTGCTTCCTGACGATTGATCGCTCAGGGCATTTTCCCTGACGCGGCGAGCCGAATGGCCCGCCATGAGCGAACCCGCGGGCATCGTCAGGAAGCCGCGGGTGAGTCGAATGGAGGCGGCGGGAGTCGAAATCTAAGAAGCACGATTTCTGTAACCTCTTGATGGCGTGCGACTTCTGGTCCTAAGTGCTTGGTAGACAGCGACTTCCCGTCCGTCTCGGCGTCCACCGGCGTCCTCGCCGGTCCTCTCAAATCGACCCCCGTTGTGGAGACATTGTGGAGAGCGTGCCGTGAAAGGTCAGTTCACGCAGCCGGTGCGAGTCCGGCCCCAGGACGTGTCGGTACACCTGGGTAGCGATCTGGGCGGCGGCGAGGGCGACCGAGCCGTCGAAGCCCCGGGGACATCGGCCCGCTCTGGCGGGTCTGCAAGCGTACGGGCCGTAACGCGAGTGAAGCCTGAGCAAGCCTCGAAAAGTCTGATGCGAGCGCCGAGTCCCTTTTCCATGGATGAAGGCCGCTGCGGTCGACCGGATACACCGACAGATGAAGGTCGATTGGCTCGCCGGGGTAGTGGGCACAGCACGTACGCACGCGGGGACTGGCAACACGGGAGGCCTGTCGCACTGGCCGGGTCGACGGTCAACGGCCCTGCAGAGGGTCGGGCGCGGCAGGCGTCGGAGGGGCTCATAGTACCGATGAAGCCGAGTAACGCCGGTGGAGGGAAGGGGCCCTGGTTCGGGGTGCGCCCGAACGAGCCGAGGACAGGGAGATTGGCGTGAGCCTATCAACTCCCGACACGATTCGGCGGCTCCAACGGACGCTGTACGTCACCGCCAAGCAGGCACCGGCCAGACGGTTTCACGGTCTGTTCGACAAGGTGTGGCGCGACGACATCCTGGCGCATGCCTATGCGCTCAGCCGGGCGAACGGCGGGGCACCGGGCGTGGACGGGGAGACGTTTGCGGACATCGAGGCGGCAGGCCGGGACCGTTGGCTTGGCGATCTACGCGAGGAGGTACGCACTGGACGCTACACACCACAGCCGGTCCGACGGGTGCTGATCCCGAAGGCCAGTGGCGTGGGCCAACGACCGCTCGGCATTCCGACCATCCGCGATCGGGTGGTGCAGCGGGCGGCGGTCCTGGTCCTCGAGCCGATCTTCGAAGCGGACTTCGATGACGCGGCCTACGGGTACCGGCCGAAGCGAGGCGCGCTCGACGCGGTTCGCCAGGTCTCCCGCGCCATTGACGAGGGACACACCGAGGTCGTGGACGCCGATCTGTCGAAGTACTTCGACACGATTCCGCACTCCGCGCTGATGACGAGCGTGGCCCGCCGCGTCAGCGATGGCCAGATGCTGCGGCTGATCAAGCAGTGGCTGAAGGCGCCGGTCGTCGAGACCGACGAGATGGGGAATCGCCGGATGAGTGGCGGGAAGAAGGCCACGCGGGGAACACCGCAGGGCGGGGTGGCTTCGCCGTTACTGGCGAACATCTACATGCATCGGTTCATCAAGGCGTTTCGTCAGCACGGCTTGGACCGTCGGTACGACGCGGTGCTGGTCAACTATGCCGATGACTTCGTCATTCTCTGTCGCCACGGGGCGGCCGAGGTGCTGGAGACGACGCGGCGATGGATGACCCGTATTGGGCTCGCGCTGAACGAGGACAAGACGCGGCTGCGGGACGCTCGATGCGACGCCTTCGATTTCCTCGGCTACACCTTTGGCCCGATGTACTCACCGCGGACCGGCGGCCGCTACAACGGGGTGCGGCCATCGCAGAAGGCCGTCGCGTCCATCCGGGACGCCATCCGTCGCCGGTTGCGGCCTGGGAACCAGGCGCCCTGGGAGGACGTGGCTCGCACGCTGAACCGCACCGTGCGGGGCTGGTGCAGCTACTTCTCCTATGGCACGGTGACGAAGGCGCGGCACGATGTGACGCTCCACCTCTATCACACCGTCCGTCGCTTTCTGCGCCGCCGGCACAAGTTGGCCGGGTCTGGCTATCGGCGGTTTCCCATGCCCGTCGTGTTTGGGGAACTGGGCGTCGTGTCGCCGCTGGCTCTTTCGCGCCCGCCGCTGCGCACGCGGTGACGTGAAACCCGTCCGAGAGCCGGATGACCGAAATGGTCACGTCCGGTTCGATGAGCGGGGCGGAGAAACGGAGCGATGGTCCGCTCGGCGAGAGCGCCTCCGAAAGGTCGCCGCTCGTACTCGGCGCCGCAGGACCTGGACGCCACCGCGCTTCGCCTCGACTCTACCGG
>JANYLG010000061.1 GCA_025363775.1 Acidobacteriota bacterium | reverse complement strand
GTGCCACCGCTCAGCGACAACCTGGCGAGGCTCGAGTCGATCCACGTCATGACGGTCCAGGGCGATGGGCCGACCGTCCAGGGGAAAGCCGCCGGCCGCCGGAACCGCGCGACAGACGCCGGAAGTTGCACCGCGAGGATGTCCTCGCTGTTCGGGCACGCAGTGTGAGACTTCTCGATCAGGCATTCGACCGACGCGGTGAGCGGTGCGGTTTCGCCGGGTGGTAGCGGGATGTCGGCGCCCACGCGAATGGTCCGCTGGCTGGTTGCCGCCAGGCGGAAGACACGGACCGTCTGTCGAGCTCGTGGGGCATCTTCCAACGTGACTCTGGCCTCGAGGGTCCACGCGTTGGGATTGACCAGCACCAGGAGATTGTCGGCCGACGCCGGGTTGGCGAAGACGAACGTGTGCGGCGGAGCAGGTGGCTGCGCCCACGCGAGGCTGGCGACCAGTTGCCAGGCGACCAACAGAACAGCAGCACCACGGACCCGATTGCCGGTCATCAACGAGCACCAGGACGGTTGTGGAACGGCACGCGGTGGCCCGGCCCTCGGCTCAGCCTCCCGTCGTTGGAGCGACCGGCCGGTCGGCCCTGCAACGGAGGACCCAGGAAGAAGGACAAAATCAAGGTCGAAAGAATAGCACGGCGGCCCTGCGCTTCACAGTGGGCGCGGCAGGGCGCCGCGTCCACGGGTGGTAATATCATGCGTCACGAGATGAGGTTGCCACGCTCCACGATGATTGAGAAGCTCGCATGTGCGGCATAGCCGGACTCTGGTGCCGAACCGGCGTCGGCGAAGACGATCTCCGGGAGAGCCTCGAACGGATGACGGCCACGCTGGTCCACCGGGGTCCCGACGATGCCGGGACCTGGTGCGATGCGGCGGCCGGGACGGGCCTGGGATTCAGGCGGCTCTCCATCATCGACCTCAGCCCGACCGGCCACCAGCCGATGGTGTCGAGCGACGGCCGCTACGTCGTCGTGTTCAACGGGGAAATCTACAACTTCGTCGAGCTGAAGTCGGAACTCACGCAGGCAGGATCGACGTTTCGGGGATCCTCTGATACCGAGGTCATCCTCGAGGCGGCGGTGCGCTGGGGGGCCGAGGCGACCATCCCGAGACTGTGGGGGATGTTCGCGATCGCGCTGTGGGACCGAATCGAGCGGCGCCTGCTGCTCGCGCGTGATCGCTTCGGCAAGAAGCCGCTCTACTACGCGACCGACCGTCACAGGTTGATATTCGCGTCCGAGCTGAAAGCGCTGCGGGCCGCGGACATCACCGTGGCTGTCGACCGCCGGGCGCTCGCCGACTACTTCCGATTCGGCTACGTCCCATCACCCCGCACGATCTACGACGGCGTCGCGAAGCTCCCGCCAGGCAGCCTCGCCATCGTTGAGCGCACCGGCGATGTGAGGGTGCGATCGTACTGGGACGGGCAACGCGTGGCGATCGAAGGTCGACGCGCTCGTCGGGACCCACACGACGAGAGCCTGGTGATCGAGGAGCTCGACCGCCTGCTTCGCGACGCCGTGCGTCGGCGGATGGTTGCCGACGTTCCCCTCGGAGCGTTCCTCTCTGGAGGCGTCGACTCGTCGCTCGTCGTCGCGCTCATGCAGGCGCAATCCAGCCGGCCAGTGCGGACCTTCTCACTGGGATTCACCGAGGCGGATTACGACGAAGCGCCGGCTGCCCGCGCGGTGGCCGCCCACCTGCGCACCGACCACACCGAGCTGTATGTCACGCCGCAGGATGCGTGCGAGATCATCCCGCAGCTGCCGGACGTCTACGACGAGCCGCTGGGCGACTACTCGCAGATCCCGACAGTCCTGGTGGCATCGCTTGCGCGGTCGTACGTGACCGTGGCGCTTTCGGGCGATGGCGGAGACGAACTGTTCGGCGGCTACGTCCGCTACCTGTGGGCGGACCGGGTCAGGCAGGCGGTGCATCGCTGGCCCGCCGGGTGGCGCCGGCGCATGGGCAGCATGCTTGGCCGCCTGTCGCCGGCGACCGTCGGACGGCTGTATGGGCTGGTTGAGCGAGGCCTGCCGTCGCGCCTGCGGCAAGTGCATCCGGAGGAGAAGCTCGCAAAGCTCGCGAAGATGCTAGCGGCCGAGAGCGACGACGAGGCGTACGATCTGCTGGTGTCGGTGTGGACGGAACCCCGCCTGGTGGTTGGGCTCGCCGATGGCCCTCGTCCCGGCCCCGACGCGAACCGCGCGGCCGGCCTCGACAGTTTCGTCGAGCGAATGATGCTGTCCGATCAACTGCGCTACCTGCCCGACAACATCCTGGTGAAGGTGGACCGCGCGACGATGGCCGCCAGCCTCGAGGCCCGCGCCCCGCTGCTCGATCACCGCCTGGCCGAGTGGGTGTGGCGCCTCCCCTTGCGGTTCAGGTGCCGGGATGGAGTCGGCAAGTGGGTGCTGCGCCAGGTGCTGGCGCGCTATGTGCCTGTCTCACTCTTCGATCGTCCGAAGAGCGGCTTCGGTATTCCAGTCGGTGCCTGGCTGCGCGGACCACTCCGCGACTGGGCGGAGAGCCTGCTCGACGAGCGGCGGCTCGCGCGCGAAGGTTATCTCCAGCCGCGCGCCGTGCGCGAGGTGTGGGCGGACCATCTGGCGGGCCGGCGTGACGAATACGCGAGGCTCTGGGTGGTCCTGATGTTCCAGGCGTGGCTGGATCGCTGGGGCAAGTAGAACGGCTTGTCACGCCGAAGAGGGAAGGGCGAAGGCGGGAAAACGCTAATGGGGCCTGGTGGCGGCGGCTTCCTCCAGGACCTGCACGAGCCTGGGCAGCACCACCGCTGTTGAGTATCGCGAAATCACCGTCCGTCGCCCGGCCTCGCCGAGCGATCGTCGCAGATCGGGGCGAGCGCACAGCAGGCGCAACGCCTCTTCCCACTCGCGTTCACCGTCGGCCAGCAACCCGTTCACGCCGTGTTCGATGATCTGCCGGTTAGCGCCGACCGGAGATGCAATGACTGCGCGACCGCAGGCCATATACTGTACAACCTTGAACCCGCACTTGCCCCGCTCGAACGGCCGGTCCGGCACCGGCACGATGCCGACGTCAACGGTGTTGAGGTCTTCGACCTCGGTGGCTTCGCGCCAGGGGCGCACCCTCGCCCCCACATCGGTCAACGTGCCCTCCGGGGCGCCGATCAATGTCACCTCGACCTTGCGCCCGAGCGACATCCGCTGGAACACGCCGCGGAGCGGCTCGAGGTAGGGCGAGGTGATCGGCGAGCCAATCCACCCGATTCGGCAACCCGGGGCATCGACGGGGCGGAGCGGGCGATGATGCTCCGGGTCCACGGCACTGGGGAGGATCTCGACGCGGCGGGTGCCCGCCGCGCGCGCGCGCGCGGCGACATACTCGTTGCCCGCGACCACGGTCGCCGCGTGTCGCATGGTTTCGTCGATCTTGCGGCCGAGGAACCGCCGGACCACGCTCGAGCGATGGCTGTCGTAGCGATGGAAAATCGCATCGTCGTAATCGATGACCGACGGGACGCCGCGGGGTTGTGCCAGGCGCTCCAGCGCGAACGGCCACCAGGGCAGTGCTTCACCCTCGATCCACAGGAGGTCGAAGCGCTGCAACCGCAGGAGCGTCGCGAGCCGCCGGGTGCCGGCTGCGACGAGTTTTGGCCACGGCGCGGATCGGCCCGCGTACAGGGAGCTGAGGTACTCGTCGGGAAGCAACGGCGCGACGGTCACCTCGATGCCGTGGGCCCGGAGGGCGGGCAGGTACTGGTAGAAGCGGACGCGGCTGCTGGCGCCGAGCGACGCGTATCGACTGAGGAGCAGAACCGTCAAATCCCCTCCGGGCACGGGCGGGTGGCCGCGCGTGGAACACTGCATCGGCTCGGGTTATGATACGTGATTACGCGCCGTGGTGGGCCAAGCTCGCGGCCAAGCTGGTCTTGGCCCGTCTCCCCGTTCCTTACCGCGTGTGGCGTCGCCTCGGCGTGTTCGTGCATGGGGCGATGCTCGACGTCGAGTTCGCCCGGCGCACGTTCAGCGAACACCTCGGACGTGTTCGGTCGTGGCTGCCGCCGTCGTTCAGCGTGCTCGAACTGGGACCTGGGGATTCTCTGGCTACGGCGGTCATCGCCGCCGAGCAGGGCGCATCCTCCACCTGGCTGGTTGATGCCAGCCCGGACGCCGCGCTCGACCTGGCACAGTACCGCGCGCTCCTCGGGGGAACGCGGTGGGCAGCCGAGGGCGGAACGATGCTGGACGTCCTCGCCCGGGTGAACGCACGCTACGAGACGGCCGGACTCGCCAGCCTCCGGCAGGTGCCGGAGGGCAGCGTGGACTTCGTGTTTTCCCAGGCCGTCCTCGAGCATGTCCGGCGCGACGAGTTCGATCGAATCGTGAATGAATTGTTCCGTCTGCAGGCGCCGGGCGGCGTGGCCTCGCACCACGTCGATCTGCAGGATCACCTCGCCTACAGCCTGAACTCGCTCCGCTTCCCGGCCCGCGTGTGGGAATCGGCCCTGTTCCGGTCGTCGGGCTTCTATACCAATCGCCTGCGGAACAGCGAGATCCTCCGCTCGTTCGAGAAGGCAGGCTACCGCGTCGTCGACGTCGACCGCGATCGGTGGCCGGCGGTCCCGTTGAGCCGACGACGACTGCATGCGGACTTCCGACACTTCACGGACGAGGAGTTGAGGGTCCGCAGAATGGATATCCTGCTCTGCAAAGCGCCATGAACGCCCGCATCCTGATAGTCGTCAACATCGAGTGGTACTTCCGGTCCCATCGGCTGGGCCTGGCAAAGGCCCTGGCCGCCCACGGCTTCGATGTGACGGTCGCGGCATCGGTGGAGCGGGGCGAGGCCGAGGCGATCAAGCGCGAAGGCGTCCGCTTCCTGCCGTTGTCGTTGCGGCGTCGTTCGACCAATCCCGTCCGCGAAGTATTGACAATCGCCGAGTTGGTTCGTCTCTACCGGCGCGAGCGGCCCGACCTCGTCCACCATGTGACGGTCAAACCCATCCTTTACGGGTCGATAGCCGCCCGGCTCGCAGGCACGCCAGCCCAGATCAACGCCATTCCCGGCCTTGGCTACCTGTTCCTCGGGCATGGGTTCCGCGGCCGCGTGCGCCGACGCCTGGCCATGCAGGCCTACAAGTGGGCGCTGGCCGGCCAGCGCAGCCGGACGATCTTCCAGAATGCCGAGGACCGGCGCCTGTTCGTCGCGCACGACGTGGTCCGGGAAGACCAGACGGTGGTGATTCGCGGCGCCGGGGTCAACGTGCAGAAGTTCGTGCCGCGGCCGGAACCGCCCGGCCTCCCGCTGCTGATGCTCGCCTCGCGGCTGCTGTGGGACAAGGGTGTGGGCGATTTCGTGGAAGCCGTCCGCCTGCTGAAGCGGGATGGCGTGCCGTGCCGCGCGATCATCGTGGGGAAGCCAGATACCGAGAACCCGCACGCGCTTCCGATCGAGGTCCTGCGGCAGTGGGAAGCGGAAGGCACCGTCGAACTCTGGGGGCACCAGACCGACATGCCGAACGTGCTGAGCCAGGCGGCGGTTGTTGTGCTGCCGACGTTCTATCCCGAGGGCCTGCCCAAGATCCTCCTGGAGGCTGCCGCCTCCGCGAGGCCGATCGTCGCCACCGACGTGCCCGGCTGCCGGGAGGTGGTGCGGCACGGTGAAAACGGCCTGCTCGTCCCCCGGCGCGACCCGGGCGCGCTCGCACGCGCGCTCGGCGAGTTGATCCGCGACCCGGAGCGACGGGCCGCGATGGGGGCAGCGGGGCGTGCGCGCGCGGAGGAGGAATTCTCCGAGGAACGAGTGTTCGCCGAAACCCTCCAGGTGTACCGGGACCTGCTCGGCGGTTGATCTCACCCTTCGCAACACCGCCTGTGGGAGTACAATCCCCCATTCGGAGGTGTTGACGCTGCTCGAGGGTGCTCGGTGATGAGGGATACGGCTCTACTGGGTTTCGCTGCCGCCTTTGCGTTGTCCCTCGTGTCCACGCTCGTGGTGAGAACCCTCGCGCGGCGGCTGGGACTGGTCGCGCAGCCGTGCGCGGACCGCTGGCATCGGCGTCCAACCCCCCTGCTTGGTGGCATTGCCATCGCCGTCGGGTTCTGCGTGCCGGTCCTCGCGCTGGGTTCCCTGCACGAGGTCGGTCCCGTCGTGGCGCTTGCCTTGCTCGTCACCGGGATTGGTCTCGCCGACGATTTGCGGCGTCTCAATCCGGCTGCCAAGCTGGTGTTCCAGGCGATTGCCGCAGCCGGCGCCCTGTTCGTCGGGTACCGGTTGGGGTGGACTGGCTCGCTCACGATCGATTCGCTGCTCACCCTGCTCTGGCTCGTCGGTCTTGCCAACGCGTTCAACCTGCTCGACAACATGGACGGTCTGGCCGCTGGGGTTGCGGGCATTGGCGCGTCGGCATACCTGGTGCTCGCGCTCGTGCACGGCACGGCCGCGGACGTCATCATGCTGGCCGCCTACACGGGCGCCACCTGCGGGTTCCTGGTCTTCAACTTCCAGCCGGCCAGCATCTTCATGGGTGACGCGGGCAGCTTCTTCCTGGGATTCACGCTTGCCCTCCTCGCGGTGCGGTCTGGAGCCGATCTGGGTGCTGCCGGCACATCGGCCATCGTGATTCCCCTGGCTATCCTCTCTGTGCCGATCTTCGACACCACATTTGTCACGTTTGTGCGCAGCCTGGCCGGGCGTCGTGTCTCGGTCGGCGGTCGTGATCATTCGTCCCACCGACTCGTGGCGCTCGGGCTGCCCGAGCGACGGGCGGTACTGGTGCTCTACGGCTTCGCCGGATTGGCGGGGGCTGCGGGGCTGTCGGCCTACTACCTCGACCTCAGCCACGCCAACATTCTCGTGGGATTGTTCCTCGCCGGCCTCACGCTGTTTGGCCTGCACCTCGCGCAAGTCCGCGTGTACGAGGAACATGCGGCGCCGCCCGCACACCGAGGGACGGTGGCCGTCGTTCTGAGGGCCGTCAACTCACGCTCGCGGCTGCTGGATGTCCTGCTCGACATCTGCGTGGTGACGCTGGCTTACTACACGGCCTACCGCATCCGGTTTGACGATGTGAAGTTCGTGGAGTTCTTTCCGCTGTTCCTCCGGTCCCTGCCGATCGTCGTCGCCACGACCATCACGTCGTTGTGGTGGACCGGCGCCTATCGCGGCATCTGGCGCTATTTCGGCGCGCAGGACGCCATCGTCCTCCTGAAGGGCACCGCGCTGGCCGCCATCTGCTCGGTCACCGCGATATCCTACTTCTTCCGGTTCGAGGGATATTCGCGCGCGGTGTTCGCGATTTGCGGCGCGCTGACCTTCGCGCTCCTGTCGGCCGGGCGCGCCTCGTTCCGGTTCGTGCACGAGCTGGCCGGCAACTCCCGGGGAGCGCGTCGGCGGGTGGTGATCTACGGCGCCGGGGACGCGGGCCTGGCGGTGCTGCGCGAGACCAGGGCAGACCGCATCGCGGTCCATGTCGTCGGGTTCGTGGACGACGATCCTGCCACGCAGGCCAGGAGCGTCCAAGGTGTCCGGGTGATCGGTGGGCTGGACGCGCTCCTCGATCTGCTCAGGCGTCGCGAGGTGGAAGGGGTGCTGGTCAGCAGCGCCGGGATCGGAGCCGACCGTCTCGACGTCCTGAGGCCGGCGTGCCGCGAGAGCGGGGTCTTCCTGCTTCGATTCCGCTGGGGGTTCCAGAACCTGCTGGCCGGAGAGCGCAAGCCAGCGTCGGTGGTCGTCGGGTTCGATGACCAGGACCAGGAAGAGGACGAGGTCACGGTGGCGCCCGGCTGGTGACGCGGAAGGATCTCGAGAGGGTCTGATCCGCGGGACTATCGATCGGACCGATCACGGCGGGTGATGAGCTGGACCGCGAGCTTCGCGACCATCCGGCCGAACACCAGTGCGCCCGCGACGGGCAGCGAGATCGGCCGGAACCGCCCGGCTCGGTGCTTGGCGAAGTACAAGTAGGCGCTGCGGTGAAAGGCGCGAACCGACAGGGTCCGCGCATGACGCCGGCTCCGGCCCACGTCGTGGACGACGACGGCAGACGGCAGATAGACCGTGCGCCAGCCCGCCTCTTTCAGGCGCTTGCAGAGGTCAGCGTCCTCCCAATAGAGGAAGAACTGTTCGTCCATGCCGCCGACCTGTGCGAAGGCGTCGGCCTTGACCGCCATGCACGACCCCGCCACCCAGTCAACCTCGCGCGGCGCGGCCGTCGAGGCATCGGCCAGCAGATCCCGGCGGGACAACGGGTTGTCGGGCCACATCCGCGTGAACAGCGATGTGCGCCCGGCAAGGCCGGTGAGCATCGTCGGGAAGCGCCGCGCCGAGCGCTGCACCGTGCCGCTGGGATTCTGCACCCTCGCACCCACGACCGCGGTGTCCGGGTGCGTCTCGAGGTAGTCGACCATCGCCTCAACGGCGCCTGGTTCCACGCGGGTATCGGGGTTGAGGATCAGGAGGTGGCGTCCGGCGGCGAGGTGTGCGCCGGTGTTGACCCCGGCCGAGAATCCCGGGTTGCGCTCCACGGCGAACACGCGGGTGACCGGGTAGCGCGCCTGGACGCGGGCAAGCTCCAGCGCAGACGAATCGTGGTCGACGACGATGACCTCTCGACCTGGTGGCCCCGCGTTCTCGAGGGACGCAAGGCACGCGTCCAGTTCCTCGTACGACTTGTAGTTGACGATCACGACCGACACCGGGCACGTCCGGGCCGCGGACGCAGACATCGCCCGCGTCCCCTCGCCCCCGTGCCGACCCCGTGACCCGCCGGTAGCGTTCATAGGTCTCTTGGGTTCCCCAGTCCCCCGAGATGCGCGTCTTGCGCGCTACCGCGCCGTCCGGCTCTGCATCACGTTTGTCGCCGACCGTCTCGAGACGGTGTCATCGTCGCATGATACTGGAGTCCCGCGTTCGGCCACAACCGGCCGCGACACGGCGCGTGCGTGCGACGAGTGTCGGGCTCCCCTATAATGGCGGGCGCAGGGACTTCACGTGGAGCACACCTCTCTCGTCAGTGTCGTCATCCCCGCCTACAACTGCGGGCGGACCATTGCCCGGGCGATCGAGTCGGCGCTTCACCAGCAGTATCCGTCGCTCGACGTCGTCGTCGTGGACGACGGCTCGACCGACGACACGCGGGAGGCAGTGGCGCGCTTCGCCCCGCAGGTCCGCCTCGTGGCTCAGCCGAAGCGCGGGGCGGCGGCGGCGCGGAACCGCGGCATCAGCGAGTCTCGCGGCAGATTCGTGGCGTTCCTCGACGCCGACGACGAATGGCTGCCGGGCAGGATCGAGAAAGGCGTCGCGCCGATGCTCGACGACCCGTCTGTTGGCGCGACGTTCTGCCGTCTGCACCGTGTCTACCCAGACGGGGGCCGCGACATCTACGGCGAGGCCTACAAGAAGTGCCGGACGTTTCCCGAGTACCTGTGGCCGTCGAGTTATGTGCAGACCTCGGGCGCCACGTGCAGGCGGAGTGCCCTCGAACGTGTCGGACCGCTCGACGAGTCGCTCCAGTCGCACGATGAACTCGATCTCTGGATCCGAATCGGCGAGTCGTTTCGCATCGTCGAGATCGCTGAACCCCTCGCGGTGTTTCACGATACGCCGGGAAGTTATTCCAAGCGATGGGACGGTGCACGGTCGGAAGACGACTACTACCGTGTAATCGGGCGTGCTCTGACGCGCTGCCCGGACCGCTACGCGCCCCACCGTGGTGTCATCATGGCGGATGCGCACCTGCATTGGGGAATCCTCCACCTGGTGCGCGGCAACCATCGGCGGGCGCGCCTGTTCCTTCGACGCTCGTTGGCGATCAAGCCGACGGTCACGGCGGCTGCGCTGCTGGCCGGCGCCTGCCTCCCTCATCGCGCGATCAAGGCCGTCCTCCAGGCTGTGAAGCAGATGCGCAACCGCGCGGCGGAACGTGGGCGCGCCGCCGAGGGATCGCGGCCATGACCGTTACCCGTCACTGCACGATGATGGTCGTCTCGTTGACGGCGATCGTGGTCGTGAACCTGCTGGTTCTTGCGAAGTACGCCCCGCGCGCCGGCATGCCCTGGATGATCCTCGCGGCCGGTGACCTGGCCGTTGTGACGGCCGGTGTCTATGGGTCGCGGCGGCGTCCCGGGTCCATGACGGCGTTGAGGCCTCTCTGGGACCCGCGCCTGTTCGACCTCGCCCTGCCGTTGCTGCTCGTGCCGCTCCTCTTCAGCTGCCCCGCCGCCGTTCACCTCCTCGAAGGCGGCGACCGTCCCGGGCCGGGTCCCGCGGAGACCGGCCGATGAGGATTCTCGTCGCGCTCCACAACTTCCTCCCGGAGCCATGTTTCGGAGCCGAGCGGGTGGCGATGCGGCAGGTGCGTGAAATGCTGCGCGGGGGTCACGAGGTCGGCGTGCTCTACGCCGGCCGGCGACTTCCTTCAGTGGCGGAACTCGAGGCCGAAGGTCTGACCGGCGTGCGGTGCTACCGCGTGCCCTTCGTGGCCCCCAGGGCCCAGGTCCTGATCTCGATCGCCAGGCCACGCGCGGAATTCGCCTTTGCCAGCGCGCTGAGGCGGTTCCAACCGGACGTCGTCCTGTTTCACCACCTCGTTCGCTTGTCGCTGCGGTTGCCAGAGATGGCCCGTCGGCGTGGCTACCCGTCGGTGCTGGTTCTCCACGACCACTACCTGGCGTGCCCGTCGTATTCGCTCGTCGCATTCGACCAGCCGGTGTGTCCAGGTGGATCGCCGTCCCGGTGCACGCAGTGCCTTTATGCGGTTCGATTTGGCCGGAGCGTCCCGCCCGGGCTGCGGGAGGCGGCATCGTTGCTGCTCGCGTGGCGAAGACGGATTGTCGCTCGCGTCCTTGCCGCCGTCGACGGCGTGATCTCACCGTCACGGTCGGTGCTGGCCGAAATCGAGGCCCGGGGCGTGACGCCGAGGGAGGCGGTGGTGATCCCGAACGGCAGCGATCCGGCCGCCGCCATGCAGCCGCTGTCCCCGAAGGCCGGTGCCGTTCGGTTCGGGTACCTTGGCGCGATCCTGCCGAAGAAGGGTGTCGACATCCTCGCCGAGGCTTGTGCAGGTTCGCTGTCGCGCCTGCTGACGATCCGCGGCTTCCGCGACGAGAACGCGATCGCGGCCTTTCGGCACGCGCACCCCGGCTGTGCGGCGACGCTCGAACCGTTTGCACCTGGCGCCGGCAGCTTCCTGGACAGCGTCGACGTTGTCGTCGTGCCCTCGGACTGCCTCGAGAATCAGCCGTCGGTGATCGTCGAGTCGTTCGCCCACGGCCGGCCGGTTGTCGCGAGCCGTATTGGCGGGATCCCCGAGATGTTCAGCGACGGACGCGGCGGGTGGCTGGTACCGCCAGGGGATGTCGACGCGTTGCGCTCGTGCCTGACGAGGCTCTGCGAGGATCCCGAGGAGATTTGCCGCGTCGCCTCCGGCATCCCGCCGTGGCCGTCGTGGAGCGAGGTGACCGGCAGGACACTCAGGGAGCTGGAGCGGGTCGTCCGATCCGTCCGGTCCGACCGGCTCGACAAGACGACGAGGGGGCGGCCATGACCGGGCGCCACGCGCCCGGTGCGAGTGCGGCGCTCGCCCGACGCAGCATGCTCGGCAACTTCCTGTCGCTGTCCGCGTCGGCGTGGACGTCGCAGATTCTGAATTTCCTGATCATCATCTACCTGGCGCGGGTGCTTGGCGCCGACGCCCTCGGCCAGGTGACGCTGGCACAGGCGGTCGTCCTGTATTTCCGGCTGGCGGCCGACATGGGCCTCGACATGTTCGGCCGCCGGCGGGTGGCGGCCGACCGGGAGCACGCCGCCGCGACGGTCGCCGAGTTGACGGGCTGCCGGCTGGCGAATGCCGCGCTCGCGGGAAGCGCACTCGTGCTGGCGGCGATCGCCATCAACTGGGTCCGCCCGGTCGGATGGCTGATGCTGGCGTTCGGCCTTTCGCTCGCGCCGGTGGCACTCTCGCTCGAGTGGGCCTTTGGCGGCCTGGAGCGGATGGAACTGGTCGGGCTGTCGCGCCTGACCGCCGCCGGCCTGTGGTTCCTGCTGGTCGTAGCCCTGGTGCGCGGGGGCGGCGCCCTGCTGGTCGTGCCCCTGGCTTCCGTGACGGGACTCTCTTGCGCGTCGTGCGTGCTGTTCCTGCTGTTCCGCCGCGCCTATGGTCCAACTCCCGTCCGGTTCAACCGGGCCCGCTGGATCGCCACGCTGCGCGAGGCCGCCCCGGTCGGCCTTTCGTTCATCGTTATCCAGGTCTACGTCGGATTCGGCCTCGTGGCGCTCGGATTGTTCGAGGGCGAGCGGGCTGCGGGCCTCTACTCGGCTCCGCAGCGGATCGTCCTGTTCCTGTCCACAATTTCATCGATGTTCGGGGCGACCATCTACCCGCGGCTTGCCGCGCTTCACGTCCAGGGGCGGGAGCCGTTCGAACGGGTGATGCGGCTCGGACTCCGTGTGATGGTGCTGGCCGGCGTGCCGCTCGCTGTCGGTGGGGCGCTCGTCGCGTCTTCACTCGTCCCCTTCGTCTACGGACCGGGATACGAGGACAGCGTGCCGGTGTTCCAGTGGCTCGCTCCGAGCGTGGTCCTGATCTTCACGAACGTGCCATTTGGGTATGCCCTCCTTGCCGCCGGAGAGCAGCGGTCGTACCTGCACACGGCCATCGCCGGGGCGGTCGTCAACGTGGTCGCCAACCTCATGTTGATTCCCCGCCTGCACTTGCTCGGCCCCGCGGTCGCCACGCTGTGCGCGGAAGGTGTGGTCCTGGTGACGCTCGTCTTCGCGTCCCGCCGAATCGCGCGGGTGGAGGCGAGCCGCACCGTGTTCGCGGCCGCCGCCTCGGCGGCGCTGATGGCAGGCGCGCTCCTCTTCGTGCGGTCCGCTGCGTTCCCGGTCCAGGTGGCTGCCGGCGCGGCGGCATACGCCGTCGGGCTCGTCGTGTTCAGGGCGGTGAGGCGGACAGACATCGCGATGATCCGCGACGAGTTTCTCGCCCGCTAGCCTGTGTTCCTCCCGGCCACCGTGCGCCTACCGGGCGGCGTCGCGGAGGATCAGATTGATGCTGCCCATCGCCAGGTCCGCCTGCAGTTTCAACGGCAGCTGGCGATCGTCGGCGGACATCCACAGCGTCATGGGCCGGCCGACAATGGCGCCCGTTGCGTCAACAATAGTGGGCGTCACCCGGAAGGCCTGGATCGACGTCGTGCCAATCCGCACCGGCTCGGTCCGTCCAATAACGAACTGGACCCGAAACATCTTCCCGCCGTCGCACACCGGCATCGTGAGGCGGGAGTTCTCCTTCATGGGAACAGCGCGCAGGGCGTACAACGCCGAGAGCGCGTCCTGCGAGTACCGCCCCAGGGCGACCGACGATTTCATGTCCGTTGTCGTCTTGACCTCGTACTCCGCACGTTGCGCCGCATGATCGAATACCGTGATGCGCGTCCGCTGCCGGTTGCCTTCCTGGCTGTAGATTGAGCCGCGCTGGGGCAGGAGCACCCGCGAGTCGAGCAGGGTATCCGCCTTGTAGTAGAGCGTGTAGAGCTTCGACAGAATCCCGGTGGGGCGCCCCTCGGCGACGATGTAGTACGCGGATGATGCTCCCGATGGGCGCTTGTCCCTGACCGCGAGCGTGGCGACGCCTGCCGTCAGGTACGAAGACCACGCGATGTCGTAGGTGAGCGTTTCGCCTGGGCGGAACGGCACCGTCCTGTCCATGGCGGGCGGGGCCGCGGGCCGGGTGGCCGCGGGCGCGGCGACCTTCGGTGCGGCCGACCGCCTCCGGGGCTTCTGGGCATCTGCATGGGCGACCCCGAGGAGCACAACCAGGAGGCCGACCGCCGCTCGCACGAGTCCGGGCGTCATCATTTTCTAGATCTTCTCCCCGATGGCTGCGTAATCCTGGTAGGTGAACAGGAGCGAATTGATCTTGAAGACGTTGTCGTTGAACGTCTCGCCCATCTCGGTAAGCCCCGGGGCCACCTTGGCCAGCGAGGCGACCGGGGTGAGCTGGAGCTTGTCCCGCTCGGGGTAGGGCTCGCGATACCGAATCTCGACGCGCTGGAAGCCGCTCGCGATCAGGAGGTAGCGCAACGTGTCGGGGTGAATCGGATGCACGTGCGTGATGTCCCGGATGTAGCTGGCGAAGAAGGCGTACCAGCACGCCGGGTTGATCGTCTCGAGCGCGATCCGTGAACCGGGCCGCAGCTTGTGGTACGCCAGATCCAGCATCCGTACCAGCTGGTCGGCCTGGAAGTGCTCCACCACCTGCACGGCGAGCACGCCGCCGAGCGAGCCGTCCGCCTGCGCGTCCAGGTACTGAACCGCATCGCCTTCCGCGACATCGAGGCCGCGCAGCCGGCACCGTTCGACCATTTCGTGGTTGATGTCCACCCCGCGGCCCTTGATGCCGTGGGTGCCGAGCAGTTCGAGGAACTCGCCGCGGCCGCAGCCGATATCAACGACGTCCGACGAGCCTTCGAACAAGGGCAGGTAGTCGAGCGCACGTGTCCGGATGTCCTCGGTCGAACCGCGGAAGGTGTCCTCGAACCCGACGTACGTGGCCGAGTCGAGCCACGTGCCGAGTGTTTCCGGCCGCGAATTGGCGGCGCCCTGGGCCGGCGCGCCTGCGGCCGGCGCGGCGGGCGTCGTTGGCGCAGCCGACGGTGAGGTGGCTGGCGGGGCGCCGCCCCGCCCCGCCAGCGTTCCGGAGGCCACGAGCCGCTCGAGCTCGCGCTTCAGCATGTGGGACGTGCGCTGGAAGCCGGCCGCCGTGATGCGGAACTCGTCCTGTGCGGCGGCAATCGAGGAGACCTGCGTGCTGAAGCGCTGCTGGCGCGCCACCGTCGATTCCCATCGCCGGAGCAGCTCGTCGCTCACGCCGTTCAGTCCGGCCGCCAGCGCGATGGTCCGCTCCTCCAGCTCTCGTCGCAGCAGTCCGATCTCCTGGCGGTCCTTCGTGTCCACGTAGAGCGTGATCTGCTGGAGGTACCGGATCAGGTGGGACTGGAAGCGGGCCAGGGCGTCGAATTCACGCCGGACCGATTCGATCAGCGCGGCGGACGCCTGGCGGGCCTGCTGCTCGTTGGCGACCTGGCGGTTCACGTGCTCGACGAGCGCGGAGTTGAACTCCTGCTGCTTCTGCGCGATCGGCGCGAGCACCCGCCAGGCGATCGAGCCCAGGCGCGCCCGCCAGCCGCCGAAGGGAATCGGGTTCGCCGGGATGATCTCCCAGAGCCGGTTGAGTCGGGGAACCTGCTGCTGTTCGGTCGGCGGTGGCGGGTCGGGCAGGCCCTCGGGGTGCACGAGGGCGCGATCGACGTTCGTCAACGCCTCGTTGTACAGCACATCAGCCCGCTCGCGCTCTTCGTCGAGCCGCTGGATATCGGTGTCGGTGACGGTAGGTTTGGCCACAAGTCTCTCGCGATGCCGCCAGCCGCCGCGGTCGCCTGTCGTGCGATCGCCAGCGCGCCCGGGGAAGCGTCGGCTCGCCCTGAGCGTACTGCCCGACAGAGAGCCGGTCAAGCCGACGATTTCACCGTGGGCGATTTCACGGGCACAAGCGACCAGAGGGTCGCCCGTGCGGAGTGTCCAGGAAGTCCACGTGGACGCCGAGGGTAGACGTCATTTCGCGCGCCAGTTCGGTACCGTCCTCCTCGAGATGAGGCGGCAGGTTGTCACGCCGCCCGGCCGGGCGGAGCAGCGTCCGGTGGATGACGCGTTCGTAGTCTTCCACCATGCACGCCAGCGTGTGGTACTGCTCCCAGTGCGCGCGCGCTGCCTGGCCCAGGCTGGCACGCTGGGCCGTGTCGGTCGCAAGCCGGGACATGGCCAGCGCGAGCGAGTGCTTCTCGTCGAGGATGTCGATCCCCACGCAGACTGCGCGCGGCACCGCCTCAAAGACCGCCTCCCCCGACCCGGCCGGCTGCACCGTCCAGGTGCGCGGATCGAGGCAGGCCATCTCGTCAGCATGGGCGAGATCCGTCACGATCGTCGCGCGTCCTGCAGCCAGCGCCCTCAACCACGAAGCCGACGTTTCGCGCCCGGTCGGCCACCGCAGGCACAGGCAGACGTCGGCGCTGGACAGGTACGTCGGGACTTCATCGTCCGGCACATAGCCGGTGAGCGTGACGTGGTCCGCGACTCCAAGTTCGCGGGCTTCGCCGAGGGCGTCATAGTGTTCGGCCGTGTTCCCGACCAGCAGCAGATGCGCCGAAGGCGCCACGCGCAGCACGTCGGGCAGGACCTGCAGGACCTGCGAGATCCGCTTCTCCGGCGTGACCAGGCCAAAGGCGGCAAAGACCACGGCGTCGTTCGCAAGAGTGTGGCGGGCGCGGAGCGCGCGACGCCGTTCCCTGTCGGCGGATGTCGGATCCACACCGGCTTCGACGGGAACGCGGACGCTGCGCGGGTCCACGACGCCCATCCGGATGCTCTCGACCTCCACTCCGAACTGCGACGCCAGGTCGTCGGCGAGCCGCGGCGTGTGGACCGCCACGAGGCGGGCGCTCTCGACGACGAGCTTCAGCATCGGCCAGAAGTAGTACGTGCTGTCGGCGAAGTCACGGATGACCAGTTCGGGGGCGTCCTCGGGAGCGCCGGGATGATTGGCGTGGAACTCGGCGCAGTAGTCGTCAGCCCGGCCGCGCGCGATCAACGCCCGCGCCCTGGCGTGGTGGAGCTGCCCGTCGTGGAGCACCACCAGTCCCGGATGGCGGAAGAGATGCGGCCACATGAAGGTGTGGCACATCGCGTTTCCCAGCTGGTAGACGACGAGGTCGTAGGCCGAGGTGAAGTTCTTCCACGCGAAATCGTGAGCGTCGAAAACCGCCGGGTGTCCCTCGGGCCGCGCCTGGTCCGCGACCAGCGGCGAGGTAAAGACGTCGATGTCGTACCTGGGAGCCAGCAGAGGCAGAAGTTCCTCGTTGTATGCGGCAATCCCCGAGCGGCCGGGCGGGGTCGGCGTGAACCAGGCAAGTCGCGGCATCGCGGCTATTGTAACCGGCGCGCATCTCGAGTGGGCGCGTTGACTTGCCCTGGTCGGTCCGATAGGATTGAGGCGTTTCCTGATCTTGCGCCATCACTCGCACGGCAAGGCTGTCGGCCGTGCCTCCTCGAGAGATCGTTTACATGCAGGGCTGGTTTTCAATCCTCCTGTTGATGATCCTTGGTGTGGCTTTCGGCGCCGGGTCGATTGTGCTGTCCACTCTGCTCGGGCCGCGAAAGCCGAGCCCGGAGAAGCTGGCGCCCTACGAGTGCGGGATGCCGGCCGTTTCGGACGCCCGGGAGCGTCACCCGATCAAGTTCTTCCTGATCGCGATGATCTTCCTGCTGTTCGATATCGAGGTCGCGTTCCTGTATCCCTGGGCGATGGCGCTACGCGACCTCGGCTGGCCGGGGTTCGTGCAGGTCCTCGTCTTCTTCGCAGTCCTCGTCGCCGGCTATGCGTATGTCTGGAAGAAGGGCGCCCTCACCTGGGACAAGCCCTAGACATCTTCCAAGGTGGCCTCCTCGTACACCTTCTGGATTTCGGTAGCGAGCCATGTCTTTTGACGTCGAGATCCCCGTCCTCACGACCACCGTCGAGAAGATGGTGAACTGGGCGCGGAAATCGTCCATCTGGCCGGTCACCTTCGGCCTCGCCTGCTGCGCGATTGAGATGATGTCGATGAGTTCCTCGCGCTACGACATCGCGCGCTTCGGGGCCGAGGTCTTCCGGGGGTCGCCGAGGCAGTCCGACCTCATGATCGTTGCCGGGCGGCTCTCGCGCAAGATGGCCCCGGCCCTTCGGCGTATCTACGACCAGATGCCGGAGCCGAAGTGGGTCATTTCGATGGGCGCCTGCGCGTCGGTCGGCGGCGTCTTCGACAACTACGCCATCGTCCAGGGCGTCGACCAGATCGTCCCGGTGGACGTCTTCGTTCCCGGCTGCCCGCCGCGACCGGAATCGCTCATCTACGGCATCATCCAGTTGCAGAAGAAGATCAGCCAGTCGAAGCTGGTTGTGAAGGCGGGGTAGACACCGTGGACGTTGCCTCGATCGTCGCCGCGCTTCGCGCCGCCGTGCCTGGCGCCGACTATCAGCCAGGGACCGCGACCGACCGTCCGACCGTGATCGTGCCGCGCGAACACCTCGTGGACACCGCGAAGGTGCTGCGCGACGATCCATCGTTCCGGTTCGACGTGCTCGTCGAGGTGACGGCCGTGGACTACTGGCCCGACGAGCCGCGGTTCGAGGTGGTCTATCATCTCCTCGCCACGACCATTCCCTCGCAGATCCGGCTGAAGGTGCGGCTGGCCGGCGAGGAGGCGCACGTGCTCTCGCTCCGCACCGTCTGGCCCTCGGCCGACTGGCTGGAGCGCGAGGTGTGGGACCTGTTCGGGATCGTGTTCGAGCAGCACGGCGACTTGCGGCGCCTCCTGATGCCCGAAGACTGGGAGGGGCACCCGCTTCGCAAGGACTACCCGGTCCAGATCAAGATGAAGGCGAAGGTCCACCAGCCGCTGCAGCTCACCGAGCAGGAATTCCAGGCGAACATCGTCGCGGACCGCGAGGTGCGTGGAGACCGCACCCGTCCGGGCGGTGACCTGACATGACGAGTGCCGACCGCCAGCGCGTCCTCGACGGGGCTTTCAGCGACACGATTGCGGCGCACGTTCGCGTGCAGCGCGAGTCGCCCGGCGTGATCTTCGCCGCGGCCGACGTCCTGCTGACCGCCCTTCGCGCGGGGGGAAAGGTGCTGGCCTGCGGGAACGGCGGCAGCGCCGCCGACTGCCAGCACTTCGTCGCGGAACTCGTGGGGCGTTTCACGCGCGAGCGGCGCGCATGGCCCGCCCTGGCGTTGACGACGGACACGAGTGTCCTGACCGCCATCGGCAACGACTACGGGTTCGACCGCGTGTTCGCCCGGCAGGTGGAAGCGCACGGCCAGCCCGGCGACGTGCTGATCGGCATCTCCACGAGCGGCGGGTCGCCCGACGTGCTCGCGGCCGTCGAGACGGCGCGGGCGCGCGGCCTGGTGACCATAGGCCTGACCGGGCGCGACGGGGGCGCCCTCGGGCGCGCGGTGGACATCCACCTGAACGTGGGGTCGCCCTCGACCGCGCGGACCCAGGAGGTGCACTGCACGCTCCTTCACGTGCTGTGCGATCTCGTCGAGCAGGAACTGGGGAATGCCGATGACTGACCTGCGCACCGAGACGATGACCGTGAACATGGGGCCGCAGCACCCCAGCACCCACGGGGTGTTGAGGCTGGTGCTGCGCCTCGACGGCGAAAACGTCGTGGGTGCGGAACCGACGGTCGGCTACCTCCACACGGGCATCGAGAAGACCATCGAACAGAAGAAGTACCAGCAGGTCATCCCGCTCGTCGAGCGGATGGATTACCTCAGCGCCCAGTCCAACAGCTTCAGTTTTGCGCTCTCGGTCGAGCGGCTGCTAAGGATCGACGTGCCGGACCGCGTGAAGTGGATCCGCGTGCTGCTCGCCGAACTGCAGCGGCTCAACAGCCACCTGGTCTGGCTGGCGACGCACGGGATGGAAGTGGGCGCGGTCACGCTGATGCTGTACTGCTTCCGCGAGCGGGAGCTGTTCCTCAACATCAACGAGCTCGTCGCCGGCTTCCGGATGTTCCCGAGCTATATCCGTGTGGGCGGTCTCCGCGAGGACCTGCCCGCGGGATTCCACGCGGCGGTCACGGAGGTCCTCGATCGCATGCCGGCCAAGCTGGCCGAGTACGAGGACCTGCTGACGCACAACCCGATCTACATCAAGCGCGCCCGCGGTGTGGGCGTGGTCTCGAAGGCGGACGCGCTGGGCCTCGGGCTGATCGGTCCGATCGCGCGGGCGGCGGGCATCCCGTACGACGTGCGAAAAGCGTTTCCGTACTCGGGCTACGAGACGTTCGACTTCGACGTGCCGATCGGCGCCACCGGCGACGTGTACGACCGCTACCTGGTTCGGATCGAGGAGATGTACCAGTCGCTGCGGATCTGCCGCCAGGCGCTCGACCGGATCAGCCCCGCTGGCGCGTGGGCCGTGGACGACCCGCGGATCGTCGCGCCGCCCAAGGACAAGGTCTACACGGAGATGGAGGCGCTGATCCAGCACTTCCTGATCCACTCGCAGGGATTCACCGTGCCGGCCGGCGAGGCCTACGTGCCCGTTGAGGGGCCGCGCGGCGAGCACGGGTGCTACGTGGTCTCTGACGGCACGAACCGGCCGTGGCGCGTGAAGATGCGCTCGCCGTCGCTGATGTCGTGCCAGGCACTGCCCACGATGATCCACGGCGGCATGATCGCCGACGTGATCGCCGTCATCGGGTCGATCGATGTCGTGATGGGAGACGTGGACCGGTGAGCTTCCACCCGGAGATGCGCTACGAGTCGGGGATGCACATGTCGCAGCGCGAGCTGCGGCCCGATGGCGATCCGTTCGCTTTCACCCCCGCCAACCGCGACCGCCTCGAGCAGATCGCAACCCACTATCCCCCGGAACACCGCCGGTCGGCGGTCATCCCGGCGCTCTATATCGTCCAGGAGCAGCAGGGGTATGTCTCGGCGCCCGCGATCCGCCACGTGGCCGAGGTGGTCGGCTGCACCCCCGCGGAGGTCGACGACGTGGTCACCTACTATGCGATGTTCTTCCGCCAGCCGGTGGGGAAGTACGTCGTGCAGGTGTGCCGGACGCTGTCGTGCGCGCTCCGCGGCGCCGAGCGCGTGACGGCGGAGATCTCGAAGACACTCGGCATCGGAGTGGGCGAGACCGACCCGACCGGGACGTTCACACTGATGGAGATGGAGTGTCTCGGCGCGTGCGACCGGGCGCCCGTCGTCATGGTGAACAACGAGCACTGGCACGAGTGCCAGGCGCCCGAGGACGCGGAGCGGCTGCTCGAATCGTTGAAGGCCAGCGGCGAGGCGGCGCTGACCGGGTGTCACCTCGCGCGGGCAGAGAAGGCGGAGGGCGGGTAGGCGGATAGGCGGAAAAGGCGGCATGGAACCAGTCCTGACCTCACACGTCGGTGAACCCCGCGGCGCGACGCTCGACGCCTACGTCGGCCGCGGCGGATACGCGGGGCTCCGGAAGGCGCTCGGCCTGGCGCCCGCGCAGGTCATCGATTTGGTGAAAGCGTCGGGGCTGCGGGGCCGCGGCGGCGCGGGGTTCCCGACCGGGATGAAGTGGCAGTTCGTGCCGAAGGACTCGCCCAGGCCGAAATACCTGTGCTGCAACGCCGATGAAAGCGAGCCGGGGACCTTCAAGGACCATGTCCTGATGGAGCGGAACCCGCACCTGCTGTTCGAGGGGTGCCTGATTGGGTGCTACGCCATCGGCGCGAAGGTCGCCTACATCTACATCCGCGGCGAGTTCTTCCACGTGCAGCGCGTCCTCGAGGCCGAGATCGACGCGGCGCGCGCACAGGGCTACCTCGGCAAGAACATCTTCGGCTCCGGCTTCGACTGCGAGATCTACGTGCACCGCGGCGCGGGTGCCTACGAGGCGGGCGAGGAGAGCGCGCTGCTCGAGTCGCTCGAGGGGAAGCGCGCTCAGCCCCGGCTCCGTCCCCCGTTCCCGGCGGTCGTCGGCCTCTATGGCTGTCCCACCGCCATCAACAACGTCGAGACCCTCTGCAACGTCCCGCTCATCGTGACCAACGGCCCCGAGTGGTTCGCGTCGCTCGGCCCCGAGAAGAACGGCGGCCCGAAGCTGTACTGCATCAGCGGCCACGTGGAGAAACCCGGCGTTTACGAGACGTCGATGCACGTCACGATACGCGAGTTGATCGACAAGTACGGCGGCGGCATCAGGGGCGGCCGGACGCTGAAGGCCGTGATCCCAGGCGGCTCGTCCACGCCCGTGATCCTGCCCGATCAGATCGACGCGCAGGCGAGTTTCGACGGCCTCGTGAAGGCCGGCTCGATGCTCGGGTCTGCCGCGATCATCGTGATGGACGACACGACATGCATGGTCTGGCTCGCAGAGAACCTGATGCACTTCTACCGCCATGAATCGTGCGGGAAGTGTACGCCGTGCCGCGAGGGCACCGACTGGCTGTTGAAGATTCTCCGCCGCATCGAGCGCGGCGAGGGAACGATGCGCGACATCGACCTGCTGGCCGACGTCGCCAGCAACATCGGCGGCAAGACGCTGTGCCCCTTCGGGGACGCGGCGGTGGCGCCCCTGCTCAGCACGATCCAGCATTTCCGGGCCGAGTACGAAGCGCACGTTCGTGAGGGGCGATGCACGTGCCCGGCGGACTGGCGGGCGATGAGGACCGAGGCAACCGGACCCTGATATCGAAACTCGTAGGGGCGGGTTTCAAACCCGCAACTACTGCGAAGATCCCTGTGCCATCTCTGACTGTCATCGTCCAACTCGGCCTCGTGTTTGCCGTCTTCGTGCTGCTGCTGCTGTCGTCGGCCGCCATGGTGTACGCCGAGCGCAAGGTGGCCGCCTTCATCCAGCAGCGCGAGGGGCCAAACCGCGTGGGGCCCCTCGGCCTGCTGCAGCCGTTCGCCGACGTCATCAAGCTGATGTTCAAGGAGGAGCTGCGCCCGGGCGGGGCGGACGCGGTGCTGTTCCTCATGGCGCCGGTGATCTCCGCGGCCGCCGCGATCGCGGCGTTCGCCGTCGTGCCCTTTGGGGCCGAGACGACGTTCTTCGGCTTGCTCGATCAGCCGGTCTCACTCCAGGTGGCGGACGTCAACGTGGCGGTGCTCGTGGTCTTCGCCATCACGTCGATGAGCGTCTACGGCATCGTGCTCGCGGGCTGGAGTTCGAACAGCAAGTACTCGCTGCTGGGCGGGCTGCGGTCCGCGTCGCAGATGATCAGCTACGAGCTGCCGTACGGCCTGACCCTGGCCTCTGTGCTGATCCTCGCCAATTCGCTGTCGCTCACCGACATCGTCAACCGGCAGGAGGGCTACTGGCTCGGGTTCATCCCGCGCTGGTTCGTGTTCGTCCAGCCGGTCGGGTTCCTGATCTTCATGGTTGCGGGTGTGGCCGAGACCAACCGCGCGCCGTTCGACTTCCCGGAGGCCGAACAGGAGCTGGTGGCCGGGTATCACACCGAGTACTCGAGCATGGCGTTCGCCATGTTCTTCCTGGCCGAGTACATCAACATGGTCACCGTGTCGGCGGTGGCCACGGACCTGTTCCTCGGCGGGTGGCACGGGCCGTTCCTGCCCGCGTCGCTCGGCTGGATCTGGTTCCTGATCAAGATCTCGGCGCTGTTGTTCTTCTACATCTGGATGCGGTGGACGCTGCCACGGTATCGCTACGACCAGCTCATGCAGTTCGGGTGGAAGATCCTGCTGCCGCTGGCCGTGCTGAACCTGCTGGCAACGGCTGCGGGGGTGATACTCCTTGGGGCTTGAGCTGCCGCTCTTCTACGTGTTCGCCGCCGTCGCGGTGGTGACGTCGGCGCTGGTCATCGGGCAGCGGAGCCCGGTCTACAGCGTCATGCTGTTGATTGCGTCGTTCGCGGCGCTCGCGGGGCTGTACGTCCTGCTCGACGCGCCGTTCGTGGCGGTCATCCAGATCATCATCTACGCCGGCGCCATCCTGGTGCTGTTCTTGTTCGTGGTGATGCTGCTGAACGCCCCGAAGGAGGCCGCTCTCCGGGAACGGGTGGCGGCGGGGCCGAGGCGGGCGGGAGCCGTGCTCGGCGTCGTGCTCGCCGGCGAGCTGGCGTGGGCGCTGTGGCACGCGGCACTCTCGCGCGAGCCGGCCGGCAGCGGCCAGGGCATGTCGGCACAGCCGGTCGACTCGGTGCGCGCGATCGGCCAGGTGCTCTATACCGACTACGCCTTCGCCTTCGAGGTCACGTCGCTGCTGATCCTCGTCGCGATGGTCGGAGCGGTCGTGCTGGCGAAGAGGCACGTGTAGCAATAGCCGGCAGCGGCCAGCCGGCAGCGGCTCGCTGTCAGCTGCCAGCTGCCAGCTACCAGCTGTCAGCTGCCAGCTACCAGCTACTGAATGTTCTATGGTGTCACTGAACCACTACCTCTTCCTCTCCGCGATCCTGTTCGCCATCGGGACCACGGGCGTGTTCCTGCGGCGCAACGTGATCACGGTGCTCCTGTCGATCGAGATCATGCTGAACGCCGCGAACCTGACGATCGTGGCCTTCGGGCGGGACTTCGGCGCGGTGGACGGCCAGATCATCGTCTTCTTCGTGGTGACCGTGGCCGCCGCGGAAGCCGCGGTCGGGCTGGCCATCGTCATCGCGCTGTTCCGGCTGAGGGAATCGCTCGACCCCGATGCGTTCACGTCCCTGAAGTGGTGATGAACTGAATGCTCCTTCTCATACCGCTTCTTCCGTTCCTCGGCTTCCTGGTGAACGCCTCGTTCGGGCGGCGGCTGTCGAAGACCATGTCGGGCGGCGTGGCCGTCGCGGCGATGGTCGGATCGTTCGCGGCGTCGGCGGCGGCGTCGTGGACGCTGCTTGGCATGCCGGCCGGCGGCCGCGTGATCGACCAGGATGTGTTCACCTGGATTTCCTCGGGCGACCTGCTGGTGCCGTTCGCGCTCCGGCTCGACCCGCTGTCGATGGTGATGATCCTGGTGGTCTCCGGGATCGGCGCGCTCATTCACCTGTATTCGACGGCGTACATGCACGAGGAACGCGATAGCGAGTACGCCCGCTACTTCTCGTACCTGAACCTGTTCGCCGCCTTCATGCTCGTCCTCGTGCTGGCGCCGAACTTCCTGGTCATGTTCGTCGGATGGGAAGGGGTGGGGCTCTGCTCGTACCTGCTGATCGGGTTCTGGTACCACAAGACATCAGCCGCTGACGCGGGCAAGAAGGCGTTCATCGTCAACCGCATCGGCGACTTCGGGTTCCTGCTCGGCGTCCTGCTGCTCTTCTCGCAGTTCGGCACCCTCGATTTTCACGCGCTCGCGCGCGGCATCTCGGTGTTCGCGCCCGAGACCGCGAGGTTTGGGACGCTGTCGGTCGCGGCGCTCCTGCTGTTCCTCGGCGCCACCGGCAAGTCCGCGCAGATCCCGCTCCACGTCTGGCTGCCCGACGCGATGGAAGGGCCCACTCCGGTGTCCGCCCTGATCCACGCGGCGACGATGGTGACGGCCGGGGTATACATGATCGGGCGCAACGCGGTGCTGTATTCCCACGCGCCCGGCGTGCTCGAGCTCGTCGCCATCGTCGGCGTGGCCACGGCGGTGATGGCGGCCACGATCGGCCTGGTGCAGAACGACATCAAGCGCGTGCTGGCGTACTCGACCGTGTCGCAGCTCGGCCTGATGTTCGTCGCCATGGGCGTCGGGGCATACGCCGCCGGCATCTTCCACCTCTTCACGCACGCGTTCTTCAAGGCGCTGCTCTTCCTGGGATCGGGCGCCGTCATTCACGCGCTGGCCGGCGAGCAGGACCTGCGGCGGATGGGCGGCCTGCGTAAGGAGCTGCCGGTCACCTATTGGACATTCCTGGTGGGCGCGCTCGCGATCGCGGGGATCCCGCCGCTGTCCGGGTTCTTCAGCAAGGACGAGTTGCTGTATCGGGCGTATGCCAACGGCCACCCCTATCTGTGGTTCTTTGCCAGCCTCGCGTCGCTGCTGACGGCGTGTTACATGTTCCGGCTCGTCTTCCTCGCCTTCCACGGCGAGCGCGCGCCGGCGGCCGCGCCCAGCGACCACACCGGCCATCAGGGTGCGCAGGGCCACCTGCACGATGCCCCGCGTCCGATGGCCATCGCCCTGATCGTCCTGGCGGTCGGGGCCGTTCTCGCTGGCTCCGTCGGCGTGCCTGGCGTGCTCCGCGGGTCGAACCGGATCGAGAGCTTCCTGGAGCCGAGCTTCACCGTGGAGTCGGACCATGCGCCTGCCTCGACAGTCCAGCCCGCTGGGCCCGGAGACGAAGCGGCCGGAGGTATGGTACACGGTGCGCCGGCTGCGGAGCGCGAACCGGTTGCGGGGCCCGAGGCGGAGGGGAGCGCGACGCTCGAGGGTGGCCTGATGCTCACCTCGACGCTGGTAGCCGTCACGGGCATCGGCCTCGCGTGGTTCTTCTTCGTGCGGCGGCGCGACCTGGCCGAGGCGGCGGCGCGCCGGTTCCAGGGGCTGCACCGCCTGCTCCTCAACAAATACTACGTGGACGAAATCTACGAGGCGGGGATCGTCCAGCCGGTGAGAATCCTCTCGGAGCAGGGCCTGTGGAGGGTCCTGGACGTGGGCGTGATCGACGGTGCAGTGAACGGGGTGGCCGTGACGGTCAGGGGCGCGAGCGGCGCGCTGCGCCTGTTGCAGACCGGCTCGATCCGCGCCTACGCCGCGTCACTGATGCTTGGGGCACTGCTGATCCTCGGATACATGTTGTGGTGGTAGCGCGGCCCGCGGGCGGCCTGCCACGCCGGCGCAACCTCCCGTTCTCGAAGTGGTGATGTTTCCGGTGCTGACAACCATCGTCTTCCTGCCGCTCGTCGGCGCGCTGCTGCTGCTGCTCATCGAGAACCGCGACGGCCGGCGCGACGCGGTCATCCGCTGGACGGCCCTGGGCGCGTCGCTGCTGGTGTTCGCGGCCACGCTCGTGCTCTGGATCCGCTTCGACCCGAGTCGCGCCGATTTCCAGTTCGTCGAGCGCCACGACTGGATTCCCTCGTTCGGCGTCCAGTATTTCGTCGGCGTGGACGGCATCAGCCTGTTTCTGCTGGTGCTCACCGGGGTCCTGACGCCGGTGGCCCTCTTGTCGTCCTGGGAATCGGTGCACAAGAAGGTGAAGGAGTTCTCCGCCTTCCTGCTCGTCCTCGAGAGCGCGATGCTGGGCGTCTTCGTCTCCCTCGATCTGTTCCTCTTCTACATGTTCTGGGACGCGATGCTCATCCCGATGTACTTCCTGATCGGGGTCTGGGGCTACGACCGGCGGATCTACGCGGCCGTCAAGTTCATCCTCTTCACCGCCGCCGGCAGCGTGCTGATGCTCCTCGCGATCATTGGCCTCGCCTGGATGCACAACTCGATCACCGGGACCGGTTACAGCTTCGACCTGCTGAAGCTCTACGATCTCCGCCTCCCGCGGCAGTACGAGTTCTGGTTCTTCCTGGCCTTCACCCTGGCGTTCGCGATCAAGGTGCCGCTGTTCCCCTTCCATACGTGGCTGCCCGATGCGCACGTCGAGGCGCCGACCGCGGGCTCGGTCATCCTGGCCGGTGTCCTGCTGAAGATGGGCGCCTACGGCCTGGTGCGGTTTGCCTTCCCGCTCTTCCCGTCAGCCGCCGCGTTCTTCGCGCCGGCGATCGCGCTGCTGGCCGTCATCGGGATTGTCTACGGCGCCCTCGTGGCGATGGTCCAGCCGGACCTGAAGAAGCTGGTGGCCTACTCGAGCGTCAGCCATATGGGCTTCGTCGTGCTGGGCATCTGCGCGCTGAACGTGCAGGGGATGCAGGGTGCGATGTATCAGATGTTGAATCACGGCATCAGCACCGGCGGCCTGTTCCTCATCGTCGGCATGCTGTCCGACCGCCGGCACACGAGGCAGATCGCCGAGTTCGGCGGCCTGAAGGCCGTCACGCCGCGGCTGGTCGCCGTGTTCCTGCTGATCACGCTGTCGTCGATCGGGCTGCCGGGCCTGAACGGCTTCGTCGGAGAATTCCTGATCCTGCTCGGCGCCTTCCGCTGGGATCCGAGATACGCGGCGTTCGCCGCCAGCGGAGTCATCCTCTCGGCCGTCTACATGCTGTGGATGTTCCAGCGGGTGAACTACGGGCCGGTCACCCATGACGAGAACCGGTCCCTGCCGGACCTGACCGTCCGCGAGCGGTGGGTGATCATCCCCATCGTCGCCATGGCCATCTTCATGGGCGTGCTGCCCGGCATCTTCCTGCGTCCTATGCAGCCATCCGTCGATCGCCTGCTCCAGCGGGTGAGCCGCGAAGCCGTGGCGCGTGCGCCGGTCGCCGGGCGTACGGACGTGACGCTTCGCGCCACGGGGCCGGCCGACGTCAGGGTAAAGAACTGACATGTCATCGTCTTCCATCGTCGCCATCGTTCCCATTCTGTGCGTCATGGCTGCCGGCATCGCGGCCATGCTGGCCGAGGCGTTCCGCGAACCGGGCGAGCGCATCCCGATCAGCGGCCTGGGCCTCGTCGGCCTGGCGGGCGCCGGCATCAGCACCGTGCTGCTGTGGGGCCGCCACGCCACGGGCTTCGGCGTCGTGGCAGCCGACACCTTCGGGCTCTTCGTCGTCATGATCCTCGTGGTGATCGGGGCGATGACGATGCTGCTGTCACCGAGGATGGTGGAGCGGGACCAGTTGCCGGGGGGCGAGTACTACGCGCTCACCCTGTTCGCGCTCGCCGGCATGATGCTGATGGCCATGGCCACCGACCTGCTCGTGATCTTCCTCGCGCTGGAGGTGATGTCGCTGGCGGTGTACGTGCTGACCGCGATCAGGCGGGGTACGGAAGCGTCGGTGGAAGGGGCCTTCAAGTACTTCATCCTCGGCGGGTTCTCGAGCGCCTTCTTCCTCTATGGCCTGGCGTTCGTCTACGGGATCGCGCACACCACGAAGCTCGACGGTGTCGGGAGCGCGCTTGCCGGCGAGGCGGCCAGCCACCCGACGCTGGCGCTTGTCGCAGTCGGGCTCCTGCTCGTCGGGTTCGGGTTCAAGGTGTCGGCCGTCCCGTTCCACATGTGGACGCCGGACGCCTACGAGGGTGCGCCGGCGATCGTGGCGGGCTTCATGTCCACCGGCGTCAAGGCGGCGGCGTTTGCTGCGTTCGTCCGCGTGATGGTCACGGCGTTCGAGCCGCTGCGCGCCGCCTGGCTCCCGGTGATCTGGGTGATGGCGGCCATCACGATGATCCTCGGGACGGTTGTCGGCGTGGCGCAGACGAACCTCAAGCGGATGCTGGCCTACTCCAGCATTGCTCACGCCGGGTACATCCTGATCGGGCTGGCCGCGTCCAACGATGTGGGCCGCGGTGCGATCCTGTTCTACCTGCTCGTCTACGGCGTCACCAACCTGGGAGCGTTCGCGGTGATCGGGCTGCTCGCGACGCCAGGTCGCGCGAACGACGACCTCGCCAGCATGGCAGGGCTCTCGAACCGCCACCCGGCGCTGGCCGCAGTCTTCGCCGTGCTGCTGTTGTCGCTCGGCGGAATCCCGCCGACCGCCGGGTTCGTCGGGAAGTGGTACATCTTCAACGCGGCCGTTCGCTCGGGCGACTACGGCCTCGCGATCATCGGCGTGCTGACGAGCGTCGTGTCGATCTTCTTCTACCTCCGTGTCATCGTGATGATGTACATGGCGGAGCCGGGCGACGCGCCGTCATCGCCCGAACCGTCGCGGGCGGCCGTTCTGACGCTGGCCGCGACGCTCATTGTCACGTTCTATCTGGGGATCCTGCCGGCGCCGATGCTCGAGCTCGCCGCGCGCTCGGTTGGAAGCCTGTTCTAGACGTCTTCTGTGGCCTCCGCCTTTTACTTTTCCTGCACGCAACGGTCTATTGCTGCAGGAAGGTTCATGCGGATACTTCGCGTCCTGCAAAGCCAGTCGCTTCTTTGCCGTTGCTTCGTCGGTGTCTACGAGACCTACGACGGGCGGACGCTCCACATCATCGACGAGCCGGCTGCAGGGTGCCGGGAATCGCTCCACCAGCCAGGCTACGTGGTGAGCACCGGCACGCCGCGGGTATCGGACGCCTCGCCGGGCCTCCGCGCGCAGCGACGACCATAGCAGCCCGCGGCCCAGCTACGCCGGCACGCGCTCCAGCGTGACGGCCAGCTGGTCGTCCTCCGCCAGGAGCACGGTTCTCAAGTCGAGCAGCAGGCGATCGTCTTCGATCCGCCCGACAATCGCCGGTTCCTGCCGCCGCAGCCAGCCATCCAGCCAGTCAGCGCTCTTCGTGCGATGACCGAGCGCGATCACCCGCGTGGGGAGTTCGAGGCCCGGCGTCGTGCCGCCGCCGACCGTTGACTGGCTGGGGAGGATCTCCGCGTCGAGCACGTCGCTCTTCTGCAGGCGGTCGACTACCCGGCTCGCCCTCGAGCCAATCGTTTCCGGCGTGGCGAGAATCATCTGCAGGATTGGAATCGTCCGGCTGGCCCGGCCGGACGCGTACTCGCCCAGCGTCCCTTCGAGGGCGGCGTAGGTCAGCTTGTCCACCCGGAGGGCCCGCATCAAGGGATGGCGCCTCACCCGTGCGACGAGGTTGCGTCGTCCCGCGATGATGCCGGCCTGCGGCCCACCCAGCAACTTGTCGCCGCTGAAGCAGACGAGATCGAGTCCCGCGGCAACGCTGGCCTGCACCCGAGGCTCGCCCGCGAGCCGCTGGTCGAGGCTGGCGCCGCCGACCTCGCCGGGCAGCCCCAGGTAACCACTGCCGATGTCCTCCGCCACCGGGATGCCGCGCTCGCGCCCAAGGCTGACCAGTTCCTCGAGCGCTGGCTGCTCGGTGAACCCCTCGATGCGGAAGTTCGACCGGTGGACCCTGAGCAGGAGGGCGGTGTCCGGCCCGATGGCCGAGCGGTAGTCGTCCACCCGGGTGCGATTGGTGGTGCCCACTTCGCGGAGCCGGGCGCCCGACTGGGCCATGACGTCCGGCACGCGGAAGCCCCCGCCGATCTCCACCAGCTCTCCCCGCGACACGATCACTTCCCGGCCGGACGCGAGGGCGGCGAGCATCAGGAGCGTGGCCGCCGCGTTGTTGTTGACCACTACGGCGGCCTCCACCCCGAGCAACCGCGTCAGCAGCGCTTCCGCGTGGGTGTCGCGGTTGCCGCGGCCGCCGGCGTCGATGTCGTACTCGAGGTTCGAGTACGAGCCCGCGAGGCTTCGCACGCGATCGATCGCCGCGTCCGGCAGTGGAGAACGGCCGAGGTTGGTGTGGACGATGACGCCCGTGGCATTGATCACTCGCCGCAGCGACGGCCGACCGGCGTGGTGCAGCAGCGCGCGCGCCTCCTTCTCGATCAGGATCGCCGCCGAATCTGGATTGGTTGGGACGGGCCCGCTGTCCCGGGACGGGCCGGCGGCCAGCCGCTCTCGGACCTGCCCGGCGGCCGTGCGAAGGGCGTCCACGATGGCGTCGCGGCCGAAGTCGCGCTCGAGCGCGCGGACGGCCTCGCGCTGGCGCAGTTGTTCGATCGAGGGGATGATGCGGAAGTCGGTCATGGCAGCTGCCGCTCTCGGCGGTCTCAGGATACCACCACCGGTGGTCGTCCCTTGTCTTCGATCCATGGGATGATGGCCAAGCCGGCCGCGGCAGTTGCTGCTCGCGCCGGTCTCGGGATACCATCACCGGTGGTTTTCCCCGCGAACGCGGCCGTTGGGGCGCGTCGCTTCGGCCTGGAATGATGAGAGACACGTCTTCTTCGTCTGCCGCTTCCCAGAAGGCCCAGGAGCCGGCGCCCGGTGATGTGCCGCAGTATCGTCCTCACCAGCGCTTCTGGCCCTACGTGGACCTGCCCGAAGAGCCGACCGATGAAGAGGTGGCGGCGATCGACCCCGACCTCCGCACCGAGCTGTTCGGCGCCGGGTCGCGGCCATTCTCGATCACGATTACCTTTCCCCGGTTCGACGGGGATGATTACTCGAAAGCGGTGGAACTGGCCCGGCGTTCTGCCGAGTATCTCGAGACGGGCAGGGGCGAGCAGCTTCGCCACCGCGCCCGGTACATGGCTGGCGACGTCATCGGGTTGCGCGACCTGTGGGAAATTGTCGGACGGCTGCACGAGGCCGACGTGCTGATCGACGACCGGCCGGTGCCATACGCCAGGACGCTCTGGCTTCCGTTGTTCTGGTTCCTCCTGTTTCGGTGAAACGCTTCCGCTGAGAGCGCCGTGCCCGAACATACTGAGCTCGAACGAGACCTGAAACTCCTCGAGGCCACGCTTCGCCAGCTCGAGACCGAATACAACATGTTCTTCGCGGGGCAGCTGCCCAAGCCGCCCTGGGACACCCGCCGCAGGATCGAGGCGCTCCTCCGGCGGTTCGACCGCGCCTTCATTCAGAGCGCGGTGGACCGGTTCCGACTGACCACGCTCCAGGCGCGCTTCTCGACGTTCGCTGAACTGTGGGACCGCGGCCTGAGGGCACGGGAGGAGGGGCGCCCGGGCCCGTTCTGCAAGGCCCCTCGGGCGGCTGTCGAGGCTGCGCTGCCGCCGCCGCCGTCGCCGTCCACGGACTGCGAGCTGGGATCGACAACGGTCTCGGACCTGGCGCGCGAGGGCGACAAGATCGAGGCGCTCTACGAGTCGCTCATCGAGGCCAGACGGGTGGTCGGAACCGTCGAACCGTTTCCGTTCCACCGCTTTGCGCAGATCGTGAAGGGCCAGGTGACCAGGCTGCAGCAGGCGGGCAGCCGCGAGGTGGCGTTCCGCGTCGCGGTCAAAGAGGGCAAGGTCGCCTTCACAGCCCGTGGGCTGAAAGCCTCCGACGGGGAACCTGACAGCTGAGAGTGCGGGAAAGAAGTGGTGGGGGGCGAAGGTAGTAAAGGGCGTCCGGAGGACACGGACGCCCCGGGTGTGTCGGCGCTACACCTTGATGACGTTGCCGGCTTGCGGGCCCTTCGGGCCGTCAACGATCTCGAACTCGACGGCCTGCCCTTCCTCGAGCGATCGGAATCCGCCGTCGCTCTGGATGGCAGAGTAATGAACGAAGACGTCGCTACCGCCGTCGCGTTCGATGAACCCGTAACCCTTCGCGTTGTTGAACCACTTGACCTTGCCTGTAATGCGCATTCTTTCCCTGCCTTGCAGTGATGCGGCGCCGTGCCGCTCGACGTACCTACCCCCGTGCCACGCGGTGACCGCAGGGGCACAAAAAAAGCCGCACAAGTCGCGGCTTGACGCCGGGGCCCGAGCAGTGCCGGCGCCAAGCCGCATGATAGCGGGGGCTTCGGATGAGTGTCAAGCGGACGAGCTGAGTTCTAGCGAGGCGTGCCTCAGACCGCCGGTCCTGGCGCGGCGGCCTCAAGGCACGCCCCGCTAGAACCAGAAACGCTGTTGGCTGGCCCCGCGAAACGCGGGGCGGCTAGACGTCGTGAACGGCCGGACGGACGTCGAGAGAACTTGACTCATTCGCAACGACTTTGGCCGTTCAAAGACGTCTAGAAGGGGGAAATCCATGGCGCGAGCACTGCTGAGCGTGTCCGACAAGACCGGGTTGCCCGCATTGGCGCGAGCTCTCGCGGATCGCGGATTCGAGTTGGTCTCCACCGGGGGAACGGCGAAGGCCCTGGCCGCCGCCGGGCTGTCGGTTGTTGGCATTTCCGACGTCACCGGCTTCCCGGAAATGCTGGACGGGCGGGTTAAGACGCTGCACCCGGCCATCCACGGCGGGATTCTCGCCCGGCGGTCCCGACCGGACGACCTCGCGGCCATCGAGCAGCACGGCATCCACCCGATCGATATCGTCGTCGTCAACCTGTATCCGTTCGTCCGGGCGGCCGCCAACCCGGACACGCCGTTCGACGGACTGGTCGAGGAGATCGATATCGGCGGGCCCAGCCTGGTGCGGGCGGCAGCCAAGAATTTCCGCGACGTCCTGGTGGTGGTCTCGCCATCGGACTACGAGGGCGTCATCGAGCAACTGGACAGGCCAGGAGGCCCGACGGCGGAGTTCCGCCTGGCGCTGGCGCGGAAGGCGTTCGGTCACACCGGGGAGTACGACACGGCGATTGCGGCGGAACTGGAACGCGTCCGGATGGGGGACAGCGGTTTCGAACGAATGGCGGCCGCCCACGGCCTGCCGGGTCGTCTGATGCTGACGACGACCAGGGCGAGAGACCTTCGCTACGGCGAGAACCCTCACCAGGTGGCCGCCTGGTACCGCGGCGCCGACGCTGGGCGGTTCGACGTCCTGCAGGGCAAGGAACTCTCGTTCACGAACCTCCTGGACATCGATTCGGCCGCGCGAATCGCCTGCGAGTTCGACGAACCGGCCGCGGTCGTCATCAAGCACACGAACCCATGCGGGGCGGCCACCGGCGCGACAGCAGCGGAGGCGTACGTCCGGGCCAGGGATGCCGATGCGATCTCTGCCTTTGGCGGCATCGTCGGGGTGAATCGCACGATCGACATCGAGACCGCGAAGGCGATTGCCTCGACGTTCATCGAGGCGGTCATCGCCCCCGGCATCGAGGACGAGGCGCTCGCCGTGCTTGCCGCGAAGAAGAACCTGCGCATCGTGGTCGCGGACCTGGCGCGGGCGTTTGCCCGCGACGCCCGCCACCTGGATATCCGTTCGATCTTCGACGGCCTGCTCGTCGAAGTCCGCGATATCGTCAGCGAGGCCAGGATGGTCTGGCCGGCGCCGGCTTCCGCGGACACCGGGCTGCGTGTTGTCACCCGGCGGCAACCGACCGAGGACGAGTGGCACGGCCTGAATTTCGCGTGGCGCGTCTGCGCTCATGTCAAGTCGAACGCGGTGATCTTCACGACTGCCGACCGGACGCTGGCCGTTGGCGCGGGACAGATGAGCAGGGTGGACGCGGTGAAGGTCGCGATCATGAAGGCATCCGAGCGAGGAGCGGGGGCCGGGACCGATCGGCCGCTTGCCGGTTCGGTGTCGGCTTCGGACGCGTTCTTTCCGTTCCGTGACGGTCTCGACGCGGTGGCCGCGGCAGGAGCGACGGCGGTGGTTCAGCCGGGCGGGTCGATGCGCGATGCGGAGGTGATTGCCGCCGCCGACGAACACGGCCTGGCGATGGTGTTCACCGGGCGGAGGCACTTCCGACACTGAAGCCGGCAGCAGACAGCAGACGGCGGACAGAGACACCGCAGGGGCGACCGGCTGGTCCCCCAAGAACGATCGCGGGGCTGAAGCCCCGCGCCACACCTTTGAAGCCCTGCGCCACACCTTTGAAGCCCTGCGCCACACCTTCGGCAGCAGACAGCAGACAGCGGGCAGAGACGGCAGGCAGCCGGCAGCCGGCAGCAGACGGCGGGCAGCGACACCGTAGGGGCGACCGGGCTGGTCGCCCGCGGCCAGCGAACAGTTCTCGGTGTCCGCCTACGGCAGGCTTGACCGTTCGATCGCGCTCACGAGTTCGGCCGGCGAGAGCGTCGCCGGGCCGAACTTTGCCACCACGACGCCAGCCGCCTGGTTTGCGATGCCGCAGGCATCCTTCAGCGAGGCGCCGGCCGCGAGCGCGAGCGCCGCCGTCGCGATGACCGTGTCGCCGGCGCCAGTGACATCCGAGACCTCCCGCGCGGCGGTGGGGTAGTGAACGGCCTCCGCTCCTGTGAGCAGGCACATGCCATGTTCGCCGCGGGTGACGAGTACGTCGAGGCACCCGGCCCGTTCGCGGAAGAGGCGTGCGGCGGTCACCGCGTCCTCGTCCGTCCGGATCCGATGGTGGGTGGCGATTTCGGCCTCGTGGTTGTTCGGCGTCACGAGCGTTGCGCCCGCATAGTAGTGAAGGTGCGGGATCTTTGGGTCGACGAGCACGGGGATCCCGCGCGAGCGCGCCGCAGCCACTACGCACGCCATCAGTTCCCGCGTCACCGTTCCCTTCAGGTAGTCCGACACCAGAATGGCGCTGGCGCGCGGCGCCAGGCGGTCCACCTGGCTGGCCAGCGTCTGCGCGGCCTCGCCTGATACCTCGTGGTCGCTCTCGTAGTCGACCCGCGCCACCTGGAGGTTGCGCGTGGTCACGATGCGGAGCTTGGTCGTCGTCCGCCGTGACGGGTCCACGACGAGGCCCGAGGTGCCGATTCCGCACTCCATCAGCAGGTGGCGGAGCCGCTGCCCGGCGCCGTCCGCACCGGTGAGGCCGACGAGCTCGACGTTGCCGCCAAGCGCCCGGACGTTGTTGGCCACGTTCGACGCGCCGCCGACGCGGTAGTCGTCGTGGTCGTACTCGACGACGGGCACCGGGGCCTCGGGTGAAATGCGGCTCACGTGGCCGACGACGAACTGATCGAGCATGACGTCGCCGACAATCAGCACCGAGGCCGACGAGAAGCTCTCGATCGAACGACGAAGGCGGTCTAGGGTCGAGGACATAGTGTGGTGACAAGCGCGGGTGCTGCCGTCCCCCGGGCCGCGGCCCAGGGAAGCGTCAGCAGAATCAACAGCGTTATCAGGAATTCCGAATCGCCGAAATTGTACTCGAAGAACCCCGCGGCCAGCATGGCCGCGAGCGCGCCCATCCCGGCCGCCGCCAGGTAGCGAACGCGATCGTCCCGGAACCGGCGCCACAGTCCGATGGCCGCCGCGGCGACGAACCAGAGCCAGGCGGCCAGGGCCGGCAGGCCCCGCTCGGCGGCGATCTGCAGCGGCACATTGTGCAGGTGCGGCGGGGTCTGATCGACCGCGCTGGACCGGCGGTAGTTCGGGTAGACCTCGTGCACCACGTTCGGGCCGACACCGGTGAGCGGGTAGCGCTTCACGATCTCGGCGCCGGCCTGGACCATTGCCAGGCGGTCGCGATTCGTGGGATCGCGGACGTTGAACATCGAGTAGGCGCGGTCGCTGACGGCGGCCGGCGCGAGGGCGATGAACAACGCGGCCACGACCGGCAGCACGCCGAACAACCGGAGATCGCGCAGGAGCAGGAGCAGGCCCACACCGACGCAGGCGCCGACCCAGGCGCTGCGCGTGAAGGTGAGAGCCAGCGCGGCCACGAGCGCGGGCATGATCAGCGCCGGCCAGATCCAGTCGCGGCGTTCGTAGAGGAGGCGGGCGGCCGTCGAGCAGACGACGAGCATCAGGAGTCCGGAGTAGGTCATGTAGTGGCCGAGCGTGCCACGCGGCCGCTGACCGAGCGAGTCGTAGTTCAGCACGCCGTACTCGAAGACGCCGATGATGGCGCTCACGGCCCCGACGGTCACGATCAGCCACATCAGCGTGTGCGCCCGCCGGCCCCTGGCGATCGAGTAGGTCGCCGGCACGACCAGGTACAGCATCATCTGCTTGGACGCGCCGAGGCTGCGGAACGGATCGAGCGAGAATGCGGTGGCCACCAGCGACAGGGCGACATATGCCAGCAGCGGCCAGAACCAGGGTGGCGCGTCCGGGCGTTCGCGGTTCAGCAGCAGCGAGGCGGCCCACGCGACGAGCGTGACCGCCAGCGCCGTCTCGCCGATGAAGATCGAGAACTGGATCCCCCCCGCGCACACCAGCAGCCCCACCAGCATCAGCCGGTCCAGCCAGGAGTAAGCACGCGGGCCAGAGTGTTCAATCATACGTTACGTCCGATCCCGTGTCCTCACGCGCAGGGCGCGCTCGGCCGCCTCGGCAACCTGCCCGGGCGAAATGAGCCCCAGGCAGCGGTAGTCGCCGGGCTCGCACTGCCGCTGATTGCAAGGGCGGCACGCGAGGTCTGGCAGTTCAATCGACTCGGTGACAAAGCGCGCGGGCCTCCACGGCGCCGACCGCGCGGCCAGCGTCGGACCGTAGAGGCCGACGATGGGGACCGCGGTCGTGCCGGCGACGTGCAGCGGTCCGCTGTCGCCGCCGACGAACAGCGCGGCGACATCCATCAGCGCCCGCAGTTCCGCCAGGTCGAACTCGACGTTGTCCACGATGCCCCTGCCGAGGGCGCCGAGCGCCGCGCGGGCCTGTTCCCCGATCTGCTGCGCGGCCGCGTGCTCCGACGGTCCGGACACCACGACGACCCGGCGCCGCGGATCGCCGCGCAGTAGCGCCGTCAGCAGTGCGACGAACGAGGCGGCCGGCCACCGCCGGAACGGATTCCCCGCGCTGACGTGGAGCGCGATGACCGGGTCGCGCCGGGGATCGACGCCGGCCGACGCCAGTTTCGTGGCCACCGAGGAGACGGCTGCCGGCAGCGCCACCATCTCGGTGGCGTCGCGTTCCGGGTCTGGTGGATCGAACCCGAGTGGCGTCAGCAGGTCCCACTGGTTCACCACCGAGTGCCGAGGCCGCAGGGTTCGAGCCCGCGCCACCCGCTCAGTGTACATCCAGCCGCGGCCGGCCACGGCGTACCCGATGCGCCGCGGGGCGCCCGTGGCCCATGCGAGCAAGCCGCTTCGAGGACCGCCGTGCAGGTCGAGCACCAGGTCGTACCGCGACGCGCGAAGCCGCCGCGCCAGGCGGAGATCGGCCGCCAGCCGCCCGCGTGCGTCGGGTCGGCAGGCCACGATCACCTCGTCGAGGTGCGGGTTTCCCGTGACGACAGGCGCGGCGTGCGGTTCGACCAGGTAAGAGAGGCGGGCGCCAGGCATCTGCCGCCGAAGCGCGCGAAGGATTGGCGTCGTGAAGACGACGTCGCCGATCAGGCGCAGGCGGACCAGGAGGATTCTCACGGACTAGTCTTCGACCTTCGCCTCGTCGAGCAGCATGACCGGGATGTTGTCGTCGCCGACCGGGTAGACGCGACGGCACTTCGGGCATTTCAGGCCGGCACCCTCGTGGACCGGCTGAACGGACACATGGCACTCGGGGCACACGAGGATGTCGAGAAGTTCGGGATCGACGGGCACGGCAGCCTCCTTGATTGTCTCCGGGAACTATATCAAAAGGCGCGGCCTCTATCCGTTCCAACCCGTTTATGGAACAATCGATCGAATGATCCTCAGCACGTTCGTCGGCTGCTGGCTGCTTGCCGGGTCCCTGCCTGCCGGGGTCTCACTGCCAGTATCACCGGGGCAGGGCCAGGCGGCGACGCGGCCAGCCGGAGGCCAGCCGGCGACGAACAGGACGGCGTTGCGCGAGGGCGAGGCCTACTACCAGTTCATGCTGGGGCGTCATCTGGAATCCGAGGGCGACGTGGACGGCGCGATCAAAGCCTACGGCGAGGCGGCCAGGCTGGATCCGAAGTCGGCGGAGATCCTCGCCGAGCTGTCCGCGCTCTACGCGCGTGAAAACAAGGCGCGCGAGGCGATCGAGACGGCCGAATCGGCGTTGAAGATCGATGCGAAGAACGTCGGGGCCCACCGGGTCCTGGGAGTCATTTACGCCAGCCTCGCACGGGTGGACGACGGTTCGACGGCGCTGGAGGCCGACTCCGCTGCCTATGCCGGGAAGGCCGCTGAGCACCTGGAGGCGGCACGCGCGGGCAGCCTGGCGACCGAGCCCGGCCTCGACCTCAGGCTCGGGCGGATCTACCTCCGCACGGGGCGCGCCGTCCAGGCCGTTGGTGTCCTCAGTCAGGTGGTGCTGGACGAACCGGGACGACCCGAGCCGATCACCCTGCTCGTCCAGGCGTACCAGCAGGCTGGGCGGAGCGACGAGGCGGTCAGGTTGCTGGAATCGACGGTGGCCGGGCAGCCGCAATTCTACGCGCCGCTCGGCGAATTGTTCGAGCGCCAACAGCGGTGGAAAGAAGCGGCCGGGGCCTACGAGCGGGCGATCCAGCAAAATCCGAAGAGCCTCGAACTGCGCACCCGCCTGGCCGTCGCGCTGCTGTCGGGGGGCGACGAAGCGAAGGCCGGCCGCGCGCTCGAACTGCTGCAGCAGTTGCGGCAGGAGAGTCCTGCGGACAGCCGGGTCCTCTACCTGCTCGCACAGGCGCAGCGGTCCGCGGGAAGGCTGGACGACTCGGAAACCACGGCCCGCGAGTTGATGACCATCGCGCCCGGATCGCTGACCGGGCCCTACGCGCTTGCGCTGGTGCTCGAGCAGAAGCAGCAGTTCCGCAAGGTCGTGGAGACGCTGGAGCCAGTGCTCGGCAAGCCGTTGCCGAAGGGCAGCCCGCCCGGGACGGACATCACCCCGATGCTCGTGCACCTGGGCTTCGCGCATCTCGAACTCGGCGAGTCCGAGCGCGCCCTGTCCGCGTTCGAGCGTGCCCGCGCCACATCGCCGCAGAACCCGGCGATCGACAGCTATATCATCCAGGCGCAACTGAGCGCCCGCCGCTTCCCGGATGCGATCGCGCTCGCCCGTAAGGTCCGCGCCAGCCGCCCGGGTGACCAGCGGGCGTTGCGTCTCGAGGCCGAGGCACTGCGACAGAGCGGCAAAGGCGGGGAAGGGGCCGCGCTGCTGACCGCGGCCCTCGAGGAACACCTGGATGACCTCTCGGCCTACATCGCGCTGGCCGAGTTCAACACCCAGGCCCGGCAGTACGACGCGGCCCTGCGTGTCCTCGACCAGGCAGCCGCGAAGTTCCCGTCGGACCTGAGCATCACGTTCCAGGCGGGCTCGGTGCTCGAACGCCAGAAACGCTTCGCCGAGGCGGAGCGGAAGTTCCGCGACGTGCTGGCCAGGGACCCGCTCCACGCGCAGGCACTGAACTTCCTGGGCTACATGCTCGCCGACCGCGGCGAACGACTCGACGAGTCAGTCGGCTACATCACGCGCGCGTTGCAGGTGGACCCGTACAACGGCGCCTACCTCGACAGCCTTGGGTGGGCCTACTATCGCCAGAACAAGCTGGACCTTGCGGTGGTGAACCTTCGCAAGGCGGCGGAGCAGCGCCTCCGCGATTCCGCGGTGCAGGACCACCTGGGCGACCTGATGTTCAAGCTGGGCCGCTATGGGGAGGCGGTGTCGGCGTGGCAGCGCGCGCTCGACGGCGACGGCGAGCAGACCGACCGCGCGGCCATCGACAAGAAGATCCGATCGACCCGCGACAAGGCACAGAAGCAGTGACGGACCGCGACGCATCGGCCGCTCACCCCGGAAGAAGAGGGCGTCGCTTCCTCCTGGTTCTGCTCCTGGCCGGCGCCGCGGCGTGCGCGCCCCGGGTGCTGCAGTTGCCGACCGGCGACGGCCAGGCCTTTCCCGACTACCAGCAGGCGATGCAGGAGGCGACCTCAGCGTGTCGCGGCGTGCGCACCATGTCGGCGGAGTTGGCCATCTCCGGTCTGGTCGGCCGGGAAAAGTTGCGCGGGCGAGTCACGGCGGGCCTGGCGGCCCCTGGAAGCATTCGGCTCGAAGGGACCGCGCCGTTCGGACCGCCGGTTTTTATCCTCGTCGCGGGCGGCGCGAAAGCGACACTGCTGCTTCCGCGCGATAACCGCGTCCTCACCGGCGAGCCTCCGGCGGCTATCCTGCAGGCGCTCGTCGGCCTCGAACTGGATCCTGGCGATCTGCTCGCCATCCTCGCCGGTTGCGTCGTTCCCGATCCGCAGGCGATCGGCGGGCGCACGTATTCGAACGGCTGGGCCCGCATCGACCTGGCCTCAGGCGCGACCGCGTACCTGCAGCGGGATCGCCAGGAGCGCTGGGGCCTCCGGGCCGCGGTGCGGGCGCCGCTGCGTATCGAGTACGACCGGATGCCCGGCTCGATGCCCACCGCCGTCCGCCTGCAGGTGACGGGCGACCCCGGCACTCTGACCGACCTCCGGATCGGCGTGTCGCAGGTGGAGACAAACGTCCCGCTGGCGGCCGAGGTGTTCGCGCTCAGGCTGCCGGCCGATGCCGTGCCGATCTCTCTCGCCCAATTGCGGCAGGCCGGGCCGATGGGAGAGCGGCGATGATCCTCGGCGCACACGCGAAGATCAACCTGAACCTCGAGGTGCTCGGGTTGCGCCCGGACGGCTACCACGAGCTGAAGACGATCTTCCAATCGCTGGCGCTGCACGACACGCTTCGATTCGAGCTGACCGACGAGACCTTGACGATCGTGTGCGCGTCGCCCGGCGTGCCGCTCGACGAGCGGAACCTGGTGTGGCAGGCCGCGCGCCTCGTGTGGTGCGCCGCGGGCCGGAGCGGGGACCCGGCCGGCCGTGCCCGGATCACCAAGCGCATTCCGGCCCAGGGCGGGCTCGGCGGCGGCAGTGCTGACGGCGCGGCTGCCCTTGTCGGGTGGGATCGGCTCTGGGGCACCTCGCTGTCGGAGAGCCAGATCCGCGAACTGGCCGTCCGTCTCGGGGCCGACGTGCCGTTCTTCCTCTGCGCCGGATCGGCGCTTGGCCTCAACCGGGGCGACGTCGTCTGTCCGCTCGTCGATCGTCCGGCGAGCTGGGTGCTCCTGGTGTTCCCGCCATTTGGCGTTTCGACGCCAGAGGCCTTTCGCTGGTGGGACGAAGACGTCGGCCGGGCAGGAACCACCGCGGGGTCCGGCGATCGACTGTCCCGGGATCCGTTCGCCGTTTTCAACGACCTGGAAGCGCCGGTCAGCCGCCGCCACCCCACACTCGGGGAGATTCGTGGTCTCCTCGATCAGGGCGGGGCGGACGCGGCGGCCATGACTGGAAGCGGATCGACGGTGTTCGGCCTGTTCGGCGCCGAGGAGGCCGCGCTCTCCGCCTCCAGGCTGCTGGCCGCGCGCGGCTGGCGGACCCTGGTGACCAGGACGGCGACGCGGCGGCAGGCGGGCCTCGGTCTCCGGTTGCGAAGACCCGCGGTGGCCGCCTCGGCGATCTGAGGCGGAGACCACGCCGGCTTGTCTGGATCGGGCGCTCTCGTATACACTACCTGTTTGCGCCGCGGTTGTCGGGTCACGCCTTGGGGCAGCGACTCTCCCTGAGCAGGTTGAGAACCGATCCGGTCGGGTTGTGCACGCGGTCCCTGGCCTCTCCCTCGGGTTGTCTCTCGCGGGAGGTTCCTGGCGTCTCGTGGCCGACGTGGGATGGGGCGTGGCCAAGTGGTAAGGCACGGGCCTTTGGAGCCCGTATCGAAGGTTCGAATCCTTCCGCCCCAGCCAGCCGTGATGCGCGAGACCCCCGGGAGGAGTACGGGATGCGACGCTCGAGGGCGCGGGCATGAGGGTGGGCTTTGCCGAATTGAAGGTGTTCGCCGGGAGCGCGCATCCGGAGTTGGCAGCCGAGATTGCCGGGCACCTGGGTATTCCGCTCGGCCAGGCTCGACTCGGCCGCTTCCCGGACACCGAGGTGTCCTTTCAGATCGACGAGAACATCCGGGGCACGGATGTCTTCGTCGTGCAGCCGACGTGCATGCCGGTGGACGAGCACCTCGTCGAGTTGCTGATCATGATCGATGCGTTCCGCCGCTCGTCGGCGGCGCGCATCACCGCGGTGATCCCGTATTACGGCTACGCGCGGCAGGACCGCAAGGACAAGCCGCGGGTGCCGATCTCGGCCAAGCTCGTGGCGAACGTCCTGAGCGCGGCCGGGGCGAACCGCGTACTGACGATGGACCTGCACAAGGCGCAGATCCAGGGCTTTTTCGATATCCCGGTGGACCACCTGTTCGCCGCGCCGGTGATCATCGATTACCTGGCGCGCCAGCGACTGCCGGATATTACGATCGTGGCGCCCGACGCGGGAGGCGCTGAGCGCGCCCGCGCCTACGCCAAGCGCCTGGGGGCGGGACTCGCGGTGGTGGACAAGCGCCGCTCGCAGGAAACCGGCGCCGCCGAGGTGATGAACGTCATCGGCGACGTCGATGGACGCACCTGCATCCTGCAGGACGACATCGTGGACACGGCCGGGACGATGCAGAAGGCCGCGACCGCGCTGATGTCGAATGGCGCGACGCGGGTGCTGGCGTGCGCGGTGCATGGCGTCCTCTCTGGGCCGGCCCTGGAGCGGATCGAGCAGTCGCCGATCGAGAAGATGGTCGTGACCAACACGATCAACATCGACGACAAGCGCGCGCGCTGCCCGAAGATCGTCGTGCTCTCCGTGGCGCGGCTGCTGGCGCAGGCCATCCGCAGCATCCACGAAGAGAGCTCGGTCTCGTCGTTGTTCGTGTAGGGGCGGCAGGCAGCAGGCGGCGGCCAGCAGACAGCGAGCGGCTCTCGGCTCTGTGTTTGGCTGTCGGCTGTCAGCTGGGGGCTGCCAGCTGTTGTGATTCTCCCGTGCGTCGCAGAAGCTCGCCGGGTACCTGGAAGGACACGATTGAGTCATGGAAGTAGTACTTGAAGCCATCACGCGAACCCGGTTCGGCAAGAACGAAGCGGGCCGACTGCGCCGGGAAGGACAGCTCCCGTCGGTGCTCTACGGGGGCGCGACGAGCCAGGGCGGCAAGCCAGAGGCGCTGTCGATTTCGGTCGATCCCAAGGTCCTGATGCGGATCCTGCACTCGCAGTCGGGCGCCAACACCCTGGTGACCCTCAAGCTCGATAGCGAGTCTCCGCGGGTGATGCTCAAGGACTTCCAGATCGACCCGGTCACCGACCACCTGTTGCACGCGGACTTCTACCGCATTGCGATGGACAAGGCGATCACCGTCACGGTGCCGATCCTCCTGCGCGGCGAAGCGCCAGGCGTGAAGCAGCAGGGTGGGTTGCTCGACTTCGTGCACCGCGAGATCGACATCGAGTGCCTGCCGGCCGACATTCCGGAGCACATCGAGGTGGACGTCTCGAACCTGATGCTCAACCAGAGCATCCGCCTGCGCGACATCGTCGAGACCATGAAGTGGAAGCCGGTCAGCGAGACCGACACCATGCTCGTCCACGTGGTGGCGCCCAAGGCCGAGGCCGAGCCCGAGGTGGCCGAGATCGAAGCGACGGCCACGGCGGCCGAACCCGAGGTCATCAAAAAGGGCAAGGTCGAGAAGGAAGACGAGGGCGAGGCGGAGTCCAAGGGCAAGGCGGAGACCAAGGGCAAGAAGTAACGGGGGCACGCGCTGTCGGCCGCCAGCTGTCAGGTGCCAGCTATTCGATGAAGCTGATTGTGGGTCTCGGGAACCCCGGCCGGAAGTACCGGGACACACGGCACAACATCGGGTTCGCGGTCGCCGACGAACTGGCCAGCCGCCACGCCGCGGCGTTCGAATCCGCTCCTGCGGAAGCGCTCCTGGCCCGCGCCAGGACGCTGGGCGCCGACGGCACGCTCCTGTTGAAGCCGCTGACCATGATGAACGCCAGCGGCTTCGCGGTCTCGGAGATCGCGCGCTACTTTCGAATCGCGTTCGACGACATCCTCGTGGTGGCCGACGACGTGAGCCTGCCGCTCGGGCGCCTTCGGGTCCGACCGGGGGGATCGGCCGGGGGTCACAACGGGCTCCGCTCGATCATCGACCAGTTCGGGACGACCGGGTTCGCGCGGTTGCGGGTGGGCGTCGGGCGAGGAGACCCGCGGCGCGATCTGGCCGACTACGTCTTGGCCGGATTCGACACCGGCGAGCGGCCGGTGGCGACCGAGGCCATCGCGCGCGCGGCCGATGCGAGCGAGTTGTTCGTGGCCGAAGGGGTCGGGCCGGTCATGAACCGGTTCAACGGGCCGCCGGAAGAACCGCCACCGTAGGGGCGACCGGCCGGTCGCCC
>JANYLG010000043.1 GCA_025363775.1 Acidobacteriota bacterium | reverse complement strand
GCCCTCCTCATCGGGGAAGACCACGTTCTCCAAGCGGCTCGCGGTGCAGTTGCTCGCCAACGGGCACCGGCCCTTCCCGGTGGGCCTCGACGACTATTTCGTGGACCGCGACAAGACGCCCCGGGACGCGAGCGGGCAGTACGACTACGAGTGCCTTGAAGCCGTGGACGTGGCGCTCTTCAATGAACACCTGCTGAGCCTGATGGCCGGGCGTCCCACCGATCTTCCGCACTACGTGTTCAAGACCGGCCGGCGCGAGACCGGGATCACCGAGATGCTCTCCCACGACAACATCATTATCGTCGAGGGCATTCACGGGCTGAACCCGGCGCTGGTTCCGAGCCTGCCGCCTGAACGCATCTACAGGATCTACGTGTCGGCACTGACGCAGCTCAACCTGGACCGCCATAACCGCGTCAGCACCACGGACTGCCGGCTGATCCGGCGAATCGTGCGTGACTCCGCCACCCGCGGCTACAACGCGACGCAGACGCTGCGGCGCTGGGATTCGGTGACCCGCGGCGAGAAGCAGCACATCTTCCCGTTCCAGGAGAACAGCGACGCCATCTTCAACTCGGCGCTGGCGCACGAACTGGCGGTCCTGCGTCCCCTGGCCGAGCCGCTGCTGCTGCAGGTGAGGCACGAGACGCCGGAGTACATCGAAGCCAATCGCCTGCTGTCGTTCCTGCAGTGGTTCGTGCCCGGTTCGCCCGACCCTGTACCCGACAACTCCATCCTCCGCGAGTTCATCGGCGGGTCGATCATGGAAAACCTGAGGCTGTGGCGTGAGCACACCCCGCCGCACGCCGCCGCCGCCGAGGAAGAATAGGCAATTGACGAGGACCCTCGACCTGAGGTCTTCTACAGAGAGGGCAAGGCGCCGACCGGGTCTCCTTGCGCAGGCGCAATGACGGAAGGAATGACGAGATGCCGGATACGCCGACTCGCGAAGACGCCATCATGAAGTTCGCGGGCATGATCAAGGACATCCCGGTGGCGATGCTGACGACGACGGGCATGGGCCGGCTTCGCAGCCGCCCGATGGTGACGCAGCATACGGCCTTCGACGGCGAGTTGTGGTTCCTGACGGCGCGGGCAGCGGGGAAGACGGGCGAGATCCGAGACCGTCAGTCCGTCCACGTGACGTTCGTCTCGCCGTCCGACAACCGCTACGTGTGGGCGTCGGGCACGGCAGCCATCGTCGACGATCCGGTGACGATGAAGGCTGTGTGGCACGCGGGCTATCTGCCATGGCTGCCCGGCGGGCCAGACGACCCCAGTCTGGTGTTGATCAAGGTTCGTGTGGAAGAGGCGGAGTACTGGGACAACGCGGCCGGCCGGATGGTTCTGCTGAACAGCTTCGTCCAGCCGGGTGCCTCGTTCCGGGACGTCGCACCGGGTATCGGCATTTGATCATCCGGCTGGCGGCGGGTGAAACGAATCGAGCAGCCAGCAGCCAGCAGCCGGGAATCACCGACCGACAACCGAGGGCCATGCCATGGAGTCTGACAACCAGTCTGTGGATCCGCTCCGTTGGAAGGCGAAGGAAGTAGGGATTCCCGTCGGGCGTCGGCACATCTTCCTGTGCTGCGAGCAGACCAAGCCCAAGTGCTGCGACCTGGAGCGCGGGACTGCCGCCTGGGAGTATCTCAGGCGACGGCTCTCCGAACTCGGTCTCTCCGAGCAGGGCGGAATCCTCCGCACCAAGGCCAACTGTCTCCGCATCTGCACTGGCGGCCCGATCGCCGTCGTCTATCCGGACGGCACGTGGTACCACCATTGCGATCCTCCCGTGCTCGAGCGCATCATCCAGGAGCATCTGGTCGGCGGCCGCCCCGTGGCCGATTACGTCATCCTGACGCACGCGCTCGGCGAGGCCCCGTCAGCCTGAGGCCTTGCCCGCCCTACCACTTCGCCTCAGATCCCCAGACGCTGTGCGGAATCGCAAAGACGACCATGGTGACGATCGTGGCCACGACCACGGCGACTCTGGCCTGTCGCCCGCCGCGCAACTGCATCGCGGCCAGGATCCAGGCCACGCCCGCGATGAGCGTCTTGTTGTCGGTCAGGTCGTAGCCCCACGGGATGCCGGTCCAGTAGTCGCCAAACGCCAGCTTCTGGACGATGGGCCCGAGCACGAAGCCGCCGAAGACGAGCAAGGCCACCGTGAGCAAGCCCCAGGTGCGGGTGTTGCCGCCGCCAATCGCGGCGAACGCGGCTCGTGTCGAGAACAGCATCCCGAAGAACATGGCCGCGATGTGCGGAATCAGGATCCACGCCGGGACGTCGCCCTTGAACCGCGTCACCGCTGGTTTCTCCGGGAACGTCACCTGCTCACCGGCGCGCGAGAGCGTCACGCGGTACTCGAGCTTGCCGGCCATTGGCATCAACGGCTCGGGCGCGGGAGGGATGACCGTCTCGAGCACGTCTCCCTTGCGCGCCATCGACTCGGTCCGCCAGGGGCCGCTGGTCGGAAAACGCCTCCATTCCACGGCGCCCGCCACCGAGGCATCGGCCACCGTCACCATGACCGGCTGCCGCTCGGTGATGGTGTGGGACCGCTGGAGCTGGAGCGCGATGTCCTGGCCGCCCAGGCGCACCGTCCCTCTCGCCGGGTAGGTCGGGCCGGTCGTCCGCTGCCAGATGGCTGAGGTGAGCGTCAGGACGATCGCGATGGTCCACTGCACCGAGGTTTTGCGCATGATGGCTCTTCTTTCTCGGACCTGCCCCAGACGAACTGCGCCTGCTGCGGGTTGGCGTCGACACCTTCTTCATGTCCCTGGAGGTGGTGTCGATGGAGACCCACAGGTCGGGGAACTTCTCGAAGCGCGACATCGTGAACACGACGGTGTCGGCCTTGGCGGCCTTCGTCAGCGCCCCGAACGCCTTCTCCTGTATCACGATCAGATCTCGCAGAGCAGAGTTCGATAGTGATCGTGACCCAAGCAGCCCGCGACGCAAGTCCCGCCGGCATCCGGCCGACGTGGCATCCCGCCCGGCGGCGTAGCTCCTCCCTCAAATATTCCCGATATTCTCAATCGTCGCGCCTTGCCGGCCGGGCGCCTCGTCGCCTTCGTGCTGCATCGCGACTTGCACCACGGGCTGCCAGGACGGCCGCGCGACAGGCGTGGCCGGAACGGGGCGGATGGTATCAGCTTTGCCGCACTCTTGTCAGTCGGAGGGGCGACGCCGACCCCTCATCGTCAGTTCCCGACCCTTCTGCGTCAGTTCCGACCCTTCTGCGTCAGTTCCCGACCCCTCTGCGTCAGTTCCGACCCCTCTGCGTCAGCACCGACCCTTCATCGTCAGTTCCCGACCCCTCATCGTCAGCACCGACCCTTCTGCGTCAGTTCAGAACCCTCCAGTCGCGGCGGCTGAGGTGCCAGTAGAGGGCGGCAGCGGCGACGGCGGCGATCGCGAGCAGGGCGAGGCCGGTGCGGATCTGCCCGAAGATCAGGCGGCCGGTGCCGAACAGCGTGAGGTAGATCATCAGGCAGCCAGCGGCCCAGTCGAACAGGTTTTGGAGCGCGTCGTGCCGCGGTTCGATTTCCACGGCCTCGCGGGCGACAGGGCCCCAGAGGGCCGCGGACGGGCGCACGCGGCGGTAGAACGCCAGCAGCGTCGGCCGCGGCTCGGGAGGCGTGAGCAGGGTGGCGGTGAGCCAGGCGGCCGTCGAACACGCCACCGTGATCAGCACCGTCCAGGCAAACTGCGTCGGGTCGTTGCTGTCGAGGCGCACGACGAACTGCAGCACGAGCGAGACGACGAACGATGCGGCCATCGCGACGACCTCGCTCCAGGCGTTGATGCGCCACCAGAACCATCGGAGGATGAAGACGCTGCCCGTCCCGGCGCCGATGGCCAGCAGAAACTTCCAGGCGCCCGCAATGGAGTTCTGGTAGTAGGTCGCCACGGACGAGCAGAGCATGAGGATGATTGTGGCGACCTGCGATGCACGGACGTAGTGGCGATCCGAGGCCGCCCGCACCAGGAACCGACGGTAGAAATCGTTCACCAGGTACGATGCGCCCCAGTTGAACTGCGTCGCGACGGTGGACATGTAGGCGGCCGCGAACGCGGCGATCATGAGGCCGGCGAGCGCGGGCGGGAAGACGTTCGGATCCGCCATCGCCTTCACGAACCCCGATTCCTTGTCCGCGAGCGTCGGGTAGAGCACGAGCGACGCCAGCGCGGTGAGGATCCACGGCCAGGGCCGGATCGCGTAGTGCGCGACGCTGAACCAGAGCGTGGCCAGGAGCGAGTGCTTCTCGTCCTTGGCACAGAAGATCCTCTGCGCGACGAAGCCGCCGCCGCCCGGTTCCGCGCCCGGGTACCAGGTGGCCCACCACGAGACCGCGAGGTAGACGAAGAACGCGATCATCGGCATCCACGCCGACCCGACGTCGGGCGTGAACGACAGGATCGAGCCCGTGCCGCCGCGCGCGGCGTCCATCGCTCGCAGCTTCACCTGGAGCGCGTCCATCCCGCCGACGGCGCGCACCGAGAACCACGCGAGCACGATCACCATCCCCATCTTGAGCACGAACTGGAACAGGTCGGTCACCAGGACGCCCCAAAGTCCTGACAGCGTCGAGATCAGCGCGGTGACCAGCATGATCCCGAAGACGACCGCGAGCGCCGAGATCTTCGGGTCGGCGATGCCGATGGCCTGGAGCGTCAGGTCCGGGAAGATGATCAAGAGGATCTTGACCATCGCCAGGTTGACCCAACCGAGGATGATGCAGTTGATCGGCAGGCCCAGGTACAACGCTCGGAATCCGCGGAGGAACGCGGCGGGCCGGCCCGCGTACCGGATCTCCGCGAACTCGACGTCGGTGAGTACGCCCGCGCGGCGCCAGAGGCGGGCGAAGAAGAACACGGTGAGCATGCTCGACAGGAGCATGTTCCACCACAGCCAGTTGCCGGCGATCCCGTAGGCGGCGACCAGGCCCGTGACGGCCAGCGGCGTGTCGGCCGCGAAGGTGGTCGCCACCATGCTGGTGCCGGCCAGCCACCACGAGACGTTCCGGCCGCTGACGAAGAATTCCTCGGTGGAGCCTGTCGCACGCTTCCGGTACCAGAGGCCGATGCCCAGGTTGATCGCGAAGTAGGCGGCGATCACCGCCCAGTCGAGGAGGGTGAGGCGCATAGGGTTCAGGAGCCGGGGGCCGGGGATCAGGGATCAGGGATCGCCGACCACGGACCAGGACGATGCGCGGCAGTGGACAGCCGACAGCCGTCAGCAGGTACGGGCATTCCGCATCGGGCTGTCAGCTGCCAGCTGTCCGCTTCTCGCGTCTACTTCACGCTCTTCAGGATCGCCAGCAGGAAGGTGTAGAACTTTTCGACCGTGTCGATGTAGAGATGCTCGTTCGGCGAGTGCACCTCTCTCATCGTCGGGCCGAACGACACCATGTCCATGCCGGGGTACTTCTCGCCGATGATGCCGCACTCGAGGCCCGCGTGGACCGCCTTCACCGCGGGGTCCTTGCCGTACAAGGATTTGTAGGTGGACTGCGCGCGCTCGAGGATCGGCGACTCGAGGTTCGGCTTCCAGCCCGGGTAGCCGTCCGACCCTGTCACGGTGGCCCCGCCGAGCTCGAAGACCGCACGCACCGCCTGCGCTGCCTCGTCGATCTCGGACGCCACGGAGCTTCGCTGGCTGGTCTGAATCGAGATGGCCTTCTTGCCGGTCTGGATGATGGCCAGGTTCGTCGAGGTCTCGACCAGGCCCGGGATGTCGGCGCTCATCTTGAGCACGCCGTGCGGCAGGCCCGCGAGCGTCAGCAGTACCCTCTTCTGGAGCGCCTTCTTGAGGATCTTGCGGACACCCTTCTGCGCCTGGCAGGCGATCGCGACGTTCGGCTCCACGGTGGCCAGTTCCGCCTTGATCGCCTGGTTCATCTGCTCGACGAACTCGCCCGCCTGCGCGGCTTTCGCCTTCGGCAGCGACACGACCGCTTCCGCCTCGCGCGGGATCGCGTTCCGCTTGTTGCCGCCGTCGATCCGGGCCACCCGCGCGCCAATCGCGGCAAGGCCGAGCAGGACGCGCGTGATGATCTTGAGTGCGTTCCCGCGGCCGGTGTGAATCTCGAGCCCCGAGTGCCCGCCCTTCAGTCCCTTGACGGTGATGAGCAGCCCCGTCCCGCCCGCTGGCGCATCGTCGAGCGCGGCGTCCCACGTGCCGGCGTTGTCGCGGCCGCCCGAGCAGCCGACGTAGAGTTCGCCCTCGTCCTCCGAGTCGAGGTTCAGGAGGGTCTGGCTCTGAAGAAATCCGGGCTGAAGGTTGTTGGCGCCGGTCAGGCCTGTCTCCTCGTCAACGGTGAACAGGAACTCGAGCGGGCCGTGCTCGAGGTTCTTGTCCTCCATGATCGCCAGGCAGGTGGCCACCGCGATGCCATTGTCGGCACCGAGGGTCGTCCCGTTGGCGGTCATGAAGTTGCCCTTGCGAACCAGTTGGAGCGGGTCCTCGAGGAAATTGTGGACCGTATCCTTGTTCTTCTCGCAGACCATGTCCATGTGGCCCTGGAGGCACACGCTGTGCGCCCCTTCGCGGCCCCGCGACGCGGGCTTATGAGCGAGCACGTTGCCCGCCGCGTCCTGCTCGGCCGCCAGTCCGAGCTTCCGCGCCGTGTCCACCAGGTACTTCCCGATCGCCGCCTCGTTCTTCGAGCCGCGCGGGACCAGGCTGATCTCGGCAAAGTACTTCCAGACGAGTGCGGGTTTGAGTCCATCAATCGCGTTTGCCATCACTCACTCCTCTAAGAATGCCAATCGCCCTCGCGGGCGACCAGCCGGTCGCCCCTGCGGTGCCTCCGCTGTCCGCTACTTCTTCCTGCCCTTCGCCGGCACCTCCGGCGGCTTCTCGACCAGCTTGACCGAGCCCAACTTGGATTGCGCGTCGAAATATGCGACGACGTCAGCCAGCTGGACCGGTTCGAATTCGCCGGAGATAAAGTCGCGGACCTGCATGACGGTCAGCTTCCGCGGCAGGATGGCGCGAAGCTCGGAGGTCATGTGGCCGGGGATCTTGCGCATCGCGGCAGAGGCTGCCTCTCGATCGGCAGCGGACACTGAAGCGCCCGCGCCCACCTGGGCGCCGCCCTGCCCACCAGCACCACCACCGCCGCCGGCAAACCCGCCGCGCCCGCCTCCGGCACCGCCGACGGGCTCCACGGTCGTCCTGGCGGCCTTCTGCTCGAGATCGGTCGGCGCCGGCTCCGTGGTCGGCGCATTGAACCGTGCGGCCGTGAGCTTGTAGAGAGCGGTCGCGTGTCCCTGCAGCGCGGCGGCCTGCTGGTCCAGCAGGGGTTCGAGCACCGCCAGCCGCTTCTGACCGTCGGCAGGACTCGGGAAGAGCATGGCGGCCGTCCGGAGCGTCGCTTTCTCGATCTCGACCTGGTGCCGCACGGCGTTGCGCGCGTCCTTGTAGCCCTCGACGGCGGCTGCGGCATCGGTGGCGTCGGCGATGTACGACAATCCCTTGCGCTCTGCCTGTCCAATCCGCTCGGTGCCCCGCGCCAGCGTCTCGGCCACCACCTTCATCGCCATGGCCTCGTCGGCCGTGGCCAGCACCGTGAGTGCGCCGAGGCCGACGACGCCCGCGCGCTTGAATTGGGTGGGATCGAGCTTATTGGGCGTGTCCTCCGAGGAGTGATAGAACGGATCCGGCCACGTAATGAACATCAGCGACGGAATGCCGTTGCTCAAGTAGACGACGTGGTCGCTCGCGCCGTAGTGCTTGTCCACCAGGGTGTAGAACGGATCCTGGCTGCCCGTCGGGGCGAGCACCGGGAGGGTGAAGCCGTAGCCGCCGGACCGGTAGCGCACGCGCTCGCGATTGAGGTTCGCGATCACCTCCATCATGTTCGCGCCGATGTCGTTCAGGAACGTTGGGAAGCTGTCCGGCGTCCGGTGCATCGTCCAGAAGCTGCCGTGTGTCGCCAGGCGCAGGCCTTCCATGTCGAAGTTCAGGTCGGCGACGAGTTTCTTGGTCACGTCCGGGTGCTTCTGCAGCCACGCCGATGTCCCGCTGATCTCCGGTACCCAGAGGAAGTGGATGGTGCGCTTCGGCTTCGGGATCTTGCCCTCGGCCACGAGCCGGATCAGCGCGCGGCCCATCTCGAGGGTGATCGCGCAACCTGACGCGTCGTCGTTGGCGCCCTGCTTCAGATAGCCTTCGTAGAGATGTCCCGACATGGCCAGTTCCTGGTCGGAGCTGCCATCGCCCGGGATGACCGCATGCACGGTTTCCATCCGTCCCGGGTACGAGTCCGCCTTCACGATCGAGCGGAGCGTGATCTTCTCGCCGCGCGCGAGCATGCCCGCCAGTTCACGCCCGACGCGTGGTGACACCGACCAGCCGAACCCGACGGTCCGGCCCTGTGGTGCCGTGCCCGATACGCTCTGAGAACCGATCTGGTCGATGTTGGCTTCCGGGTGAATCGGGTTGTAGCTGAGCACGCCAATCGCGCCGCGCTCGAACACGGCCAGGCGCTGCAGCTGGCTGCTCGACGCGGAACCCAGGACGATCTTGCCCTTGACGTCCTTGCTCGTGTAGTCCTCGGGCCGGCCGCCGTAACCCAGGTCGACCAGTTCCCCGGTGACGTCTCCCGTTTCACTGCCTGACGCGACGCTGACGGCCACATCGCGGAAGTCGTACAGCTTGCGGCTGTCCGGCTTCACCATCCACAGTTCGGCCTGAGTTGCCTGCCACAGCTTCTGCGAAGTGGGGAACGTCTCGATCTCGACGTTGC